>NZ_JBEXET010000012.1:106434-172462 GCF_040606415.1 Streptomyces sp. NPDC005423 | reverse complement strand
GGCCGCTGCGCACGATCACGTGCACGGTCACGTCGGTCTGCTGCTCGTCGGTGAGGGTGGAGAGCAGGACCGGCTCGCTGGAGTGCGGCTGGACCGTGATGCCCTCGCCCACCGTCGACTTGATCGCGCCGTCCTTGCCGTAGAGCTCGATGTCGACGACGGCGGCGGAGTCGTCGGGGTTGGTCAGGTGCACGTAGTCCGTGCGGTCGGCGGAGGTGGCGGCGCCCGGGAACCAGAACTCGGTGTCCGGAGCGGTGCAGTCGACACCCAGGAGGCCGCGGCCGGCGCCCGCGGCGACCTGGGTGGTCTCCTGGACGGTCCAGCCCGGCGCGTACTTCCCCTCGGCGGTGCCGAGCAGCGCGGGCGAGTCGGAGCCGGAGTGGTCTCCGGTGGCCGGGGTGCCGGGCTCCTTGGGCTGGAGGACGGGCTTGGCGGCCTTCTTGCCCTTGCCGGTGCTCGTCCCGTCGCCCGACTCCTCGGTGGCGGCACGGAGTTGGGCCGTGCCGTCGCTCGCGGTGCCCGCCGTGACGGGCGTGAACGAGGCGTACGACGTGTCGGCGATGTCGGAGGTGCTGGGCGCCGGGCACAGCAGGCTGGTGCGCTCCACGGGCAGCCGGGCGGCCGTCCCGGCGGTCCCGGTGGCGGTGCCGGACGCGGCCGGGCCGCTCGCCGCGGCGAAGCCGGTGACGGCGGCGAGCGCGGTCACCCCGCCGAGGAAGGTGAGGAGGGTGCGGTTCACTGCTGGCTCCCGTCGGGGCGCTCACTGCCGTGCGGATACTGCTGCCGGGCCGGGTCGTACGCGGGGTCGTAATCCTGGCCCTGGCCCTGGCCCTGGCCCTGGCCCTGGCCCTGGCCCTGGTGGGGGTCGTAGGCCGGGTCGTAGGTGCCCTGCTGGGGCTGGTCGCCGTAGGCGTACGGGTCGTACTGGTCGGCCTGGTAGGAGTCCGCCCGGTACGTCTGGTCGTAGCCGCCCGCCGGGTACTGCCGGCCGTCCTGGTACTGCTCGCCGTCGTAACCGCCGTACTCGGCGCTCGCGTAGCTCGCCGGGTCCCACTCGTCGTAGGACCCCTGCCGCGGTACGGCGGCGGGGGCGTCCGGCGCGGGCGGCTGCGGGGTGTCCGGGCCGGACCCGCCGTGCTCGCCGTACTCGCCCTGTTCGGCGGCCTCGCCGTACTGGCCGTACTCGCCGGGTTGTGCGGAGTCGTCCTCGGTCGCCTCGGCCTCCGCCTGGGCGCGCAGCCGGCGGGCGCGGCGGCCCTCGCCGGCGACGGCCTCGGCGGGGACCGGCTCCTCCTCGGGCAGGTCGTCGTCGACGTCGCGGCGGCGGCCCGGCAGGGCGAGCACGACGAGTACGAGGGCGAGCGCGCCCTGGGTCCACAGCCAGCCGGTGTGCGCCGCCGGATCGTCGTAGGTGACGTCCAACCGGCCGCCGGAGGTGGGGAGTTGGAAGCCCTGGGCCCAGCCGTCGACCGTGGTCCGGGTGAGCGGTCCGCCGTTCAGGGTGGCCGTCCAGCCCGGGGCGGCCGCGTCGGCGAGGCGCAGCACGCGGCCGGTGGCGCCGGACGGGATCGTGGTGTGGATGTCGACGGGGCCCGCGGCGACCGGTTTCGGGGCGCCGGAGCCGCCGACGACGGACGCGCGGGACACCTGGGCGTCCACCCGCCACAGGGCGCTGCCGTCGGCCTGGCTGAGCCGGCTGAGGCCGGGGGTGGCGTCCAGGACGCGGCCGACCTCGCGGGGGGCGCCCTTGTGGAGGAGGACGTAGCGGACGGCGAAGCCGCCGAGCTGGTCGGCCTGGTCGGCGCCGGAACCGGCGACGAGGTTGGCGACGACCTTGTCGAGCTTCTCGTTCCCGCCGTCCGCGGCGGCGAACTCGCCGTCGCCCATGCGGGCACCGGAGCCGCGGACGAGGACGTAGCCCACGTGGGCGGCGGAGTCGCTGTCGAGGACGAGGGTGCGGGCCTGGTCCTGGGTGCCGCTCTCCTCGGCGACGAAGGCCGGCACCTGGACGGAGTCGCGCCGCTCCACGGGGCCGTCGGCGCCCCGGATCATCCAGCCGGCGGCGACGAGCAGCGGGCCCGCCGCCGACGCGAAGGCGATCAGCACGGCGACCGGCTGGCGCCAGCCGAAGCTCTGCTCGGCCACCCGGGAGCGTGCCCCGTCGGCGCCGAGCGCGGCGGCGGCGAGGAGGGCGAGGCCGTAGACGAGGGTGGCCGGGCCGGCCCAGGTGGAGCGGTTGGACAGGACGGCGAAGACGAGGCCCACCAGGGCGATGCCCCAGGCCGTGAGGATGCCGAACCGGCGCTCGTCGCGCAGCAGGGCGGCGAGCGCGGCCAGGACGATGCCGATGAGCATCAGTCCGCTGACCGTGCCGGGGCCGCCCGGGCTGGCGCCGAGCAGGTCGAGGGCGGAGGCGGCCCCGGAGCCGTACTCCAGACCGGCCTCCCGGAAGAAGCCGAACGGCAGCAGCGTCAGCGACCAGGGGGCGAGCATCAGCAGCGGGGTGCCGAACTGGACCAGGAAACGCGGTGCGTAGGCGGTGAGTTCGGTGCGGCGCACGGCCAGCAGCGCGATGCCGAGGAGCAGCGCGAGGGGCCACACGATCGGGGTGAAGGCCGTGGTGACCGTGAGGAGCAGGGCGTAGGCCCAGGTGGCGCGCCAGCTGCCGCGGGTGCCCGGGGAGTGTGCCAGGCCGCTGGCCGCGACGCCTGCGCGGGCGAGCAGCGGCAGCAGTACGGCGAGGACCGCGGTGCCGATGCGGCCGCCCGCGAGGGCGCCGGTGGCGGCGGGGAGGAAGGCGTAGACGACGGCCGCCCAGGCGCGCAGCAACCGGGACTCGACGAGCGGGCGGGAGGCGAAGTAGGCGGTGAGACCCGCCAGCGGGACGGAGGCGACCAGCAGCACGGTGACGGCGAGGCCGGTCGAGCCGAACAGCAGCGAGGAGAGCATCGCGACGAGCGCGAGGTACGGCGGGGCCGCGGGGGTGCCGCCGGCGCCGACGGGGTGCCAGGCGTCCAGGTAGCGCGACCAGAGTTCGCCGGAGGAGCCGGGGGCGGGCAGCAGGGCGCCGCCCGCGAGCGCGCCGCTGCCGAGGAGGCCGCGGCAGGCGACGAGCGAGACGAAGAGGAGGACCAGGAAGAGCACCGGGCCGGGCTTGCGGGCGATGCGCTTCACGCGGGCGAACTGCTCGATGTCCAGGAAGTCGGCGTCGTCGCCGCCGGGTCCGGACTCGACCGCGCCGCCGTGCCGTCCGGCACCGGAGGTGATCTCGGGGTCGGAGGTGTCGACGAAGTTGGCGGCGACCTGCTCGACGGTGGCCCGTACGGTCGCGCCGGGCGGCGGGAAGAGGGGCCGCAGTTCGTCCTTGGCGATCTCGGAACGGCCGCGCCTGCGCCGCCCGGCGAGGATCCGCTCGGGGCGCAGCAGGGTGCCCAGGAGGCCGCGGATCTCGTCGAGGGCCTGTCCGGGGACCTTGCCGACGAGGTAGGCGAGGGTGCGCAGGACGGTGCCCACGACGATCCGGACCAAAACCCACGGCAGCACGGCCGTACGGCTGTTGACGAGCAGGGTGTAGACGGCGCCGGCCTTGTCGACCTTGTGCGGGGAGGCGACGGTGCGGCCCGCGCAGTCGACGGTACGGCGCTCCCGGGAGGCCGCCTCGGCGTGCCGTACGACCGCCTCCGGGGCGACGAGGACGCGATGGCCCGCGGTGTGGGCGCGCCAGCACAGGTCGACGTCGTCGCGCATCAGGGGCAGCCGGCGGTCGAAGCCGCCGAGTTCCTCGAAGACGTCGCGGCGGATCAGCATGCCGGCGGTGGAGACGGAGAGCACCGGCCGTACGTGGTCATGCTGGCCCTGGTCCTGTTCGCGGCGGTCCAGGCCGGTCCAACGGCGGCCGGAGTGGGCGATGGTGACGCCGACCTCCAGCAGCTGCCTGCGGTCGTACCAGCCGCGGAGCTTGGGGCCGACGACGGCCACGTCCTCGCGGCCGAGGCCGTACTCCGTGTCGACGACGCGCAGCAGCTGGGCCAGGGCGTCGGGTTCGGGGGCGGAGTCGTCGTGCAGCAGCCACAGCCACTGGACGGGCTCGCCGTGCGGCAGTTCCGGCAGGTCGTAGGCGTCGTCGCGCCAGGTGCGCGTGACGGGGTCCCAGCCGCTGGGGCGCTTGAGGTAGGGCAGCTCGTCCGGAGTGAGCACGGGAGCGCTGCGGTTGGCCTCCTCGACGGCCTGGCCGAAGGAGGTGCGCCGGGCGAGGTGCAGCACGCGGTCGGCGCCGAGGACGTCGGTGACCTGCTGGGCGGAGTCGTCCGCGCTGCCGGTGTCGGCCGCCACGACGCTCTGCACCGGGCGCTCCTGGCCGAGCAGCCCGGCGAGCGCGTCGGGCAGCCAGCGGGCGCCGTCGTGGGAGACGAGCACCGCCGTCACCACGTGACGCGGGAACTCGGGTGTGGCGGTCGGGTCTTGCTGGGCTGCTGCCATGTGGCTGTGCACGGACATCGAGGTACGGGCCCCGGTTCGATGGACTGCGGTGGACGCCTGCGCCCCGAGCGGGCGGCCGGGCGTCTCGGACGAGCGACCACACTATCGGCTGGGCATGACCACGGCCCGCCGCCTGTGGACAACCCACCCGCGACGGGCCGTTCGCCCGTTCTCTCCGTACGTTTTCCGCGTTCTGTACGTTTCCCGCGTTCCGTGCGTTCCGTATGTCCTCGGCCGGAGAGCTGTACGTCGCCGAGTCGGTGCGCCGGGAACGGCGTCGCCCGGTCAGATCGCGGCCTTCTTGAGCCGCCGGCGCTCGCGCTCGGACAGGCCGCCCCAGATACCGAATCGCTCGTCGTTGGCGAGGGCGTACTCAAGGCACTCGGAGCGGACCTCGCAGGCGAGGCAGACCTTCTTGGCCTCGCGCGTGGAGCCGCCCTTCTCGGGGAAGAAGGACTCGGGGTCGGTCTGGGCGCACAGCGCGCGCTCCTGCCAGCCGAGTTCCTCGTCCGCGTCGTCGACCAGCAGTTGCTGCACCAGCTCGGTCATGTGCGCCCCTCGTCGTCTTTCGCGTCCCCGTGGTCTAGCCGTTACCGATTCCGGCTGAACGACACGAGTGAAATTACAAGTGTGCTGCTCCGGGCGAGTCAAGCCGAGATCTGCTATTGGGCCCCTTATTCACTCTGCGGAACCAAGGCCTAGCGGAAAGTGTTCAAATCGGCATAAACCTTGACACGCAGAGGGGACCCGCAGGGCCTCCCGCTCCGGCTACCCCGGCCGCGGGCCTGTATGGAGGAGGACGTCCAGAAATTCGATCTCGTTCCAGCGGGGCCCGCGCGCCCGGTTGTGCGCCATGTGTCCCGGTCGGCCCCCGAACAAACCTTTCGCCTGAGAGATGGACCGGATGAGGTGAAACATGTCCCACATGCCGGGCACCGAGTTGACAGTGCGAGGCGTGAACCGCTGTCCTTGTGGGCATGCTCGCGAACTCGGCACTCACCTCGACCCGCACCGCCGGGTCCCTCGGTGCTGTCCGGGCTCGCCGTAGCTGTTGTTGTCGCCGTACCGGCTGTTGAGCCACACCCGCTCCAGCTGTCCTACGAGTCCTCACCGACCCGTCCGACTCGCCTTCCCGTTCCCTCCGGCCCTTCTGGCTCCCTGGCCCCTGGCTCCCTGGCCTCTTCCACCGAGGAAACCAGCACACCGAATGAACAGCGACAACGACCTCCAGATCGCCGGCGACATCCTCGAAGTCCCGCATCTGCTCCAGGCTCCGCGCGAACACCCGGCCACCGTCGCCGAGTTCGCCGGCCTCTCCCGCTCGATCGCCGCCGACCGCTCCCAGTGGGAGCACCTGGTGCGCTACGACGCCA
The DNA here is from genome assembly GCF_040606415.1 of Streptomyces sp. NPDC005423. Taxonomy (NCBI): domain Bacteria; kingdom Bacillati; phylum Actinomycetota; class Actinomycetes; order Kitasatosporales; family Streptomycetaceae; genus Streptomyces; species Streptomyces sp. NPDC005423. The sequence continues at coordinate 166,610 of NZ_JBEXET010000012.1, read as the reverse complement.
CCACGCGCTGGTACCACCGGCTGCGCACCGGGCCCGGCTACGAGGTGTGGCTGCTGTCCTGGGTGCCCGGCCAGGGCAGCGGACCGCACGACCACGGCCGCTCCTCCGGGGTGCTGACCCTGCTGGACGGCGCGCTCACGGAGCGGACCCGGCGCGGCACGCGCGCGTTGCGGGCGGGCGCGCAGCGGGTGTTCGCGCCGGGGTACGTGCACGAGGTGGTCAACGACTCGCTGGAACCGGCCGTCAGCCTGCACGTCTACTACCCGGGGCTGACCGAGATGCCGATGCACACCGCCTGCGCCGCCCCCGCCGTGCACGGCCCGGCGGAAGCCGTGACTGCCTGACGCGTTGTCGTACCCGCCTGCGAGACTTGCTCCCATGCGCATTGTGGTTCTGGCAGGCGGTATCGGTGGTGCCCGTTTCCTGCGCGGTCTCAAGCAGGCCGTGCCGGACGCGGACATCACGGTGATCGGCAACACGGGGGACGACATCCACCTCTTCGGGCTGAAGGTCTGTCCGGACCTCGACACGGTGATGTACACACTCGGCGGCGGCATCAACGAGGAGCAGGGCTGGGGGCGGGCCGACGAGACCTTCCACCTCAAGGAGGAGCTCGGGGCGTACGGGGTGGGCCCCGAGTGGTTCGGGCTCGGCGACCGGGACTTCGCGACGCACATCGTGCGGACGCAGATGATGGGCGCGGGCTATCCGCTGAGCGCCGTCACCGACGCGCTGTGCGACCGGTGGAAGCCGGGGGTGCGGCTGATCCCGATGACCGACGACCGGGTCGAGACCCATGTGGCCGTCGAGCTGGACGGCCAACGCAAGGTGATCCACTTCCAGGAGTACTGGGTGCGGCTGCGGGCCTCCGTGGCCGCCGAGGCGGTCGTCCCGGTCGGCGCCGAGCAGGCGAAGCCCGCGCCGGGCGTGCTGGAGGCGATCGCGGAGGCGGACGTCATCCTCTTCCCGCCCTCCAACCCCGTCGTCTCCATCGGCACGATCCTCGCCGTGCCCGGTATCCGGGAGGCGATCGCCGAGGCCGGGGTGCCGGTGGTCGGCCTCTCCCCCATCGTCGGGGACGCGCCGGTGCGCGGGATGGCCGACAAGGTCCTCGCGGCGGTCGGTGTGGAGTCCACGGCGACGGCGGTGGCCGAGCACTACGGCTCGGGGCTGCTGGACGGCTGGCTCGTCGACACGGTGGACACGGCCGCGGTGGAGCCCGTCGAGGCGGCCGGCATCCGCTGCCGGGCGGTGCCGCTGATGATGACCGACGTCGGGGCGACCGCGCGGATGGCGGGCGCGGCACTCGCGCTGGCCGAGGAGGTGCGGACGGCGTGAGCGGGACGGCGGCCGGCGGCGGGCGCGGGGCACGCGCCGAGGGCGTGGGCGAGGGCGTGGACGTAGGCCAGGGCGAGGGCGTCGACGTAGGACAGGGCGTGGACGTAGGCCGGGGTGACGGCGTGGACGCGGGGCGGGGCGGGGGCGTCAGCGAGGGCTCGGGGTGGGGTGCGGCGGCGGGCGGCGGTTATCGCGTCTGGGCCGTGCCAGGGCTTCCCGAGGTGGTGGCCGGTGACGATCTGGCCAAGGTGATCGCGGCGGCCGGGGCCGGACTCGCCGACGGGGACGTGCTGCTCGTCACCTCGAAGATCGTTTCCAAGGCGGAGGGCCGGGTCGTCGAGGCGGCCGACCGGGAGGTCGCGATCGACGCCGAGACCGTACGGGTCGTGGCGCGGCGCGGACCGCTGCGGATCGTGGAGAACCGGCAGGGTCTGGTGATGGCCGCCGCAGGGGTCGACGCCTCCAACACCCCTGCCGGGACTGTGCTGTTGCTGCCCGAGGACCCGGACGCGTCCGCGCGGGCCATCCGTGCGGGGCTGCGGGACGCGCTCGGCGTCAACGTCGGGGTCGTGGTGACCGACACCTTCGGGCGACCGTGGCGCACGGGGCTCACGGATGTGGCGATCGGCGCCGCCGGTGTGCGCGTGCTGGACGATCTGCGCGGGGGCACGGACGCGAACGGCCATCCGCTCAGCGCGACCGTCGTCGCCACCGCCGACGAACTCGCCGCCGCGGGCGACCTCGTCAAGGGCAAGGCCGCCGGGCTGCCCGTCGCCGTCGTACGCGGGCTGCCGCGGGTGGTGTCCGACGACGACGGGGACGGAGCCCGGGCCATGGTGCGCTCCGGTCGCGACGACATGTTCCGGCTCGGCACGTCGGAGGCCGTACGGGAGGCGGTGACCCAGCGGCGCACGGTGCGGGCCTTCACCGACGAGCCGGTCGACCCCGGTGCCGTACGGCGGGCGGTGGCCGCGGCGGTGACCGCGCCGGCGCCGCATCACACGACGCCGTGGCGGTTCGTCCTGCTGGAGTCGGCGGCGGCGCGGAGCGGGCTGCTGGACGCCATGCGGGACGCGTGGATCGAGGATCTGCGGCGGGACGGCAGGAGCGAGGAGTCGATCACCAGGCGGGTGCGGCGGGGCGAGGTGCTGCGCGCGGCGCCGTATCTGGTGGTGCCGTGTCTCGTCATGGACGGGTCGCACTCCTACGGGGACGCGCGGCGGGACGCGGCCGAGCGGGAGATGTTCGTGGTGGCCGCCGGGGCCGGGGTGCAGAACCTGCTGGTCGCGCTGGCCGGGGAGCGGCTGGGGTCGGCGTGGGTGTCGTCGACGATGTTCTGCCGGGACGTCGTGCGCGAGGTGCTGGGGCTGCCGGCGGGGTGGGACCCGATGGGCGCGGTGGCGGTGGGGCACCCGGCGGAGGAGCCGCGGGCCAGGCCCGCGCGGGATGCGGAGGCGTTCATCGAGGTGCGGTGAGGCGGGCCGCGCGCGCCTGCCTTGGTAGGACCGTGGCAGCGGCACCGCTTCGGCTGTTCTCCGACCTCGCCGGGTCAGCGTCGACACGTTGCTCGGAATGTGTCAGATCCGCGAGATGTGTCAGGATTTCCCAGAACCTTCCCAGTACCTCTCTGGGACCGCGCCAGGACCGCGCTAGGACCTCATTCGTGGCAGGACGTTTCGCTCCGCGACCCACTCGTACGACCGTGCGGGGCGGGCAGGTCGTCGCGCCCGCGAGCGTGCACGCGGATGCGCCCGCAGACGCCCTTGCGGAGGTGCCCGCGGAGGTGCTCGCGGGTGTGCCCCGGCAGGCGTCGGCGGCCGGGCTGGTGCGGCGGTGGATGCCGGAGGGGGCGCTCGATCTCGGGCTGGTGCTGGGGCCGCTCCGGCGGGGGCCGGGGGATCCCACGTTCCGGGCGACGCCGGACGGGTCGGTGTGGCGGACGAGTCTGACGCCCGCGGGACCGGGCACGCTCCGGGTCTCCGCGGCCGGGGGCGAGGTGCGCGGCGAGGCCTGGGGGCCCGGCGCCCGGTGGCTGCTGGAACGGTTGCCCGAACTGCTGGGTGCCGCCGACGACCCCTCTCTCTTCGCGCCCCGGCATCGCCTTCTGGCCGTCACCCGGCACCGGCGGCCGGGGCTGCGGCTGACCCGGACCGGCCTGGTGCTGGAGTCGCTGATCCCCTCGGTGCTGGAGCAGAAGGTCACGACCGACGAGGCGTACCGGGCGTGGCGGCTGCTGGTGCGGAAGTTCGGGGTGCCGGCGCCGGGGCCGGTGGAGGGGCGGATGTGGGTGGTGCCGGCGCCTCGGACCTGGGCGCTGATCCCGTCGTGGGAGTGGCACCGGGCCGGGGTGGACGACAAGCGGGCGTCGACGATTCTGCGTGCCGTACGGGTCGCCGCGCGGCTGGAGCAGGCGGTGGGGATGGAGCCGGAGGAGGCGCGGGCCCGGCTGGAGCTCGTGCCGGGGGTGGGGGTGTGGACGTCGGCGGAGACCGTGCAGCGCAGCCATGGAGCGGCGGACGCCGTGACCGTGGGGGATCTGCATCTGCCCGGGATCGTGGGGTGGGCGCTGGCCGGGGACCGGGACGCGGACGACTCGGTGATGCTGTCGCTGCTGGAGCCCTACGCCGGCCAGCGCCACCGTGCCGCCCGGCTGATCCTCCTCAGTGGCCGTACCCCGGCCCGGCGGCACCCGAAGATGCCCCGCACCGATATCGGGCGGCTGTGAACCGGCACGGCGACCGGTACGGCGACCGGTACGGCGATCGGCCCGGTCAACTGCCTGAGTACTGAACGCCGTTGGGGCGCCGTCCGGCCGGACGGCGCCCCTCGCTCCCTACTGGTCGGACGAGAACCGCACCGCCCCGGCCGGAATCCGGGCGTCGCACCAGACCCGTACGCCGTCGCGGAGTTCGTTGTCCGGGCCGATGACCGCGCCGTCGCCGATGACCGTGCCGGTGAGGACGGAGCGTTCGCCGACGCGGGCGCGGGTGCCGATGAGGGAGTCGGTGATCACGGCGCCCGGTTCGATCACGGCGCCGGGCAGGATCGTGGAGCCGCAGACCCGTGCGCCCTCGGCGACGAACGCGCCCTCGCCCACCACCGTGCCGCCGGTGAGCTTGGCGTCGGGGGCGACCCGCGCCGTGGGCAGGACCAGCCGGTCGCCGCAACGGCCCGGGACCGCCGGGGACGGGGCGCGGCCCAGGACCAGGTCGGCCGACCCCCGGACGAACGCGGCCGGGGTGCCGAGGTCCAGCCAGTACGTGGAGTCCACCAGGCCCTGGAGATGGGCGCCGGCGGAGAGCAGGTCCGGGAAGGTCTCGCGCTCCACGGAGACCGGGCGGCCCGCCGGGATGGTGTCGATGACCGAGCGGCGGAAGACGTACGCCCCCGCGTTGATCTGGTCGGTGACGATCTCCTCCGGGGTCTGCGGCTTCTCCAGGAAGGCCAGGACGCGGCCCGTCGCGTCGGTGGGGACCAGCCCGTAGGCGCGCGGGTCGGTCACCTTGGTGAGGTGGAGCGAGACGTCGGCGCCGGTCGTCTCGTGGGTGCGGACCAGGGCCCGGATGTCCAGGCCGGTGAGGATGTCCCCGTTGAAGATCAGGACCGGTTCGTCGGGGCCCGAGTGGAGGCGCGCGGCCACGTTGCGGATGGCGCCGCCGGTGCCGAGGGGTTCGTCCTCCGTGACGTACTCGATGTGGAGGCCGAGGGCGGAGCCGTCGCCGAAGTGCGGTTCGAACACCTCCGCCAGATAGGAGGTGGCCAGCACGATGTGGTCCACGCCCGCCGCTCTCGCCCGCGCCAGCTGGTGCGTGAGGAACGGCACCCCCGCCGCCCTGACCATCGGCTTGGGGGTGCGCACCGTGAGCGGGCGCAACCGGGTGCCCTTGCCGCCGACCAGGAGGATCGCTTCTGTCACCTGTCGTCTCTGCTTCCTGCCGGGACCGGCCGCAACTGTCTGTCGGCCGGCCAGTGTATGCAGACCGCCCGATGGCGGCCCGCCTCCCCGACCCCCGTCGTCAACCCGTCGTCGCCCCGTCGACCACCCCGTCGGCGGCCCCTCGGCGCCCCCGTCGGCGGGCCGCCGTGGGACGGGCCGAGCCGAGTGCGTCGTCAGGTCGTCCATCGGGGCAGTACGTGGCGAATCCGTCCGGATGGCCGGAGATCACCTTGAGTCGCACCTTCCTGCCTTTTCGGTAGAGATTGCCACCCACGGACCGCAGGTATGTCCTGCCGCGCGGACCGACCCGTGGCCGCCGGACTTCCCCGCGGGCGCCCGCGTACGCTGGTGCGGGTGAACGCCACCGATCGCACCCCTGCCGACCTGCTGCGTTCCGCGCTTGCCGCGGACCCCGGCCGCCCCCTGGTGACCTTCTACGACGACGCCACGGGCGAACGGGTCGAACTCTCCGTGGCCACCTTCTGCAACTGGGTGGCCAAGACCGCGAATCTGCTCCAGGGGGATCTGGGGGCGGCGCCCGGTGACCGGGTCGCGCTGCTGCTGCCCGCGCACTGGCAGACGGCCGTCTGGCTGCTGGCGTGTTCGTCGGTCGGGGTCGTCGCGGATGTCGCCGGGAACCCGGGCGCGGCGGACGTCGTCGTCAGCGGGCCCGACTCGCTGGACGCGGCGCGGGCGTGCGAAGGGGAGCGGGTCGCGTTGGCCCTGCGGCCGCTCGGGGGGCGGTTCCCGCAGGCGCCGGCCGGGTTCGCCGACTACGCGGTGGAGGTGCCGGGCCAGGGCGACCGGTTCGTGCCGTTCGTGCCGGTCGGCCCCGAGGAGCCGGCGTTGATCGTGGCGGGGGCCGAGCTGACGGGCGCGGAGGTCGTCGAGCGGGCCCGGGCCGACGCGGGCGCGCTGGGGCTCACGGGTCCCGGTTCGCGGTTGCTGTCGGGGCTGGCGTACGACAGCTGGGACGGGGTGAGCGCCGGGCTGTACGCGCCGCTCGCCAGCGGGGCCTCGGTCGTGCTGTGCCGGAATCTGGCGCGGCTGGACGAGGAGTCGCTGGCCAGGCGGGTGGAGAGCGAGCGCGTCACGGCCACGCGCCGCTGAGGACGTCCGCGGCTCACCCGGACGGCGCAGCACCGGCCGCCTCACCGGCCCATCCGCGCCATGGTCGTAGGAGCAGGACTACACGCTCGTACGCCATGGAGGGGTGGGCCCGCTCGTGCTGGACGACGACACCGTAGGAGGGGCTTCCGCCTCCGGGGCCGGGCGCGTGCGCCGGCGGTGGCGCTGGGGGCGGCGGGGTGCACTCGGGGCGGGTGTCGTGGTGCTGGTCGCCGGAGGCGTCGGGTGGGGGGTCTACGCGAAGCTCGACGGGAACATCACGCCGGATGAGGCCGCCGCCGCCGAGCTGGCGCGGTACGAGAAGGAGCGGCCGACCTCGCTGGTGAAGGGCGCGCAGAACATTCTGCTGATCGGGTCGGACTCGCGGTCGGGCGAGGGGAACGCCGAGTACGGGCGGGACTCCGGGACCGAGCGGTCGGACACCACGATCCTGCTGCATCTGGCCGCCGACCGGCGCGGGGCGACCGCCGTGTCGCTGCCCCGGGACCTGATGGTGGACGTGCCGGCCTGCCGGCGGCCGGACGGGAGCCGGACCGAGCCGGTGTTCGCGATGTTCAACTCCGCGTTCCAGGAGGGCGGTTCGGCCTGCACCATCCGGACCGTGGAGAAGCTCACCGATGTCCGGATCGATCACCACATGGTCGTCGACTTCCACGGGTTCAAGGACATGGTCGACGCGGTCGACGGCGTGGAGGTGTGCCTGAAGGCGCCGATCGAGGACAGGGCCGCCCGGCTGCGGCTGCCCGCGGGCCGGGTGACGCTCGACGGGGAACAGGCACTGGGTTACGTACGGGCCCGCGAGTCGCTCGGGAACGGCAGCGACACCGAACGGATGGACCGTCAGCAGCGGTTCCTGGGCGCGCTCGTCAACAAGGTGCAGAGCGAGGACGTACTGCTCAATCCGGTGAAGCTCTATCCGGTGCTCGACTCGGCCACCTCCTCCCTCACCACCGATCCGGGGCTGGCGAACCTGCGCGGGTTGTACCAACTCGTGCGCGGAATGCGGGACATCCCCGCCGAACGGGTCCAATTCCTCACCGTGCCAAGGGAGTCGTACGTATACAACGCCAATCGCGACCAACTCGTGGAACCGCAGGCCGAGAAGTTGTTCGCGCGGTTGCGGGCGGACGACCCGGTGACGGTGACGAGGAAAATCCCCCGGGAAGGGGACGAAAGGCCCGGCGTTGACGCGACCGAGGCGCCCGCCTTTCGCGGGAACACGGCCGCCGAGGACGGCTGCCGGTAAAGCGATCGCCAAGGCGGCGGAGTTCCATAAAGAAAATTAGGGCGGATTGACCGGTTGTAGGGACGTGGAATGCGTCACCGCCGTCGCTCGACGCTCGACCGGGCGGATAGTGTGAGCGATCCGGTGCGCCTGGCCATGGGTCCGTCCTGTGGACGGCGCGCCGCTTGGACGAGACCCGAGCGCCTGGAGGGGGAAGGCGCCGCGTGGCCCCGACGGAGGATTCGGTAAACCGTGGACGCGCAAGGCCGTGGGCGGGCGGAGAACATCGACCCCGCAGACCAGTGGGTACTCAATCCGGACACTGGCGAATACGAACTGCGACTGACTCCTTCCACACCGCAGTCAGCGGTGCCGGGACCCCGCAGAGCCGCCCCCGGCGGCGGGACGGCACGGAGCCGTAAGACGCCTCCGGACCGGGAGGCCCGCCAGGCCCCGGGGCGCGCCGCCCCGGGCCGTGAGGTGCCGCCGCCGCGCAGACGGCGGGGCGCGCCCGAGGAACCGCCGGCCCGGCGCGGGCGGGGCGCGGCGAAGAAGAAGTCCAAGAGCAAGAAGATCCTGATGTGGACGGGCGGCGGCCTGGCCTTCGTCCTGGTCGCCGTGTCGGCGGGCGGCTACCTCTACATCAAGCACCTCAACGACAACATCACCTCCGTCTCGGACGACGGCGCGAGCACCGGCGGCTTCAGCAAGGACAAGGCGATCAACATCCTGCTGATCGGCACCGACAAGCGCACCGGTTCGGGCAACGAGGGCTACGGCGACTCCGGCAGCGTCGGCCACGCCGACACCACGATCCTGCTGCACGTCTCCAAGGACCGCTCGAACGCGACCGCCCTCAGCATTCCGCGCGACCTGATCACCGACGTCCCGGACTGCCCGACGACCCAGGCGGACGGCACCTCCAAGGTCATCCCGGGCACGACCGGCGTCCGCTTCAACACGAGCCTGGGGCAGGGCGGCCGTACGCCCAGTTGCACGGCGCGGACCGTCACCGAGCTGACCGGGGTCACCCCGGACAACTTCATGGTCGCCGACTTCAACGCGGTGAAGACGCTGACCACCGCGGTCGGCGGTGTCGACGTCTGTCTGGCGAAGGACATCAAGGACCCCGACTCGCATCTGAACCTGAAGAAGGGCACCCGGCACATCGAGGGCGAGACCGCGCTCGCCTTCGTACGGACCCGGCACGCGGTGGGGTTCGGCGGTGACCTGAGCCGGATCGCTCTCCAGCAGCAGTTCCTCAGCGCGCTGATGCGGAAGCTGAAGTCCAACTCGACCCTCACCGATCCGACGAAGATGGTGAAGGTGGCCGAGGCGGGCACCAAGGCGCTGACCGTCGACTCCCAGCTGGACAGCATCGGCAAGCTCAAGGACCTCGGTCTGGAGCTGGGCAAGCTGGACGTGAAGAACCTGACCTTCACCACCGTCCCGGTGATCGACAACCCGGCCGAGAAGGTCAAGGCCACCGTCGTCCTCAACGAGACGACCGCGCCGCAGGTCTTCTCCATGATCAAGAATGATGTGTCGTTCACCGCGGTCAAGCAGAAGGCGGCGAAGGAGAAGGCCGCCGTCGCCGCCCGGCTCAAGGGCACCAAGTCGGCGGCGGCCGACGTGCGGGTGCGCATCGTCAACGGCGGGGCCGAGTCCGGCAGCGCGCAGAAGACGCTCGCCTGGCTGCAGAACCAGGAGGGCGTGCTCAAGTCCGAGAACGCGGGCAACGCTCCGGCGGCGCTGGCGAAGACCACCCTGGAGTACGCGGCCGACCAGGCGCCCCAGGCCCGCCGGCTCGCCGCGATCATGGGTCTGTCGGGCTCGGCGCTGAAGCCCGGCAAGAGTGTGCTGAACTCGCAGGGGCTGCCCGCGATGACGTTGACGCTGGGCAAGGACTTCAAGGGGGCGGGCGTTCCGCTCACGGCGGCGTCGGGTTCGACGCCCGAGGGGGTACAGAAATCCACGGCCGACAAGGTTGAGTGCGCCAAGTAGGTGACCTGACGGGTCCGTTCCGCGTCTCACACGACGCGGGGCGGACCCGTGTCAGGTCCAGGGTGGGTTGGGGAGGGGCGGGAGTGGCGCGGAGCAGTGTGCGCGGGGAGGTGCCGGCGGCCGAGGAGACGAGGTCGCCCGGTCCGCGGAACGGGGAGAGACCGGCGGCCGGCAGCGGGGGCGCCGACGACGGGGACAGCGAGGGGAACGGCGAGGGGAACGGCGACCGCGGACGGCGTGGACGGCGGGCGCTGCGCTGGTCGGCGACGATCCTGGCGGTGGTCATAATCGGGACGGCCGGCGCCGGATACCTCTACTACGAGCACCTCAACGACAACATCAAAAAGGGCGCCCTGAACATCGGTGACGCGAAGGACCGGGCCGCCGCGCCGAAGGCCAACGCGGCGGGCCAGACGCCGTTGAACATCCTGCTGATCGGTTCGGACGCGCGGAACTCCGCGGAGAACCAGAAGCTCGGCGGCGCGAAGGACACCTTCGACACCCCGCCGCGCGCCGACGTCCAGATGCTGCTGCACCTCTCGGCGGACCGCTCCAACATGTCGGTGGTGAGCATGCCGCGCGACACCCTGCTGTCCATCCCCAAGTGCACGGACCCCAAGACGGGCGACACCTACTCCGCCGAGTCCACGGCGATGACGAACGACTCCCTCGGCCGCGGCGGTCCCGGCTGCACCGTGGCGACCTGGGAGAAGCTGACCGACATCCACATCGACCACTTCATGATGGTCGACTTCGCGGGCGTGGTCTCCATGGCGGACGCGATCGGCGGGGTGCCGGTCTGCGTGGACGCCAACATCTACTCGCACACCTCCTCCGGTCACGGCTCCGGCCTGAAGCTGGAGAAGGGCACCACGTCCGTCAAGGGCAAGCAGGCGTTGCAGTGGCTGCGCACGCGGTACGGCTTCGAGGACGACACCGACATCGCGCGGACCAAGGCGCAGCACCAGTACATGAACTCGATGGTCCGCCAACTGCGTGAGAACGCCACCCTCAGCAACCCCAACAAGCTGCGCGAGCTGGCCGAGACCGCCACCAGGTCGATCACGGTCGACGACGGGCTCGGCACCGTCTCCAAGCTGTACGACCTCAGCAAGGAGCTGAAGAAGGTCCCGACCGGGCGCATCACCATGACGACGATGCCGTGGCAGTACTCGGCGACCAGCAGCGGCCGGGTGGTGCCGAAGCCGGCCGACGCCGAGCAGCTCTTCCGCCTGGTCCGCGAGGACATCGCGCTGGACGGCAAGGACAAGAAGAAGACCCCGGCCGCGGAGCCGGTCTCCTCCGATCCGGCCGCCGCCGACGACAGGATCGCCGTACGGGTGGAGAACGGCACCCGGACGAGTACGACGGGCGCCGTGCGCGGACGGGCGGGCGACGTGGCGCGGGCGCTCGTCGGCAAGGGCTTCACCGAGGCGGTGGCGGACTCCTCGACGGTCCTCAGCAAGGACAGGACGGTCGTCCGCTATCCCAGCGACGATCTGCAGGGCGACGCCCAGCGGGTCGCCAAGTCCCTTGGTGTCCCGGTCGGTTCGGTGAAGAAGTCGACGAGCGTCTCGGGGGTCACCGTGGTCGTCGGCGCCGACTGGGCCTCCGGCACCACGTACCGGGCCCCGGCCGAGGACGACTCGACGCCGGACTCCGCCGCCGCCCTCAACGGCGCGGACACCACGGCCTGTATGCACGTCGACCCGGACTACATCTGGTAGTCCGGGCCGAACTCGCGTCCTGCGGTGGTCAGTTGCTGGTAGGGCTGAGCACCGCGGGCCGCCGGGAGGCGATCACCCGCCGTGCCAGGGACTTGGGGCTGGTGAGGAAGCCGAAGCCCCAGGAGAGGTGCATGGTGGCGAGGGCGAGGGGGATCTGGAGCCGGGCCTTCGGGGAGAGGCCCCGGCCCGCCGGTACGGAGCCGAGGGCGATCGCCGCGAGGTAGCCGCCGGGCACCACGAAGCCCCACGGGGTCAGCGCCAGGCCGACCGCGATCCCGGCCGCCATCGCGCACACCGCGGTGGGCGGGGCGAGGTAGCGCAGGTTGATGGAGCCCTCGTGGTAGCGGGCGACGACGTGCCGCCAACGGCCGTAGTCCTTGTACTGCTTGGCGAGGGCCTTCACCGAGGGCCGTGGGCGGTAGGACACGCGCAGTTCGGGCGAGAACCAGATCAGGCCGCCCGCCTCGCGGATCCGGAAGTTCAGCTCCCAGTCCTGGGCGCGGATGAACTCCTCGTTGTAGCCGCCCTGTTGCTCCAGCGCCGCGCGCCGGAACACACCGAGGTAGACGGTCTCGGCGGGGCCGGCCGCGCCGCCCGTGTGGAAGGCCGCGTTGCCCACGCCTATCTTCGAGGTCATCGCGGCGGCGACCGCGTCCTCCCAGGCGTTCTCGCCCTCGGCGTGCATGATGCCGCCGACGTTCTGCGCGCCGGTCTCGTCGAGGAGGCGTACGGCGTTGGCGATGTAGTTCGGCGAGAGGATGCCGTGGCCGTCGACGCGGACGACGATCGGATGGCGGGAGGCCTTGATCGCGGCGTTGAGGGCGGCGGGCGTGCGGCCGGTCGGGTTCGGGACGGTGTGCACGCGGGGGTCTTCGCGCACGAGCGCGGCGGCGATCTCGTCCGTGCGGTCCGTGGACGGACCCAGGGCGATCACCACCTCCATCTCGCCGGCGTACTCCTGCGCGAGGATCGCTTGGACGGCTCCGCGCAGATGCCGCTCCTCGTCGAGGACGGGCATGATCACAGAAACGGCGGGGAGCCGCGCGTCGGGCTTGGCGTTCATAGGGGGCTCACGTTACCGCGAACGGGGGACACCAGTGCGCCCCGCCCGGGTCGGTGCCGCTCGTATCTGATCGTATCGGCCTACGGTGCTCACGATCCCACGTTCGGCCCTCGCGGAGGTGTCCCCCATGCCCACGCCGCCCCGCCGCTCCCCCACCGCCCGTCCCCCCGAGCGCCGCCCGCGGCCCCCCGCGCGGCCGAAGCGACCGCCCGTGCGGCCGAAGAAGCCGCGCTGGGCCATGCGGGCGGCGAGCACGTTCTCCGTGGTGGTGCTCGCCTCCGCCGGGATCGGGCACGCCGTCGTCACCGGCCTCGACGCGGACATCGCCCGCGTCGACCCCTTCAAGGACATGAAGAACCGGCCGCGCGCCGGCCACGGCATGAACGTGCTGCTCGTCGGCACCGACGGCCGGGACCGGATCAGCGAGGCGGACCGGCACGAGTACCGCCTCGGCGGCGCGCCCTGCCGCTGCACCGACACGATCATGATCGTGCACCTCTCCGCGGACCGGGACCGGGCGAGCGTGGTCAGCCTGCCGCGCGACTCCTACGCCGAGGTGCCCGGCCGTACCGACCCGGCCACCGGCGGACACCACGGGACGCACCCCGTCAAGCTCAACGCGGCCTACGCGGAGGGCGGCCCGAACCTCACCGTGCGGACCGTCGAGAACATGACGCACGTGAAGATCGACCACTATCTGGAGGTCGACTTCACCAGCTTCATGAAGACGGTGGACGTGCTCGGCGGGGTGCGGATCTGTACCGCCGAGCCGCTGCGGGACTCCTACACCGGGCTCGACCTGCCGGCCGGCACGCACACGCTGATGGGCGGCCAGGCCTTGCAGTACGTCCGCTCGCGCCATGTGGACGGCGCCGCCGACCTCGGCCGGATGAAGCGTCAGCAGCGCTTCCTGGCGGCGCTGGTAGAGCAGGCCACCACCTCCGGGGTGCTGCTGAACCCGCTGCGGTTCCGTGACGTGACCCGGGCGGTCCTCGGCTCGGTCCGGGCCGACCAGGGCTTCGGCACCGATGAACTGCTGGACCTGGGGCGGGGGTTGCGGAACTTCTCCCCCTCCTCGTCCGAGTTCACCACGGTCCCGATCAGTGACATGGCCCATGTCGTGAAGGGCGTCGGCTCCACCGTGATGTGGGACGGCCCGAAGGCGGCGAAACTCTTCGACGCCCTGCGGGACGACAAGCCGCTGACCGTCCGCCGGGCGCCGGGCTCGGGCGTCGCGACGGTGGACGTGCCCCCGCGGCAGATCCAGGTGCAGGTGGAGAACGGCACGACGGTCGGCGGGCTCGGCCGCCGGGTGGACGCGGCGCTCGCGGCGACCGGCTTCCGCACCACCGGCCGGCCGGTCACCGCGGCCCAGCACGACGTACGCCGGACGGTCATCGCCCACGACCCCCGGTGGGACCGCTCGGCGCGGACGCTGGCCGCCGCGCTGCCCGGGAGCGAGCTGCGGGCGGTGCCGGGGCAGGGGACGCTGCTGAAGGTGATCGTGGGGAGCGACTTCAAGCGGGTCACGCCGGTGCGGGCGGACGGTCCACAGCCGGCCGAGCCCACCCGGTCGACGCCGTCGACCCCGTCGGCCCGGCCCATCCAGGCGCCCCCGTCGTCGACCGGGCCGGCGGAGGGCGCTGCGGGCGCCGAGGGGGCCGTGGAGACGGGGGAGAGGATGGGGTGCGCCTGAAAAAGCGTGACACTTCGCCGGAATTCGTCACGCTTTCCGCGGTGGACCCCCCCTCCCCGGGCCCCCTCGGGCTCAGTCGTCGAGGCCCTCGGCGGCCCGCTTCTCGCGCAGCTCCATGATCGCGCGGCGGCGGGCCAGCCGGTGCGTGCGGCGGATCTGGGCCTCCTGGTAGCGGCGCTCGTCGCGCTCGGTCTCCGGGAGCACCGGGGGCACCCGGCGGGGCCTGCCGTCGGCGTCGACGGCGGCGAAGACGAGGTAGGCGGAGCCGACCTGGGTGGCGGGGTCCGACTCGTTCCAGCGCTCGGCCATGACCCGCACGCCGACCTCCATGGAGCTCCGGCCGACCCAGTTGACCTGGGCCTTCACATGGACGAGGTCACCTACGCGGACCGGTTCGAGGAACGCCATCTCGTCCATGGACGCGGTGACGGCCGGGCCGCCGCTGTGCCGGCCGGCCACGGCGCCCGCCGCGTCGTCGACCAGCTTCATGATCACCCCACCGTGCACCGTACCCAGGAGGTTGGTGTCGTTGTGGGTCATGATGTGGCTGAGGGTGGTGCGGGAGGCGGAGGTCGGCTTCCCGGGGAGCTGGTCTGTCACGGCCTGGTCTGTCACGGCCTCCACCCTATGCCGGGTGACTTTCGCCGGACTTTGTGTCGGCTTGGCAACAGCAGTGACCTGATTTTCCGACGACCCTTGTATGGCCCATAGGGGCGCACTGCACACTGGGCCCCATGAGCGATTGGCCCCAGGGCAGTTCCGGCGACGACCGGGACCGGTACGGACGCGGCAGCGGCAACGCACAGCCGGAGAGCGCACGCGTGATGCGTCAGGTCCGGCGTGGCCCCGGGGCCACGCCGGGAGAGAACGGCTACCCGGGCTCCGGCCCGGCGGCACCGCCGTACGGCGGCGGAGTCCCGCAGCAGTCGTCGTACAGCGGCGGCCAGGGCTACGACGACGGGTACAACACCGGCCAGGTCTACGGCAGGCCCGGCCACGACGGTCCCGGCGGGCCGGAGGGTCCGGGCGGCCCGGGCGGACGCGGTCCGCGGCCCGCGCCGAACTGGCGCCGCCGGATCAAATGGACGGCGATCACCCTCGTCACCGTGCTGCTGGTCACCTCCGTGGCGACCTACTTCTGGGCCGACTCCAAGCTCAACCGCGACGTCGACCTCTCCAAGGTGATCGACCGGCCGGATGCGGGCGGCGGCACCAACTACCTGATCGTGGGTTCCGACAGCCGGGCCGGGCTGACGGCCGCGCAGAAGAAGGCGCTGCACACCGGTTCCGCCGAGGGCAAGCGCACGGACTCGATGATGATCCTGCACGTCGGTGACAACGGGGACACCCTGGTCTCGCTGCCCCGTGACTCGAACGTCACGATCCCGTCCTACGTGGGCTCGACGTCCGGCAAGACGTACAAGGGCACGGGCCGGCAGGAGAAGCTCAACGCGGCGTACGCGGAGGACGGGCCCACGCTGCTGGTCCGCACCGTCGAGTACAACACCGGCCTGCACATAGACCACTACGTCGAGATCGGCTTCGCCGGCTTCGCGAGCATCGTGGACGCGGTGGGCGGCGTCACGATCGACATCGACAAGGGCTTCAAGGACTCGTACTCGGGCGCCGACTTCAAGGCCGGCAAGCAGACGCTCAACGGCGACCAGGCGCTCGCCTTCGTCCGTACCCGGCACGCGTTCGCGGCCTCCGACCTCCAGCGCACCAAGAACCAGCAGAAGTTCCTGTCGGCGCTGGCGCACCAGGTGGCGACCCCGTCGACGCTGCTCAACCCGTTCAAGCTCTACCCGACGCTGGGCGCGGGCCTGGACTCCCTGACGGTGGACAAGGACATGTCGCTGTGGGACCTGGCGTCCATGTTCTGGGCGATGAAGGGGGTCAGCGGCGGCGACGGTACCTCGATGAACATGCCGATCTCCGGCTCCACCGGCGGCAACCTCGTCTGGGACAAGGCGAAGGTCAAGACGCTGGTGAACGAGTTGAACAACGACGAGAAGGTCACGGTGTCCGGCAACTGACACGGACCCGAAGGGCCCCGCCCGCACGCCCGCGAGGGGCGGTGGGGGCGGGGCCCTCGTGGTGTTACGGCAGGTTCCGCGCCATCACTATGCGCTGGACCTGGTTGGTGCCCTCGTAGATCTGGGTGATCTTCGCGTCGCGCATCATCCGCTCGACCGGGTAGTCGCGGGTGTAGCCGTAGCCGCCGAGGAGCTGGACCGCGTCGACGGTGACCTCCATCGCCACGTCCGACGCGAAGCACTTCGCCGCCGCGCCCTGGAAGGTGAGGTCCTTGTCGCCGCGCTCCGAGGCCGCCGCGGCCTGGTACGTCAGCGCGCGGGCCGCCTCGATCTTCATCGCCATGTCGGCGAGCATGAACTGGATGCCCTGGAAGTCGGCGATCGGCTTGCCGAACTGCTTGCGCTCCTTGACGTAGCCCTTGGCGTAGTCGAGGGCGCCCTGCGCGATGCCGAGCGCCTGGGCGGCGATGGTGATGCGGGTGTGGTCCAGGGTCTTCATCGCCGTCGCGAAGCCGGTGCCCTCCTCGCCGATCATGCGGTCGGCGGGGATACGGACGTTGTCGAGGTACACCTCGCGCGTCGGGGAGCCCTTGATGCCGAGCTTCTTCTCGGGGGCGCCGAAGGAGACGCCCTCGTCGGACTTCTCGACGACGAAGGCGGAGATGCCCTTCGAGCGCTTCTCGGGGTCGGTGACCGCCATCACCGTGTAGTAGTCGGAGACACCGGCGTTGGTGATCCAGCGCTTCACGCCGTTCAGCACGTAGAAGTCGCCGTCGCGGACCGCCCGGGTCTTCATGCCGGCCGCGTCCGAGCCGGCGTCCGGCTCGGAGAGGCAGTACGAGAACATCGCGTCGCCCTTGGCCAGCGGGGTGAGGTACTTCCGCTTCAGGGCGTCGGAGCCGGAGAGGACGACCGGGAGCGAGCCCAGCTTGTTCACCGCCGGGATCAGGGAGGAGGAGGCGCAGACGCGGGCCACCTCCTCGATGACGATCACGGTCGCCAGCGCGTCCGCGCCCGCCCCGCCGTACTCCTCGGGCACGTGCACCGCGTGCAGGTCGTTCGCGACCAGGGCGTCGAGGGCCTCCTGCGGGAAGCGGGCCTCCTCGTCCACCGCGGCGGCGAACGGCGCGATCTTCGCCTCGGCGAGGGAGCGGATCGCGTCCCGGAGCATGTCGTGCTCCTCGGACGGGCGGTACAGGTCGAAATCAGCCGATCCGGCCAAGGTCTCTCACGCTCCAAGGACACTGTGACGACGTTGTTCATTACTGTTAAGTAACCCAAATTTTAGGGGCCCCGCCCACGGGAGTGATACGTGAGCTTGGCGACAGGGGGGAAAATTCCCCGCACAGAGCGCCGACTATGCTCGGGCGCGCATCCCCGCGCCCACTTTTCTGGAGCACTCATGGCCCTCAAAATCACCGTGATCGGCACCGGCTACCTGGGCGCCACGCACGCCGCGGCCATGGCCGAGCTCGGCTTCGAGGTGCTCGGGCTCGACGTCGTACCGGAGAAGGTGGAGATGCTCCGCCGGGGCGAGGTGCCGATGTACGAGCCCGGCCTGGAGGAGTTGCTGCGCAAGCACGTGGCCGGGATAGAGGGCTCCAGCGGGCGGCTGCGCTTCACCATGGACTGGGCGGAGGTGGCGGAGTTCGGGGACATCCACTTCGTCTGTGTGAACACCCCGCAGAAGCACGGCGAGTACGCCTGCGACATGTCGTACGTCGACGCCGCCTTCGCCGCCCTCGCCCCGCACCTCACCGGTCCCGCGCTCGTGGTGGGCAAGTCCACCGTGCCCGTCGGCTCGGCGGACCGGCTGGCCGGCTACCTCGCCGCGCACGCCCCCGCGGGCGACGACGCCGAGCTGGCCTGGAACCCGGAGTTCCTGCGCGAGGGCTTCGCCGTCGAGGACACGCTGCACCCGGACCGGATCGTCGTCGGCACCAGGAGCGAGCGCGCCGAGAAGCTGCTGCGCGAGGTGTACGCGGGGCCGGTCTCGGCCGGGTCGCCGTTCGTGGTGACCGACTTCCCGACCGCCGAGCTGGTGAAGACGGCCGCCAACTCCTTCCTCGCCACCAAGATCTCCTTCATCAACGCGATGGCCGAGGTCTGCGAGGCCGCCGACGGGGACGTGGTGAAGCTGGCCGAGGCGATCGGGCACGACGAGCGGATCGGCCGGAAGTTCCTGCGGGCGGGCATCGGTTTCGGCGGCGGGTGTCTGCCCAAGGACATCCGGGCGTTCATGGCGCGCGCCGGCGAGCTGGGCGCCGACCAGGCGCTGACCTTCCTGCGCGAGATCGACTCCATCAACATGCGGCGGCGCGGCCAGATGGTGGAGATGGCGCGCGAGGCGCTGGGCGGCGGTTCCTTCCTGGGCAAGCGGGTCGCGGTGCTCGGCGCCACCTTCAAGCCGGACTCCGACGACGTACGCGACTCCCCCGCGCTGAACGTCGCCGGGCAGATCCACCTCCAGGGCGGCCAGGTCACCGTGTACGACCCGAAGGGCATGAACAACGCCCGCCGCCTCTTCCCGACGCTCGGGTACGCGGACACCGCCGCCGAAGCGGTACGGGGCGCCGATGTGGTCCTGCACCTGACGGAGTGGCGGGAGTTCCGCGAGCTGGACCCGGCGGCGCTCGGCGAGGCCGTACGCGCCCGGGTGGTGCTCGACGGGCGGAACGCGCTCGACCCGGAGCTGTGGCGCGCGGCGGGCTGGACGTTCCGCGCGATGGGCCGGCCCACCGCGTAGCGACGGCGGCGGCGGCCCGACCGCGGCGGCCGGACGACGCCGGTCCGGCCGAGGCTCAGTCGGCCGGACCGGCGTCCTGCCGCATTCTGCACCACCGCACGGTGATTCGGCCGACGACTCGCCAACTCCCGCCCCCGCGACGCCACTTGATCCGGTACCGACGCAGCCGCGCCGAGTAGTACGGCACCATGCGGTAACCCGTCATCGCTACGGCGGTTCTCCTGGTAACCGTCTCCTGAGGAGGAAGTCATGGCAGCTCTCGCCAAGCTCGGCCCGGTCGTCCTGGACTGTCCCGACCCGCTCGCGCTCGCCGGTTTCTACGCCGGTGTCCTGGGCGGCACGGTCGAGGGGGAGGGCGACTGGGTGGACCTGACACTGCCCGGCGGGGCGTCGCTCGCCTTCCAGCAGGCTCCGGGGCACGTACCGCCGGAGTGGCCGTCGCCGGACGGCTCGCAGCAGTTCCATCTGGACCTGACCGTCGACGACCTGGACGCGGCGGAGCGGGGGGTGCTGGCGCTGGGCGCGAAGCCGCTGGACGCGGCGGACCGCACGCGCGGGTTCCGGGTTTACGCGGACCCGGCCGGGCACCCGTTCTGTCTCTGCGCCTGCTGACCGGCGTGAGCGACCGAATCGTTGGAGGCACGATGACCGCAGTGGCCCGTTTCCGTTCCGTCGTCCTGGACTGCCCCGACCCGCACGCGCTCGCCGCGTTCTACGCGGCGGTGGTGGGCGGCACGCCCGTCGCCGAGGACGACGAGTGGGTCGTGCTCCAGGTCCCGGACGGCCCCCGGATCGCCTTCCAGCGGGCCGAGGGCCACACGCCCCCCGAGTGGCCGCGCGCGGACCGCAACGGGCAGCAGTTCCACCTCGACCTCGACGCCGGCTCCACCTGGGCGGAGATCGACGCGGCCGAGGGGAAGATCCTGGCGCTGGGCGCACGGCCGCTGCGCCAGGAGGACAAGGAGGACTTCCGGGTCTACGCCGACCCGGCCGGCCACCCCTTCTGCCTCTGCCGGATCGAGCACCCGTAGCGCGGGCCCGTCAGCGGCGGCCCAGCCCCGGTGGCCCAGCCCCGGTGGCCGGGCCGCCGCTGACGGGCCGCCGTCGGGGGGGGTGCTGACGGGGCGTTCGGGGGTGCGGCGCCCGGTCAGGCCGCCGGCGCCGCGCCGGGCGTTCCGTCGAGGGACTCGATCGTCGCGTTGGAGGGGCCCCGGCCGGCCTGGAGGTCGCGGGCCACGTCCTCGGCCGCGCCCAGCACCCGCACCGCGTTCCGCCAGGTCAGCTTGGACAGGTCGGCCTTCGACCAGCCGCGGTCCAGGAGTTCCGCGATGAGGTGGGGGTAGCCGGAGACGTCGTCGAGGCCCTCCGGCGTGAACGGGGTGCCGTCGTAGTCGCCGCCGATGCCCAGGTGGTCGATGCCGGCCGCCTCGCGCATGTGGTCGAGGTGGTCGGCGACGGTCGAGACGGTGGCGACCGGGCGCGGGTGGCTCTCCTCGTAGGCGCGGTGGACCCGCATCGCCTCGGGGGTGGTGTCGAGGTGGAAGAAGCCGTGCGCGCGCATGTTCTCGTCGGCGGCGGCCGTCCAGTCCACGGCGGCCTGGAGCACGAACTTGGGCACGAACGTCACCATCGCCATCCCGCCGTTGGCGGGCAGCCGCTCCAGGATGTCGTCGGGGATGTTGCGCGGGTGGTCGCAGAGGGCCAGGGCCGACGAGTGGGAGAAGATCACCGGCGCGGAGGTGGTGTCGAGCGCGTCGCGCATCGTGGTCGCCGCCACGTGCGAGAGGTCGACCAGCATGCCCTCCCGGTTCATCTCCCGCACGACCTCGCGGCCGAACGCCGTAAGTCCGCCGACGGCCGGCTCGTCGGTCGCCGAGTCCGCCCACGCCACGTTGTCGTTGTGGGTGAGCGTCATGTAGCGCACGCCCAGCGCGTACAACGACCGCAGCGTGGCGAGGGAGTTGGCGATCGAGTGGCCGCCCTCCGCACCCATCAGCGAGGCGATACGGCCCTCCGCGCGCGCCGCCTCCATGTCGGCGGCGGTCAGCGCGGCCCGCAGGTCGCCGGGGTAGCGGGCGAGCAACTGCCGTACGCAGTCGATCTGTTCGAGGGTGGCGGGGACCGCGTCGGGCAGGTCGGAGCGGACGTAGACCGACCAGTACTGCGCGCCGACCCCGCCCTGGCGCAGCCGCGGGATGTCGGTGTGCAGATGGGCGCCCTGGTGGCCGGCGATGTCGCGGGCGTCGAGGTCGTAGCGGACCTGTTCGCGCAGTGCCCAGGGCAGGTCGTTGTGGCCGTCGACGACCGGGAACTCCCGCAGCAGTTCCCGGGCTTGGGCCAGGGAGTCCGCTGCCCCCGAGGACGCGACGGACGCCGGTGAGGCCGGTGAGGTCGGTGTGTTCATCGCCGTCACTTCCCGAAGCCGAAGCCGCCGCCGGAGCTCTGCGCCTTGGCGCGCAGCCGCTTGCCCTTCTCCGCCGCCTGGTCGTTCAGCTCCTGCTGGAACTCCCGCATGCGGGCGCGGAGTTCGTCGTCGTGGACGGCGAGGATGCGGGCCGCGAGCAGCCCCGCGTTGCGCGCGCCGGCGACCGAGACGGTGGCGACCGGGACACCGGCCGGCATCTGCACGATGGAGAGCAGGGAGTCCATGCCGTCGAGGTGCTTCAGCGGCACGGGCACGCCGATCACCGGCAGCGGGGTCACCGAGGCGAGCATGCCCGGGAGATGGGCCGCGCCGCCCGCGCCCGCGATGATCGCCTTGAGGCCGCGGCCGTCCGCCTGCTCGCCGTAGCTGATCATCTCGCGCGGCATGCGGTGCGCGGAGACGACGTCGACCTCGTAGGCGATCTCGAACTCGTCGAGGGCCTTCGCGGCGGCCTCCATGACGGGCCAGTCGGAGTCGGACCCCATGACGATTCCCACGACAGGACTCATTCGGTGATCGTGCCTCTCAGGTAGCCGGCTGCGTGACGGGCGCGTTCCAGCACGTCGTCCAGGTCGTCGCCGTAGGTGTTGACGTGGCCGACCTTGCGGCCGGGCTTCACGTCCTT
The DNA here is from genome assembly GCF_040606415.1 of Streptomyces sp. NPDC005423. Classification (NCBI taxonomy): domain Bacteria; kingdom Bacillati; phylum Actinomycetota; class Actinomycetes; order Kitasatosporales; family Streptomycetaceae; genus Streptomyces; species Streptomyces sp. NPDC005423. Next base: position 144,660 of record NZ_JBEXET010000012.1, on the reverse strand, counting down.
GCCGTACATGTGGATCTTCAGCTGGGGATCGCGGGCCATGCAGTGCAGGTACGCGGAGTACATGTCCGGGTAGTCGCCGCCGAGGACGTTGCCCATGACGGTCCAGGGGGCGCGGGCACGGGGGTCGCCCAGCGGGAGGTCGAGGACGGCCCGGAGATGGTTGGCGAACTGGCTGGTGACCGCGCCGTCCTGCGTCCAGTGGCCCGAGTTGTGGGGGCGCATGGCGAGTTCGTTGACGAGGATGCGGCCGTCGCGGGTCTCGAAGAGTTCGACGGCGAGGTGGCCGACGACACCGAGTTCCTTGGCGATACGCAGCGCCATCTCCTCGGCCTTCAGGGCGAGGGACTCGTCGAGGCCGGGGGCGGGCGCGATCACCGTGTCGCAGACGCCGTCGACCTGCTGGGACTCCACGACCGGGTAGGCGACGGCCTGGCCGTGCGGGGAGCGGACGACGTTCGCCGCCAGCTCCCGGACGAAGTCGACCTTCTCCTCGGCGAGGACCGGGACACCCGCGCGGAACGGGTCGGCGGCCTCCTCGACGGAGTCGACCACCCACACGCCCTTGCCGTCGTAGCCGCCGCGCACGGTCTTGAGGACGACCGGGAAGCCGTCCCCCTCCGCGGCGAAGGCGGCCACGTCCGCCGGGTCGCCGACCAGGCGGTGGCGCGGGCACGGCACACCGATCGAGGTGAGTCTGGCGCGCATCACCCCCTTGTCCTGGGCGTGCACGAGCGCGTCGGGGCCGGGGCGGACGGGGATGCCGTCCGCCTCCAGGGCGCGCAGATGCTCGGTGGGGACGTGTTCGTGATCGAAGGTGATCACGTCGCAGCCCCGTGCGAAGTCGCGCAGCGTGTCGAGGTCGCGGTAGTCGCCGACGACGACGTCACCGACGACCTGCGCCGCGGAATCCTGGGGCGTGTCACTGAGGAGCTTGAATCTGATGCCGAGCGGGATGCCAGCCTCGTGTGTCATACGGGCGAGCTGGCCTCCGCCGATCATGCCGACTACCGGGAACGTCACACCCCTAGGGTATCGGCCACTTTTGCCGCCCTCTTCCCGGCCCGGGAGGAGCTTCGCGGGCGGGAGGGGTGGCCGGTGGTTAGCATGGCCGGACCGACCACTCCGAGAGACGAGGCCTGTACAGCCATGGCACGTGGTTCCTCATCAGGGCCTTTCAAACGGTTCGGGCCCGAGATCGCCAAGTTCGGCGCGGTGGGCGCCGCGGGCACGGTGGTGAACTTCGGGGTCTCGAACCTGCTGTGGCACCTCACCAGCCTCCAGGCCGTCCGCGCCAACGTGATCGCCACGATCGTCGCCATCGGCTGCAACTACGTCGGCTTCCGCTACTTCACCTACCGGGACCGTGACAAGAGCGCGCGGACCAAGGAACTCACGCTCTTCCTGGTGTTCAGCCTGGTCGGCCTGGTGATCGAGAACGGCGTCCTGTTCGCGGCGATCTACGGCTTCGGCTGGGACAGCGCGCTGGAGCGCAACCTCTTCAAGGTGCTCGGCATCGGGATCGCCACCCTGTTCCGCTTCTGGTCGTACCGCACCTGGGTCTTCAGGACCCTGCCGGTCGACGACACCGCCGCGGACCCCCTGGACGGGCCGCGCCGCCCGTCCCAGCACGTGAGCTGACCGTCCCCGCCGCCGCTCAGCGGACGGTCGGTTCGTCGCCCTCCACCGGTGCCCGCTTCTGCGGAGCCGTCCGGGAGAGGAAAAGACCGAAGACCGGCGGCTTGGCCTGGAGCATCTCCAGTCGGCCGCCGTCCGCCTCGGCCAGGTCACGGGCGACCGCGAGGCCGATGCCGGTGGAGTTGCGGCCGCTGATGGTGCGCTCGAAGATGCGGGCGCCCAGGTCGGCGGGGACGCCCGGACCCTCGTCGGTGACCTCGACCACGGCCTGGTTGCCGGTGACCCGGGTGCGCAGGGCGACCGTGCCGCCGCCGTGCATCAGGGAGTTCTCGATCAGAGCGGCCAGCACCTGGGCGACGGCGCCCGGAGTGCCGACGGCCTGGAGGTGCCGCTTGCCGGAGCTGACGATGGCCCGGCCCACGCCCCGGTAGGCGGGGCGCCACTCGGCGAGCTGTTGTTGGATGACCTCGTCGAGGTCGAAGGTGACGGCGTTGCCGGTGCGCGGGTCGCGGGAGTTGGTGAGCAGCCGCTCGACGACGTCGGTGAGCCGCTCCACCTGCGTCAGGGCGATGGTCGCCTCCTCCTTCACCGTCTCCGGGTCGTCGGTGAGGGTGATCTCCTCCAGCCGCATGGAGAGCGCGGTCAGCGGGGTGCGCAGTTGGTGGGAGGCGTCGGCGGCCAGCCGGCGTTCGGCGGTGAGCATGCGCGCGATGCGCTCGGCGGAGGAGTCGAGGACGTCGGCGACCCGGTCCAGTTCGGGGACGCTGTAGCGCTTGTGGCGGGGGCGCGGGTCGCCGGAGCCGAGCCGCTCGGCGGTCTCCGCGAGGTCGGTGAGCGGCGAGGCGAGCCGGTTGGCCTGCCGTACCGCGAGGAGTACGGCGGCCACCACCGCGAGCAGGGCGACCGCGCCGATGATCAGCAGGGTGCGGCCGACCTCGCGGGTGACGGTGGAGCGCGGTTCCGCCACGGTGACCCGCTCGCCCTCCTCGCCCTTGGCGGTGGAGCGGATGACGTCACCGTCCGGCTTGGTGCCGACCTCGATCACCGGGTGTCCCGGGATGCGGATCACGGCGTAGCGGTCCTCGGTGACCTGGGTGCGCAGGACCTCCGAGTCGACGATCTCCGCCCCGAGGATCCGGCTGTCCACGATGCTGGCGAGCCGGAGCGCCTCGGAGTCCACCCGTTCCTGCGCGCTGTTGCTGATCGTGCGCGTCTCGACGATGACGAGGGAGAGCCCGAACACGGCGATCACCACGAGGACGACCGCCAGCGTGGACTGGATCAGACGACGACGCACGAGGTGCTAGCTCTTCTCGAAGCGGAAGCCCACGCCGCGCACGGTCGCGATGTACCGGGGGTTGGCGGCGTCGTCGCCGAGTTTCTTGCGCAGCCAGGAGATGTGCATGTCGAGGGTCTTGGTCGACGACCACCAGGTGGTGTCCCAGACCTCGCGCATCAGCTGGTCACGTGTCACCACCCGGCCGGCGTCCCGCACGAGGACCCGCAGCAGGTCGAACTCCTTGGCGGTGAGCTGGAGTTCCTCGTCACCCATCCACGCGCGGTGCGACTCCACGTCGATGCGCACGCCGTGGGTGGCGGGCGGCTGCTGGAGCTCGGCGGCCCCGCGCCGCAGCAGGGCCCGGACGCGGGCGAGCAGTTCGGCGAGCCGGAAGGGCTTGGTGACGTAGTCGTCGGCGCCCGCGTCGAGGCCGACGACGGTGTCCACCTCGTCGGCGCGCGCGGTCAGGATGAGGATCGGGACGGTGTGGCCCTCGGCGCGCAGCCGGCGCGCCACTTCCAGGCCGTCCATGCCGGGCAGGCCGAGGTCCAGGACGCACAGGTCGATTCCGCCCTGGATTCCGGCGTCCAGGGCGGTGGGTCCGTCCTCGCGCACCTCGACCTCGTAGCCCTCCCGGCGCAGGGCGCGGGCCAGCGGCTCCGAGATGGACGCGTCGTCCTCGGCGAGCAGTACACGGGTCATGAGGTGATGGTAGTCCGCCTCGGACATGCCCAGAGGTGTGATCGCCATTGCCCCCTTCTTACTCTGGGGCAAGTCGGGTACCCCGCCGTGAAGATCGTGGACCGGACCTGTAAGTGTGGGGTGCGATCCCGGCATCCACCTTCGAAAAGATGTCCGGGTTCCGTCTGAAACCTGTGATCCCTGTCTCAAGTCCTTCCATTTCCGGCAGTGTCCTGCCGTATGGTGAAGAGAAGGCTTGTACCGGCACCGTCGACCTTTAGTGCGTATTTGACGCCTAGGGTCTCTTTTTTTGTGCGGGCTTCCGCCCAAGACGCGTGTCCCGACCAGCAAGGAACAACCATGGCGTCCAGCCTGACGAAGGACTCGCTGACTCCGGGCACCCCCGGTTCCGAGAAATCCTTCTTCGGCCACCCCCGCGGACTGGCCACACTCTTCATGACCGAGATGTGGGAGCGGTTCTCCTACTACGGCATGAGGGCTCTGCTCCCGCTGTACCTGACCGCCCCGGGCGGCCTCCACCTGAGCCTGACCACCGCGACGGCGATCTACTCGGTGTACCTGTCGCTCGTGTACCTGCTCGCCCTGCCCGGCGGCTGGTTCGCGGACCGCGTCCTCGGGCCCCGCAGGACGGTCGCCGTGGCCGGCGTGGTCATCATGCTCGGCCACCTCACGCTGGCGCTGCCCACCGCCGGCACGTTCTTCGCGGGCCTCGGCCTGGTGGCGATCGGCTCGGGTCTGCTGAAGGCCAACATCTCCACGATGGTCGGCCACCTCTACGACGGTCCGGACGACCCGCGCCGGGACGGCGGTTTCACGCTGTTCTACATCGGCATCAACGTCGGCGCGTTCGCCGCGCCGCTGGTGATCGGCACCGTCGGCGAGAACGTCAACTGGCACCTCGGCTTCGCGCTCGCCGCGGTCGGCATGGGCCTGGGCCTCGCCCAGTTCATGCTCGGCACCCGCCACCTCAGCCCCCGCTCGGACGTGGTCCCCACCCCGCTGTCCGCCCGGGAGAAGTCGGCCACGCTGCGCAAGTCGGCGCTGTGGGCGGCCGTCGCGGTCGTCTTCTACGCGGTCGTCGGCCTCTCCGGCCACTACACGCTGAACTGGCTGCTCGTCCCCATCACGGTCGCCGGCCTCCTCATCCCGGTGCTGGTCATCGCCCGCATCAAGCGCGACCGGAGCCTCGACCGGGCCGACCAGTCGAAGATGAGCGCGTACATCTGGTTCTTCGTGGCCGCCGCCGTGTTCTGGATGATCTACGACCAGGGCGGCTCGACGGTCTCCCTCTTCGCCGAGTCGTCGGCGAAGAACACGGTCATGGGCTGGGAGTTCCCGGTCTCCTGGTACCAGTCGGTCAACCCGGTCCTGATCATGGCGCTGGCGCCGCTCTTCGCCTGGGCGTGGCTGGCGCTGGCCCGGCGGGGCAAGGAGCCGAGCACGGCCGTGAAGTTCGCGCTGGGCCTGGTCCTGATCGGCGCCTCGTTCTTCCTCTTCCTGGCCCCGCTCGCGATCGCCGACGGCGGTCACAAGGCGGCGGCGCTCTGGCTGGTGGCGATCTACTTCGTGCAGACCGTCGGCGAGCTGCTGCTCTCCCCGGTCGGCCTCTCCGTCACCACGAAGATGGCCCCGGCGAAGTACGCCTCCCAGATGATGGGCGTCTGGTTCCTCGCGGTCACCGCGGGCGACGCCACGACGGGCCTCCTCTCCATCGCCGGAGTCGACCTCAACAAGACGGGCATCGTCACGCTCCAGGCCGTCCTCGCGGTCCTCGCGGGCGCGGCGGTGTGGATGTACCGCAAGCGGGTCCGCGAGCTGATGGGCACCGTGCGCTGAGCCCTGGCCGGGCCGGGCCGGCTGAAGCAGCGAAGGGCCCCGCCGCACCCCACCCGGGTGCGGCGGGGCCCTTTTCTTACTCGTGGCACCTTGATCACTCTTTGTGATGACGGTGCCCGGATTCCGCGACTACCGTTGGGGCGAGGGCCCGAGGATCCCGTCCATGGGAGGAACCATGACCGCAGAGCGTGCCGAGACCGCGTCCCGTTGGCCGACGCCGCCCCAGGACGGCTACACCGTGGACGACCTGTTCACACTGCCCGAACTCCCGCCGCACACCGAGCTCATCGACGGGAGCCTTGTTTTCGTGAGTCCTCAGCGAGATTTTCACGCCACGGTGATCGACTTGCTCGTCACCGGACTACGGCGCACCGCACCGCCGGAGTTCAAGGTGCGCCGCGAGATGACAGTGATTCTCGACAGCCGCAACGGCCCGGAACCGGATGTCTGCGTGGTCCGCGCTAGCGCCGTCACCGGACCGAGACTGACCCGGTTCCAGGTGGCCGATGTACTGCTCGCCGCGGAGGTGGTGTCCCCCGACTCCGAGTCCCGCGACCGGGACACCAAGCCGCGCAAGTACGCGGCGGCCGGCATCCCCCACTTCTGGCTCGTCGAGATGGCGGGCGTGGACGAGCACCCGGTCGTGCGGGTCTACGAGCTCGACCCGCTGTCCAAGACCTACGTGCTGACCGGCATCCACCACACCGCCCTCAAGCTGCCCGTCCCCTTCGACATCGACGTGGACATCTCCCAGGAGGCAATGCAGAACCTATGACAGCTCGTCCCGGCACACGGCGGTGACGAAGGCGCCCCAAGCGGCCGCTCCGAGGACCAGGGCGGGACCCTGCGGGTTCTTGGAGTCCCGCACGGGGACGACGGGGGCGGGGACGTTGTCGGCGACTTCGAGGCAGTTGCCTCCGTCCTGGTTGCTGTAACTGCTCTTGCGCCACGTCACCTTGCTCAGCACGGCGCCTCCTCCAACATCCGCTCGATGAACTTTTGCGACTCATATGGGGACAGGGCCAGATCGCGTACCAGATCGTATCGGAGCTGAAGCTCTTCAACTGTGCCAGTTTCTTGCACAAGTTCGCCTGAGTACCCGGTCTCCACCCAGGCCACAGTGCGCCCGTCAGCTCCTCGCAAAAACATGGTGTCCGTGTTCGTCAGGCCGTGCAGCCCCGCAAGCAATGGCAATACGTGGATGACGATGTTGCTGTGGTGCCCCATGAACAGCAGGTGCTCCAGCTGCTCCCGCCAGGCGGACACATCGCGCAACGGTGTCCTCAGCGCCGCCTCCGAGACAATCGCGCGGAACCGTGGACCATCGTCCGCCAGCAGCATCTCGCGGCGGCCGACGCGTGCCTCGATCTGTACCTCCAGTGCCGTGCCGTCAAGGCCGCCTTTTGCTAGCAACTCGCGTGCGTACGCGGAGGTTTGGAACAGCCCGGGAAGAATGTTCATGGAGTGCTGCCACAAATGGACCGCCTCGGCCTCCAGCAGCATGTACCGGCGGTACCGCTCCCTGAACTGCTTCGGGTCACCGATCGCCAGTTCCCACAGTGTCAGCAGGAACCCCTGTGTCCCGTAGTACTGGTCCAGCGCCTGCGCGATCTCGGGGCTGCCCAGCGTCTGTCCTCGCTCCAGCTTCCCCAACGTCGACCAGTCCCAGCCCAGTTGCTCGGCGAGCTGCCGGAGGGTGATGCCCTTGCGCTCCCGCAACTGCTTGACCTCTTCCGCGAACCGCCGCCGCGGCTCCTGGCTACGGCTCGTCACCGTGCGTCGCTGTGGCACCCGGAACTCCCCCTTTCCGCCGTTGTCCTGCCGTTGTGGAATGTGTGGAACTTGGCAGGTGAGCCGTGGAACTAGCCCACGTCAGCGGCGTTTTCGCCGTCGGGGCCCGTCATGCTCGTCCCACCTGAACACGCACCGTAACGTGCTCGGTGCTCTCCGCACAGGCAAACAGAGGAGTACGCCATGACTCGCCCCGCCCTCCCCCGCCGCGTCCGCGTCCACCGCGCCGCCGCCTGGACCCCGCCCGCCGGCTGGGCGCGCCCGACCCCGGCCGTCCTGCGGGCGGTCGAGGCGGCGCTCGCCCGGTGGTCGGCGTGACGGCGCCCTCGTCGACCGACATCTGCGACGTGTGCGGGGCGCTGCTCGCCCAGCGGGCGGCGGCGAAGGAGGCCGGCCGGGACGGCGAAGCCGTCGACTGCGAAAGGGAGTTGCGGGAGGCGCTGGACGAACGGACCGGGGTGCACACCGCCGCCCCGCGGCCGTACGACGTGAGCCGCCCGCCCGTCCCCGTGGAGGGCTGCGAGCCGTGCGCGGAACTCGCCGACCGCCGGTCCGCGGCGCGCGCCTCCTTCGACTACAGCGCGGTCGGCGACGCGAACGTGCTGCTGCGGGCGCACCAGCGGCTGGACCACGGCACGTGAGAAGGAGGAGGAAGCGGCGGACCCCGCTCGACGAGGCACTGTGGAGCGGGGTCCTCACACTGTTCTGCGTGGCCGTCCTGCTGGTGGTGATCCTGGTGTGGGTACGGCCGGGTTGCTGACCCGACGCCGGCCGGCCGGGCTACCGCAGCCGCCGCCGGCCAGGCAGGAAGGTGAACACGGCCACACCCAGCAGGATCGCGGTCCCGGAGACCAGCCCCAGCGCCTTCAGCGCGCCGTGGCTGTCGGAACCCGTCTCGGCCAGACCCCCGGACCCCGACGTGGAGCCGGAGGCGGACCCCCCGCCGGACGTGGAGGTCCCCCCGGACGTCGAGGTGCCGCCGGCCGCGCCGCCCGCCTGCCCGGTGGTGTCCAGGGTGAGCGACACCTGGGACGACTTCGGGGTGCAGGTCGTCGTCGTACCGAGGGCGTCGACCGTCAGGACACCGGGCGCCAGCGTCGTCGTACCGGTCGCGCCCGGCTTGTACGTGCCCGTCAGGTCCGGGATCTCGATCGGGGTGCCGGACTTGATGGCGGCCGAATTCGTCGGGCCCTCCACCCGCACGGACCCCTTGTCCGCGCCGCCCAGGACCACGCTCATGGACGGCTTCACCGAGCCTGCCGGGATGTCCACGGGGCTGTCCATCACCGACTTCTTGAACTTCACGGTGAGGTCGTAACTCCCGCCGTTCTTCCTGGCGTTGATCTGCACCGGCGAGGTCGCGGCCTTGTCCCCGATCGGCGTCTTGCAGGCGTACGGCACCTGGACCTCCTCACCGGTGAAGTCCGTCTGGCCGGTGCCGTCGCTCGGGGAGGCCGACGCGGTGTCACCGGGCGAGCCGGACGGGGACGCCGACCGCGAGGCGGAGTCGGTCGGGTCGGGCGACGCGCTCGGCGACGTACTCGACGAACCGCCGTCCCCCGCCGTCACGTTGATCGTCGCCGACGGCTGGACCGTCTCGGTCGGCGCGCACTTGGTGTCGGTGGAGAACGCGTTGACCGTGTAAGCGTCCGGCGTCAGCGTGACCTCGCCCGCGGTGGTCAGTTTCAGCGTGCCCGTCATGTCGGAGAGCGTCATCGCGGCGCCCTTGGGGATCGCCGGGTTCTTCCGCGGCCCCCGCATCGCGACGGAGGCGCTCTGCGCGCCCGCCGCCTTCAACGTCCCCGACGGCTGCACCGAGTCGGCCGGCAGATCGATGATGTCCGGGTTCCTGGACGCGGCCTGGGTGAACTTCCACACGACGTCGACCGTGTCGCCCACCTTCGCCGTCGCGGGCGCGGTGATCTCGACCTTGGTGGTGCCGTCGACGGGGTCGATGCCCGCGGGCGGCACACAGTGGGTGGCGTACGACACCTCGGCGGCCTGCGCGGTCCCGGCGGCGAGGCCGAGCGCGACGCCCGCGCCGCCGAGCACCAGCGCGAGGGCCGCCGCACCCGCTCGCCGCACCCCGCCTCCCCCGGCCGGTATGACTCTCCTTCGCTCGCTCACGTGGGTCCCTTCCTGGTGGGAGCCGTCGGGCTCGTGGGGCTGGTGGGAGCCGTCGGGCCGGTGGGGCCGGTCGCGCCGGTCGGGCCCGCCGGGTGGTCGTGGTGCGGTGCGGAGAGCCGGCCCGCCGCGCCCGGATCGGACTCCGGGGTGAACCACGGCAGGGTCGGAGCCGGGGGTGCCTTTTCCGGGGCGGCGCCGAACCTCGGCAGGCGCAGGGTGAGTTCGGGCAGGCGCGGGCCGCGGTGGCCGGCGGGGCCGGTGCTGCGGCCGGGGCGGCGGCGCGGGCGCAGCCGGTCCACCACGGCCATCCCGGCGCGGAACACCGCCGCCGGCACGACCACGCAGAGCAGCACCCAGAACAGCGTCACGCCCCACGGGCGGCCCACGCCCCACGGCTGTTCGGCGAGCGTCCGCCCGGCGTACCGCAGGGAGACCGTGTAGTCGCCGTGCGCGCCCGCCGACAGGCCGACCGGCAGGCCGATCTCGGCCTTCCCGCCGGGCGCGAGCGTGCCGCGCCACTCCTGGTCGTCCCACTGCGGGGCGAACACGCCGTGCGCGACGCCGACTTGGAAGACCGGGTTGCGGACCGGGCCCGAGCCGGCGTTGCCGACGGTGAAGACCAGCCGGCGGGACGGCGGCGCCCCGAACCAGGTCAGCAGCCCGCTCGAACCGTCCAGCCGGGTCTCGGTGAGCACGGAGAGCCGCCCCGCCGCCGGCTCGGCGGGCAACGGCTTCACCGCGTGCCCGGCCACGTGGAACACCGCGTCGGCGGACGCGGTCGCGCCCGTGACGGTCGCCACGTGGATCACGCACGGACACGGCACCGGCGGCTCCGCGACCGGCAGCTTCTTGCTGAAGCCGCCCTTCGCGTCGGTGGTCACGGCCCTGCCCTGCGCGTTGGCACAGGAGTTGGTGCCGCCGATCACTCCCTGGGAGGGCGAGGACTGTCCGCAGACCAGCATCATCAGCAGCGCGTGCGCCCGCCATCCGCTGCCGCTCACCGTGACCGAACCCCCGGTCCCCGCCTGCGACGTGGACACCTCGACGGAGGGCCGGCCGGCCGCGCCCGCGGGCACCGCCCCGGTCCACGGCAGCAGCACCAGCGCCAGCACCGCCACCAGCGCCGCGGCGCGCGCCCTCCCGCTCATCCCACCGCTCCCGTCAACTCGACCTCCGCGAAAGGCGGTTGCCCCTCACGTGCGCCTCCCGCCTCCCCCTCGTCCCCCGTGCTCGCGCGGCGCCGTCGCCGCCCCCGCACCGCCAGCGCCGTCGCGACGGCCACGGCGAGCAGGGCGCCCGCTCCCGCCGTCGCGCCCCGGGACACGAACCGCGCCGACACCCGGGCCGATCCGTGCGCCCCGCCCGCCGCCGTGACGGTCAGCCGCACGCCGACCGCGTCCAGGGCGGGCCGCCCCGGCCACGGCTCGGTGAGCCTCAGCCGCTTCCCGGGCGGCAGCCGGACGGGAAGGGTGCGCGGGGGCCGGTCGAGGAGCGTCCCGCCGAGCAGACCGTGGGCGCGGACCGCGAGCCTCGGCACGAGGACCGTGGTGCCCCGGTTGACCAGCTCGTAGCCGATCCGGTCGCCGCGCACGGTGACGTGCTCGACGGTCAGCGCGGCCAACGCGGGGCCGCCGACGCGGAGTCGCAGCGGTACCGTCACCCGCCTCCCGTTCCCGTCGCGCGCGGTGAGGGTGCCGGTGCGGGCACCGGGGGCGGCGCCCGCCGGGACACCGACCGTGAAGGGGACGTCGGCGCGGGTACGGGCGGGCACCCGGACCGCCGTGGCGGCGAAGGTGATCACGAGGCCGCCGCCGCGCAACCGCACGGTGACCGGCCCGGCGCCCCGGTTGACCACGGACACCGTGTCCCGCAGCACCGTCCCGGGCGCGCCCTCCGCGTAGAAGGACGGGCGGTCGCCGCCCGCGGGCGCGAGGGACCAGGCGCTGTCGTCGGCCCGCGCGACCGGGGCGGTCAGGAGCAGCGCGAGCACGGACAGGCACAGGACACGGACGGTGGGCAGCATGGGCGGCTCCGGCGGCGGACGTACGGCGGTCGTACGACGGACGTGCTGTCGGGCCCGGTCAGCGGCGGGCGCGGGCCGTTTGATGGCGCCGGGTCAGCCAGAGGACGCCCGCCGCGCCGGTGAGCACCGCGGTGCCGCCGAGCGTGCCGAGGGCGATCGCGGAGTCGTCGGGGCCGGTCTGCGGGAGGGTGCCACCGGAGCCCGTACCACTGCCGGACGAGCCGGTGGAACCCGAGGACCCCGAAGACCCGGACGTGCCCGTGGAACCGGACGAGCCCGAGGTGCCCGAGGTCCCGCTCGACGAACCGCCGGTGCTGCCGCCCGCGGCCGTCACGTCGAGGGTGAGGGACGGGCCGGGGTTGTTCGTCGGGGTGCAGGTGGTCGTCGTACCGAGGGCCTTGATGGTGAGGATCGCCGCCGTGAAGGTGACCTTGCCGGTCGCCTTCGGGGTGTACGTACCCGTCAAGTCATTGATCTTTATTGGGGTGTTGGCGGGTATCGCGGCCTGGTTGGCGGGGCCCGACACGGCGAGCGTGCCGCTGTCGGCGCCGGCCAGCTTGATGGTGGCGCTGGGACTCATCGCGCCCTTGCCCAGTTCGACCGGGCTGGACGAGACGCCTTTCTGCCACGACATGGTGATCTTGTACACGCTGCCGCTCTTGACACCCTTGATGTCGATCGGCGAGACGGCCGTCTTGACGCCGATGGGCGTCTGGCACTTGTAGTCGACGTCCACCACGGCGGCGCGGGCTGCGGGGGCGGTCAGGAATACCGCCGAGCCGGCCAGGGCCGCGACAGACGCGAGCGCTGCGGTTCGTTTCTGGTACGACACGGTCCCCTCATTCCTGACGGCACATCAGATCGGCCGTCAAGGTACGCCGGGGGCCCTGTGGAAGGAAGACAACTGCGCGCCGGAGTTGTGACGATCCGGCGCGCGCGGCAGGGGAGGGCACGAGGAGAGGCGAGAGGGAGTAACCCTAGGTAACCCCTTGGGGGGGCGGAAGGCGTTGCGAGGGGACGGAACCGCCTCGCCGTCGCTTCGCCGGCGCCCCGCCCGCGTTACGCGGGCGCGCCCAGCTCCGCCCACACCGTCTTGCCGGCGACACCCGGGGTGCGCACGACCCCCCAGTCCATACAGAGGCGCTGCACGATGAACATGCCGTGGCCGCCTGGGCGGCCCGCGCGGTGCGGGGTCCGGGGTGCGGGCTGACCCTCGCCCAGGTCGGAGACCTCGACGCGGAGCACCTTGTTGTCGACGGCGATGCCCATGTCCTGCGGGCCCTGCGCGTGCAGGCAGGCGTTGGTGACCAGCTCCGAGACGACGAGCAGGACGTCCTCGGCCGCGGCGCGCCGGTCGGCGGTCTCGGCGGGCAGCCAGCCCCAGGCGTGCAGCGCCTGCCGGGCGAAATCACGGGCGAGGGGTACGACGGCACCCGCCCCGTCGAAACTGAGTCTGCGGGCCTGCCGGGGTGCGGACGGCGCGGCCGCGGCCCCGTCGACCGGCACGGCGACGGACGCCATGGACGACAGGACGTCAGTGCCCTCCTCGGGCGCCGCCTGGGCGCCGCTGGGCTCCTGGCCGCGGTCGCCCGGCGAGCAGGGCCGGGTGGTGCTCATCAGCGCTTCACCTCACCGATTCACCGGTTCACGATCGGGACTGCGTACGTGGATGGAGGACGTTCTCCGTCACTCCGGCTTCCGTTGTCTTCACAGGAGATCTCCTGCCCGAGTGAACCCACAGAACACCCCCTATTCCGCACGGAAGGCGGGACGCGGCGAATTCGCCGGTCAGCAGGGGGGTCGGCCGGTCGCGGCACGGACGGAGGGGGCCCCTGGCCGACCGGTCAGCCGGATTCATCTGCGAGAGCGTCCGCGAGCGTCTCATGGAGGGTGAAGACCGAGTCGGCCCCCGTGATCTCGAAGACACGGGCCACCACCGGAAGCATCGCGACGAGATGCACCGCTCCCCCGGCGTTCTCCGCCTTCAGGCGGGCGCCGAGCAGCACGTTCAGGCCCGTGGAGTCGCAGAACTCCAGCCGTGAGCAGTCCACGACGAGCCGGGTGTGCCCCTTGTCGAGGAGTTCCTCCAGCGGCTCGCGCAACAGATCGGCGGTGTGGTGATCCAACTCACCCGCCGGGGTCACGACGGCGCTGGCGCCCTCTTTCCGCACCTCGACCAGAAGTCGGCCAGACTGTGCGCTGCCGACCGTCCCGCGGTCCATGCCGTGTCTCACTCCCGACCTTGCCGTTGCTGACGCATGCCCTGGAACACTACGCCTTCCTCACACTCTCCGACACCCGAACAACCCCCCGCAAACGGACATATGACCGCATAACGAACTTGCGGGTACCTCCGAAAACCGGATAGGGCTAGTACCGACACGAATTCGACACGGCCGGCTTGGAGGCGCCGCACACCGCAGTGCACGCACAGGCTCCGGCAGCCACATGCCGAGAACGATGGAGGACACCATGCCACCCCGGCGCGACGCACCGCACGCCCCCCCGGCGACAGCGGCATCCACCCCGGACCGTCCGGCGCCCGTCGCAGCGCACGGCGCGAACCGCGGACCGGGTGACGTCCTCGCCGGGCTCCCGGAGATCCCCCCGTTCGACGAAGTGGGACCGGTCGACGCGCGGGCCCTCTCCAAGACCCTCTTCGAGCGGCTGGAACGCCTCGAGGAAGGCACCTACGCGTACTCCTACGTCCGCAACACGCTCGTCGAGCTGAACCTCGCGCTGGTCAGGTTCGCCGCCTCCCGCTTCCGCTCGCGCAGCGAGCCGATGGAGGACATCGTCCAGGTCGCCACCGTAGGCCTGATCAAGGCGATCGACCGCTTCGAGGTGAGCCGCGGGGTCGAGTTCCCGACCTTCGCGATGCCGACCATCGTCGGCGAGATCAAGCGCTTCTTCCGCGACACCTCGTGGTCCGTGCGCGTACCGCGCCGGCTCCAGGAACTCCGCCTCGAACTGGCCAAGGCCGGCGACGAACTGGCCCAGCGACTGGACCGCTCGCCCACCGTGGCCGAGCTGGCGGAGCGCCTCGGCATCTCCAACGAGGAGGTCCTGGAGGGCATGGCGGCGTCGAACGCGTACACCGCCAGTTCGCTCGACGCGCAGCCGGAGGAGGACGACTCCGAGGGCGCGCTCGCGGACCGCCTCGGCTACGAGGACCACGGGCTCGAAGGCATCGAGTACGTCGAGTCCCTGAAGCCCCTGATCGCCCGGCTCCCGCTGCGGGACCGGCAGATCCTCTCCCTGCGCTTCGTCTCCAACATGACCCAGTCGGAGATCGGCGAGGAGCTCGGCATCTCGCAGATGCACGTCTCCCGGCTGCTGACCCGCACCCTGGTGCGCCTGCGCAAGGCCCTGACGGCCGAGGTCTGACAGCCCGGCCCGACCGTCCGCCCAGTCCGTCCCGTCCGGTTGTGGTCCCCCCGTCCCGTTACCCGGGCGGGCCGCGGGTTACCCCGGGAAACTTCGCCAAACTCCTCTCCGCCCCTCCCCGCGCGTCGTCCCGCGCCACTATGGTCCCCACCGAACCGGCCGGTACGTCAGGGAGACGGGGGTGGGGGGATGAGCGGTCCGGACAGCGCCGGGGCCGACGCGTCCGACGCACGGCTGACCGAACTCCTGCGCGCCGACCCGTCCGCCGTCTACGCGGCGCTGCACGAACTCCGCGCCCGGCACCAGCCTTCCGTCCTCGCCTACGCCCGGCTGTGCACGACGAACGACTCGACGGCGGGACAGCTGGCGGCCCAGACGTTCGCCCTGGCCGCGCGCGAGACGGCCCGCGGCGTCGACCCCGGCACCCCCTGGCGGCACCGGCTGCTGCTGCTCACCGTCCGGGTGGCCGCGGCCTGGTCCCGGGACGACCGCGCCGCCGGCCTCGACCCGGCCCTGCTCCTCGTCCTCAACTCGGCGGCCCCGGACGGCCCGGCCCCCCCGATGCTCACGGCGTTCCAGAGCCTCTCCTCCCGCGCCCAGGGCCTCGTCTGGTACGACACCGTCGAGCGCGAACCCCGCGAGGTGACCACCACCCTCCTCGGCCTCACCCCCGAGGACATCGCCTACGGCACCGAACAGGCCCTCCAGGCGATGACCCGGGCGTGCCTCCGGTTCCGTCTCGCTGCCTCCGACGACCCGCGCTGCGCCGGATTCCGCCGTCTGATCGAGGAGTCGGTGCGCCCCGACCGCCCTCCCCGCGCCGGCACCGGCCTGGACGTCCACATGGCCCGGTGCGCCCACTGCACCGGCGCCCACGAGGAACTCACGGCCCTGCGCGACGCTCCGCGCACCACCCTGGCGGAGGGCCTGCTGCCGTGGGCCGGCACGGCGTACGCGGCCCATCCCCCTCGCGCCGAACCGATCGCCAACACCCGGCGCCGACAAGGCACTTGGCCACCCGCACGGCGGCGCGTGGTGCTGGCCTCGGCGGTGTTCGGGGTGGCGCTGCTCCCGCTGCTGTTCCTGCTGCGTCCCTCCGGTGGTCCGTCGTCCCCGGCCGCCGGCCCGTCGGTCCCGGCGCGGGTGACGGTGACGGCGACAGTCCCGACCCGCCCGTCGCCGTCACCCTCGCAGTCGCACTCGGCCGCACCGTCGAGGTCGCCGTCGCCGTCGCCGTCGCCGTCGGTCAAGTCGCCTTCTCCGAGCCGGAGTTCGGCCGCTCCGGGCAAGGCGTCGCACGCCCCGAACGGCGCCTACGCCCAGGTCGTGAACCTCGGATCCGGCCGCTGCCTCGACATCCGCGACGGCGACCTGTCGGAGGGCACGGACGTCGTGACGGCCGCGTGCGGCTCGTCCCGCACCCAGCGCTGGCGCGTCGACTCCGGGCGCGGCGTCGTGCGGTCCGCCGCCGATCCCGACCTCTGCCTCGACAGCCGGGGCTCCGTCGACAAGGGCGTCGGCATCTGGGAGTGCGCCTCGGTCGACGGCGACCACGGCCAGAACCTGACGTTCACCGTCGACAGCGACGGGGTGATCCGCCCGGCCATCGCCATCGAGACGGCGGTGACGCCGGCGGACGGCGACGGGGTCGCGCTGCGGCCACTGAACGGGGGTACGGCGCAGCGGTGGGCGGCCGGCGCCTCCTGAACACCGCTCCCCCGTCCCGGCCCGGTCGCGTTCCCGGAGTCGGAGCTCGCGGAGTCAGACCTCGCGGACTCCGCGCCGCCAGACACCGCTGACCAGCGGCACCCCCGGCCGGTAGGCCAGGTGGACGTGGCTCGGGGCGTCGAGGAGGAGCAGGTCGGCGCGGGCGCCCGGGGTGAGGCGGCCGAGGTCCGGGCGGCGCAGCGCCGCCGCGCCGCCCGCCGTGGCCGACCAGACCGCCTCGTCCGGGGTCATCCCCATGTCCCGTACCGCGAGCGCGACGCAGAACGGGACGGAGGAGGTGAACGAGGAGCCGGGGTTGCAGTCGGTGGAGAGGGCGACCGTGACACCCGCGTCCAGCAGGCGGCGGGCGTCCGGCCACGCGGCGCGGGTCGAGAACTCGGCGCCGGGCAGCAGGGTCGCGACCGTGCCGCCACTGGCGAGGGCGTCCACGTCCGCGTCGGTCAGGTGCGTGCAGTGGTCGGCGCTCGCCGCGTCGAGCTCCACGGCCAGCTGGACGCCGGGCCCGTACGAGAGCTGGTTGGCGTGGACGCGCGGGTGCAGGCCCTTCGCCCGGCCCGCCGTGAGGATCGCGCGGGCCTGGTCGCCGTCGAAGGCGCCCTTCTCGCAGAAGACGTCGATCCAACGGGCGTGCGGGGCGCAGGCGTCGAGCATCTCGCCGGTGACGAGGGCGACGTAGGCGGCGGGGTCGTCGGCGTGGTCCGGCGGGACGATGTGGGCGCCGAGATAGGTGACCTCGTCGGTGTGCGCTGCGGCGATGCGCAGCGCGCGGGCCTCGTCGGCGACCGTGAGGCCGTAGCCGGACTTGGTCTCGAAGGTGGTGGTGCCCTGCCGGAGGGCCTCGGCCAGATAGCGGGTGAGGTTCCGCTCCAGCTCCGCGTCGCTCGCGGCGCGCGTCGCCGCCACCGTCGTACGGATGCCGCCCGCGCTGTAGGGCCGGCCGGACATGCGGGCGTTGAACTCCCGCGTGCGGTCGCCCGCGAAGACGAGGTGCGAGTGGGAGTCGACGAAGCCCGGCAGCACCGCCCGGCCGCCGGCGTCGACCCGGTTGTCAGTGGCGGGTGCTTTGCTTGATTCACCGGTCCACGCGACGCGGTCCCCGTCGATGACGACGGCCGCGTCGTGGATCAGTCCGAGGGGGGATCCGTCACCGAGGGAGGGGTCGTTGGTGACCAGTGCGGCGATGTTGGTGATGACGGTGCTGCTGCTCATCGTGGCCTCGTGCTCGTCGGGCTCGTCGTGGGCTCGGGGGGCGGCGGTCACTGGGCGCGCAGGGCTTCCACGGCGGCGGCCAGCGCCTGCGGCACGTCGGGTACGAGGGTGTGCGCCCCGTCGCGTACGACGTGCCGGCCGCCCACGACCGTGTGCCGTACGTCCGCCGCCGTCGCCGCGAATACGGCCGTCTCGGCGCCGAGCCTGGGCACCGGTCCCGCCGTCCTGACCGAGTCGAGCGCGATCGTCGTCAGGTCGGCGAGCGCCCCGGCCTCGATGCTGCCCGCCTCCTCCCAGCCGAGCGCCGCGTGTCCGTCGGCGGAGGCGGCGCGCAGCAGGGCGGCGGCCGTCCAGTGGCCCCTGGTGCGGGTGCGCAGCCGCTCGTTCAGCTCCATCGCGCGGGCCTCCTCGAACAGGTCGATGACGGCGTGGCTGTCGGAGCCGAGCGAGAGGGGTGAGCCGGCCGCCTGGAGGGCCACGGCGGGGCCGATGCCGTCGGCGAGGTCGCGTTCGGTGGTGGGGCACATACAGGTGCCCGTGCCGGTCGAACCGAGCAGCGCGATGTCCTCGTCGGTGAGGTGCGTGCTGTGCACGGCGGTGGTGCGCGGGCCGAGCACCCCGTGGTCGGCGAGGAGCCGCGTCGGGGTGCGGCCGTGCGCGGTGCGGCAGGCGTCGTTCTCGGCGGTCTGCTCGGACAGGTGCACATGGAGCGGCGCACGCCGCTCCTCGGCCCAGCGGGCCACGGTCGCCAACTGCCCGGCGGGCACGGCCCGTACGGAGTGGACGGCCGCCCCGATCCGCGCGTGATCCCGTTCCTTGAGAAGTGCACAGCGTTCGGCCCAGGCGTCCGCGCTCCCGTCGGAGAAGCGGAGCTGGTGCCGGTTGGGGGCCTGCCCGAAGCCGGAGGAGAGGTAGACGGTGTCGAGGAGGGTGATGCGGAGACCGGCCTCGGCGGCGGCGGCGACCAGCGCCTCGCCCATCGCGTTGGGGTCGGCGTACCGGGTGCCGCCGTGCGCGTGGTGCACGTAGTGGAACTCGCCGACCGCCGTGATCCCGGCCAGCGCCATCTCCGCGTACACCGCGCGGGCCAGCGCGTGGTAGGTCTCCGGGGTCAGCCGGTCCGCGAAGGAGTACATCAGCTCGCGCCAGGTCCAGAAGGTGCCGGAGCCGACCTGGACCGTGGAGCGCAGGGCGCGGTGGAAGGCGTGGCTGTGGGCGTTGGCCAGGCCGGGGAGGGTGAGTCCGCGCAGGATCTCCGCGCCGGGGGGCGGGGTGCCGGTGCCGGTGCGGACGGCGGTGATCCGCCCGTCCGCGACGTCCAGGGCGACGCCCGGCTCGACGTGGGTGTCGAGCCAGGCGTGTTCCAGCCAGTACGTCCGTGTGCCGGGATGCGTCACCTGCGGGCCAGCCCTTCCAGTACGTCGGCGAGTGCGGTCACCCCGGCCACGCAGTCGTCCTCGGCCGCGAACTCGGCCGGGGAGTGCGAGACACCCGTGGGGTTGCGCACGAACAGCATGGCGGTCGGGATGCTCCCGGAGAGGATCCCGGCGTCGTGTCCGGCACCGGTTCCCAGGACGGGGACCCGGAGCCCGGCCTCCCGGCCGAGGAGGCGGGCGAGTTCGTCGCGCAGGGCGTGGTCGAAGTCGACGACGGGCGTGAAGGACTCCCGCACGACGTCCAGGTCGACGCCGTGCGCCTCGGCGTACTCGCGGGCCGCCTTCTCGACGCCGGTGACGACGGTGTCGAGGGTCTCCTGGTCGGCGGCCCGGGAGTCGAGCCAGCCGCGCACCAGGGAGGGGATCGCGTTGACGCCGTTCGGCTCCACGGCGATCTTCCCGAACGTGGCCACCGCACCGAGGAGTTGGGCCTCACGGCGGGCGGCGAGCACGGTCTCGGCGTACGACAGCATCGGGTCGCGCCGGTCGACGAGCCGGGTGGTGCCGGCGTGGTTGGCCTCGCCCCGGAAGTCGAACCGCCAGCGGCCGTGCGGCCAGATGGCGCTGGCGATGCCGACCCGGTCACCGGAGAGGTCGAGCGCCCGGCCCTGCTCGACGTGGAGTTCGACGAAGGCGCCGATCCGGGACAGGCGCTCGGGGTCGGGGCCGATGGCGTCGGGGTCGTAGCCGGCGGCGGCCATGGCCCGGGGCAGCGTGACCCCGTCGCCGTCGGTCAGCCGGTGCGCCTGCTCGACGGTCAGCTCCCCGGCGGTCAGCCGTGATCCGACGCAGGCCAGCCCGAACCGGGCGCCTTCCTCGTCCCCGAAGTTGACGACGGCCAGCGGCCTGTCCAACCGCGCACCGCGCGCCCGCAGTTCGTCCAGCGCGGCGAACGACGACACCACGCCGAGGGGCCCGTCGAAGGCCCCGCCGTCGGGCACGGAGTCGAGGTGCGAGCCGGTGACGACGGCGTCCCCCTCGGCGGGGTCACCGAGCCAGGCCCACTGGTTGCCGTTGCGGTCGAGTTCGTAGCCGAGCCCGCGCGCCCCGGCCTGCTCCTCGAACCAGCCCCGGCACTCGGCGTCGGCGCCGGTCCAGGCGTAGCGACGGTAGCCGCGGGACGCGGAGTGGCGGCCGACGGGAAGCAGGTCGCGCCACATCCGCAGGAAGGAGTCGCCGCCGCCTCCCCCGCGGCCGGCCGTGCCCGTGTCCGTGCCCGTGTCCGTGCCCGTGCCCGGCCGTGAACTATCGTCCCCGGTACGGGAGTTGGCGGCCCGCTCGTCCTCCGGCAGGGTCACGCGTCGTCACCCTCGCGCATGGGTACCCGGACGCCCCGCTCGTCCGCGACCCGCTCCGCGATGTCATACCCGGCGTCGACGTGCCGGATGACACCCATGCCGGGGTCGTTGGTGAGCACCCGGCGGATCTTCTCCCCGGCGAGCTTCGTGCCGTCGGCCACGCAGACCTGGCCCGCGTGGATGGAGCGGCCCATGCCGACGCCGCCGCCGTGGTGGATGGAGACCCAGGAGGCACCGGACGCCACGTTGACCATCGCGTTCAGCAGCGGCCAGTCGGCGATCGCGTCGGAGCCGTCGAGCATGGCCTCGGTCTCGCGGTACGGGGAGGCGACGGAGCCCGCGTCGAGGTGGTCGCGGCCGATGACGAGCGGGGCGGCCAGCTCACCGGAGGCCACCATGTCGTTGAAGCGGCTCCCGGCCTTGTCGCGCTCGCCGTAGCCGAGCCAGCAGATGCGGGCCGGGAGGCCCTGGAAGTGGACGCGCTCGCCGGCCATCCGGATCCACCGGTGCAGCGACTCGTTCTCCGGGAAGAGGTCGAGGATCGCCCGGTCGGTCTTGGCGATGTCCGAGGCCTCACCGGACAGGGCCGCCCAGCGGAAGGGGCCCTTGCCCTCGCTGAACAGCGGGCGGATGTAGGCGGGTACGAAGCCGGGGAAGGCGAACGCCCGCTCGTAGCCCGCGAGTTGTGCCTCGCCGCGGATGGAGTTGCCGTAGTCGAAGACCTCGGCGCCGGCGTCCATGAAGCCGACCATCGCCTCGACGTGCCGTGCCATGGACTCCCGGGCGCGGGTGGTGAAGCCCGCCGGGTCCTTCGCCGCCGCGTCGGCCATGTCCTCGAAGTCGACGCCGAGGGGGAGGTAGGCGAGCGGGTCGTGGGCCGAGGTCTGGTCGGTCACGATGTCGATGGGGGCGCTCTCGGCGAGCATCCGCGGGAGCAGCTCGGCCGCGTTGCCGAGCAGGCCGATGGAGAGCGGGCGGCGCGCGTCCCGGGCCTCGACGGCGAGGTGGAGGGCGTGCTCCAGGGAGTCGGCCCTGACGTCGAGGTAGCGGTGCTCGATACGGCGCTCGATGGCGCGCGGGTCGACGTCGACACAGATCGCGACGCCGTCGTTCATGGTCACCGCGAGGGGCTGGGCGCCGCCCATGCCGCCGAGGCCGGCGGTGAGGGTGATCGTCCCGGCGAGCGTACCGCCGAACTTCTTCGCGGCGACGGCGGCGAAGGTCTCGTAGGTGCCCTGGAGGATGCCCTGGGTGCCGATGTAGATCCAGGAACCGGCGGTCATCTGGCCGTACATGGTGAGGCCGAGCGCCTCCAGACGGCGGAACTCCTCCCAGTTGGCCCAGTCGCCGACGAGGTTGGAGTTGGCGATGAGCACGCGCGGCGCCCACTCGTGGGTCTGCATCACGCCGACCGGGCGGCCGGACTGGACGAGCATCGTCTCGTCCTGCTTGAGCCCCCGCAGCGTGCGCACCATGGCGTCGAAGGAGCGCCAGTCGCGGGCGGCCTTGCCGGTGCCGCCGTAGACGACGAGCTTGTCGGGGTGTTCGGCGACCTCGGGGTCGAGGTTGTTCTGGAGCATCCGCAGGGCGGCCTCCTGCTGCCATCCCAGGGCGCTCAGTTCCGTACCGCGCGGCGCTCGTACGGGGCGGGGTCCTGACATGGTCTGCCTCCTAGCGGAATGCTCCGGCGGGCCGGGCGCCGCCGATGAGTACTGCCGTTATTCACATACTCGCGTCCTGAATAGAACTAGTCAATACATCGGGTGCCGTTCTGGGCATGCTCTGAATGTTCGGCCGGAGGTGCGGTCACGGCGACGACGGAACAGGCAGGGGAAGCAGTGGGCGACGGAGACGGGGAAGGCGGCGGGGCCCCCAGCGGGACGGACAGGGACGGGGCCGAGCGGGTCGCGCGCCGGGACCTGGCGGTCCGGGCCGCCGTGGAGCGGGGCCTGCTCGGGCCCGCCGCCCCGGTCGCCGCCCTGCTGGACGTCACCGGCATCCGCGACTCGGCCGCCGGACTGCGGGCCGCCTTCGACGCGCGGGTCGCGCCGGGGACACCGGTGCTGCACGCGTTCGCGGTGAAGGCCTCCCCGCTGGTGCCGGTGGTACGGCTGCTGCACGAGGCGGGGATCGGCGCGGAGGTGGCGAGCCCGGGTGAACTCGCGCTGGCCCGCGCGGCGGGAGTGCCGCCCGCGCGGACGGTCCTGGACGCGCCCGCGAAGACGGCGGCGGAGCTGCGCGAGGCACTCGCCCAGGGCATCGCGGTCAACGTCGACAGCCCGCAGGAACTGCGCCGCGTCGACGGTCTGATGCGGTCGGCACCGCACCGCTCCCCGCTCGGACTCCGGGTGAACCCGCAGGTCGGCGGGGGTTCCATCGCGGCCCTCTCGACGGCCACGGCGACCTCGAAGTTCGGGGTGGCGCTGTGCGACGAGGGCGCCCGCGAGTGGATCGTAGGGGCCTTCGCGGAGCGGCCGTGGCTGACCCGGCTGCACGCGCACGTCGGCTCGCAGGGCATGCCGCTGTCGCTGATGGCGCAGGGCGTGGCGCGGCTGCACGCGCTGGCCGGGGAGATCAACGCGCGGATCGGGCACCGGCAGATCGACACCCTGGACATCGGCGGCGGACTGGCGGTCGACTTCGGCTCCGACGCGACGGCGCCGACGTACGCGCGGTACGTACGGCTGCTCGGCGAGGCGGTGCCGGAGCTGTTCGGCGGGCGGTACGGGCTGGTGACGGAGTTCGGGCGGTCACTGCTGGCCAAGCACGGCACGGTGGTGGCCCGGGTCGAGTACGCCAAGAGCGCCGGCGGGCGCCGGGTCGCGGTCACCCACGCGGGCGTGCAGGTCGCCACGCGGACCGTCTACGCGCCGGAGTCCTGGCCGCTGCGGATCGCCGCGTACGACGCGGAGGGGCGGCCCAAGGCGGGCCCGGACGTGGTCCAGGACGTGGCGGGCCCGGCCTGCTTCGCGGGGGATCTGCTCGCCGAGGGACGCGCCCTGCCCCTCCTGGAACAGGGTGACCACGTGGCGGCGCTGGACACCGGCGCGTACTACTTCTCGGCCCACTACGCCTACAACTCCCTTGCCCGGCCCGGCATTTACGGCTTCGTCCCGGACGGGTCGGGCGGCGTGGCGTTCGCGACGGTGCGCGAGCCGCAGACGGTGGCGGAGATCGTGGCCGAATCCGGAGGGGCGCACGCCGACTCCCTCACCACCCTGGGCGCAGCCGGGAGCCGTTGACGCACCCCCGTGGCCCCGCGATTCAACTGGTGGGAAAAAAGGGTTAGTTGACCGACCTTAGTCGCTGGGGGCATGTTCCACCGGAAAATGCCGGAACCCTCCCTCGCCCGGCACACCGTGCGTAGTTTCGGCGTCACTCAGCCGACACGTCCAGGCGGGAGGGAGCCACGGTGCCCGGAATCGATGAGTGCTTGCTGGAGGCCATGCGACTGCCCGGTGCCCGGGGCGCCGCGCTGGTCGACTGGACCAGCGGACTCGCCCTGGGCTCCGTGGGGGAGGCGCCGGGCGGCGACCGGGAGGCCAGTGCCGCGGAGGCGGCGGAGCTGGCCCGGCTGGCGGCGGAACAGGGGGTGTTCGCGGCGGCCCCGGACCCGGAGGAGGGCGGCGCCGACACCGCCGATCCGCCGGTCGAGGACCTCATCATCAGCAACCGCGACAGCTACCACGTGCTCTGGTTCGTCCGGACGTCGTTCGAGAGCAGTGTGTTCCTGCACCTGTGGCTGGCCCGCGCGGACGGCAATCTCGCGCTGGCCCGCATCCGGCTCGGCGAGATGGCCGGACAGCTGGTGCTGGGATGACCGCTCTGCGCACCCCGCCGCCGCGACTGCCCGTACGGGACAAGGCGGGCGCCGGCGACCGGGCCTGGGGCGGGGTGTCGCCGATGCTGACCCGGCTCGCCGCCGAACGGGCCACCGGCGTCCTCGTCCGGGAGCGCGGCAGCCTCCACCTCGTCGAGGGCGAGGTGGTGCACGCCGAGAGCCCGGCCGCGGCCGGCCTCGGCCTGCTCCTCACCGCGCGCGGCACCCTGCACGCCGAGGCCTGGCGGGCGGCGTGCGACGCGGCCGACGAACGGCACGGCGCCGGCCGCCTGCTGCTCGACGGCGGCCTGATCACCCTGGGCGCGCTGGAACTCTGCCATCTGGGGGCGCTCTACGACGCCGCGTACTTCGTCCTCTCGCCCAGCTCCACCCCGGGCCGTTTCCGCTACGGCGTCACGCACCGGCCCGGCTCCCCGCTGGCGGTCCCGGTGGCCGCCCTGGAGCACGAGACGCTGCGCCGCCGCGACCTGCTGCACCGCATCTGGCCCGACGCGGCGACCGACGGCACACCGCTGGTGCGGGCCGACCCGGTCGCCGTACCCCCGCTCACCGCCCGCCAGCGCACGGTACTGGCCCTGGTGGACGGCGTACGGACCGCGCCGGAGATCGCGCGGCTGCTGGGCCGGCGCGCGTTCCCCACCCTGGTGGACGTGCGGCGGCTGGTGGCGGCCGGGGCCGTCGACCCCCGCCCACCCCTGCCGCCGCCCCCGCCGCCGCCCGCCGACACCGATCCGGAGATCACCCTGCTGAAGAGGCTCAGGGATGCGCTGGAGGCCCTTTGAGCGGCCGCGCCCACGCGCCGAGAGGAGAGACCCGATGGCCTCCGAGGCCGAAATCCTGGACGAGCTGCGCCGGTTGAGAGCCCGGGTGCCGCAGCTGACCGGGGCGCTCGCGGCCGGCGTCGACGGATCGGTCCTCGCCCAGGACACCCCGGGCGTCGAGCCGGAGCGGGTCGCCGCGCTCACCGCCGACGCGCTCGGCACGGCCGTGCGGATGGCCGACGCCACCGGGCAGGGCGACTTCCGCGAGCTGCTCGTCCGAGGGGTCTACGGCTATGTCGCCACCTACGCGGCCGGCCCCGGCGCCGTCCTGACGCTGCTCGCCCAGGACCGGGTCAACGTCGGCCGGCTCCATCTGGAGGGGCGGCGCGCCGGGGCCCGTATCGAGGAACTGCTCGCGGCCGGGGCGCCCGCGCCGAGCGCCGCCGAACCCTCCGCCAGGACCACCACCGCACGTACCAGAACCGCGCGCTCCCCACGCACCACGAGCACCGCCAACGCGCGCTCCACCACGGAAAGCTGAGAGGAAACATCCGTCATGGCCAACACCGAGACCTCGCTCAAAGAGGCACTGACCTCCATCGAGGGCGCCACCGGCGTCGCGCTCGTCGACTACACCAGCGGTATGGCGCTGGGCACGATGGGCGGCAGCAAGACCTTCGACCTGGGGGTCGCCGCGGCCGGCAACACCGACGTGGTCCGCTCCAAGCTGCGCACCATGGAACACCTCGGCCTGAAGGGCGAGATCGAGGACATCCTGATCACCCTGTCGAGCCAGTACCACCTGATCCGGCTGCTCAAGGGACGCGGCGGCAACGGCCTCTTCCTCTACCTGGTCCTGGACGCCACCCGGGCCAACCTGGCGATGGCCCGGCACCAGCTGAAGAAGATCGAGACGGACCTGGAGGTCTAGGGTCCGTACCCGCTATACCAGTACGTCGCCGCGGCGGCGCGCCCCGCCCGGGGTGGCGTCGCCGGCGGCGATGCCCGTGCAGCGGTAGGCCCTGACCGGCTTGCCCGCGGGGGCGCCGGCCCGCCGGTCGAGCCCGTCGACCCGCACCCACAGCAGTACGTCGTCGGCGCGCTCGCGGTGGCCCAGCCAGGCGGCCTTGAGACGCAGTCCGGTACCGGCCCCGGCGAGCAGCAGGCCGCCCGCCGCGGGCACCGCCAGCGAACTGGCCAGCGCCACCGCGAAGGCGCCCAGCAGCCACCAACGGTGCGCGCGGCGCCAGTTGCGGACGGTCACCGCCCGGTCCTGGAGCACGTCGTGCCGGCCGGCCCGGGCGGCGCCGCGGGCCAGGGCGGCGTAGCGCTTGCGGTGCCGGCCGGCCAGCACGGCCGTCGCGACGATGAAGAGCGCGGCCCCGGCCAGCACCCCGATCCGCCGCCCGGTGAGGCCCGGCAGCAGCACGCCGACGCCGGCCGCGAACACCCCGGACCACCACATCGGGGCGGCCCCGGCCCGTACGACGACAGCCACCCTGGCCAGACCCTGAGCCCTGCGATCTCCGCGTGCCACGTCCCGCCTCCTGCTCGTCCCGGCACAATTGTGTCGGCCGGGAGAATACTCAGCGAACGTGAGACGAGTCTGAGAGGACGGCGGGCGGCGCGGCGCGCTCACTCCACGAAGAGCCCCCGCGCCGCCGCCCGCGCGTCGAACTCCTCCAACCGGGCCTGCGCGTCGGGGAGTTCGTCGCACATCGCCTCCAGCAGGACCCGGCCGAGGAGCATCGGCGCGCACGCCGTGTCGAAGGCGAGCCCGGTGCCCACGGCGGCCGGGATCAGCAGGTCGGACACCTTGGCGACCGGCGCGAACGCCGAGTCGGCGACGGTGACCACGCTCAGGCCGGCCTCCCTGGCATACGCCAGGATGTCCACCACCTCGCGCGGATGCCGGGGCAGCGCGAAGCAGAGCAGCGCGTCGGCACCGGCCCGGACCGCCGCGTCGATCCGGTCGCGGACCATCGTGCCGCCCTCGTCGAGCAGCCGTACGTCCGGATGGACCTTGGCGGCGAAGTACGCGAAGCCGTACGCCTGGGAGGCCGCCGCGCGCAGCCCGAGCACCGGCAGCGGGCGCGAAGCGGCGAGCAGCCGGCCGGCCCGCACGACCGGCCGGGGGTCGGCGAGGATCTCCGCGAGGTGCTTGAGGTTCTCGATCTCCGCCTCGACGGCCTGCTGGTACGCGTTGTACGACGCCGTGTCCACGGCCGTCCCGGCGGGCGCGACCTCGCGCAGGTGCCGGCGGAGCGCCGGGTAGCCGTCGAAGCCGAGGGCGACGGCGAAGCGGGTGACGGAGGGCTGGCTGACGCCGGCCAGTTCGGCCAGTTCCACGCTGGACAGGAACGGCACGTCGGCGGCGCGGCGCACCATGCTGTGGGCGATGCGCCGCTGGGTCGGCGTGAGCCGGTGCCCCTCGAAGAGTGCCTGCAACCGTGCGGCCGGGCTGTCGGTCCCGTTCATGACGTGCTCCCCCTCCAGATCTCCGTGAACCGGTCCAGCACTCCGGCCGCCACCGTCACATCGTCGGTGAGCGGCCGGTCGGCCGGGTCGTCGTCGAGCAGCGCCTCGGCCAGTTCCAGCGCGCGGCCCACCGGCAGGTCGGGGCCGGGCCGCAGGTCGCGCTGGCGCAACGCCCGTACGGCGGCGACGAGTTCGCAGCCGACGACGAGCCGGAACGCGCGGCCGGCCCGCAGCGTCTGACGGGCGGCGAGCGAGGCGAAGCTGGCCTGTTCCTCGACGCCCCGGGAGAGTACAGCGTGGCCGAGCGAGGCGGGGGCGGAGAGGGCGCGCAGTTCGCCGAGGGCGGCCCCGGCGGCGTACTCCAGGATCATCACGCCGGACGCGGCGGGCTCCTGGTCGGCGAGGAAGGGCTTGAGGCGGGTGAAGGCGGGCTCGTTGAGGGTGGAGAGCCGGGAGGTGGAGAGCCGGGCCACCTGAGTGAGGGAGAGCCTGAAGTGGTCCAGGGCCAGGCCGAGTTGGGCCTGGTAGAAGCCGCCGTGGTGGTAGGCGGCGAGGTCTTCGGGCGAGATGAGGGGGTTCTCGGCCGCCGCGTTGACCTCGATCGCCAGGACCTCCTCCAGGGCGTCCGCCGCGTCGTGCGCGGGCCCGTGGATCTGCGGCAGGCAGCGGAAGCCGTACGGGTCCTGGATACGGCCGAGCGGTGGCGTCGGCCGGTCGGCGGCACCGATCAACTCCCGCATGCGGCGGGCGACTTCGCTGGAACCGCGGTGCGGGCGGGCGGCGTGCACGGGGGCGGCGTAGGGCTCGTGGGAGCCGTCGACGGCGAGCAGGGAGAGCGCGGCGACGACCTGGGTGGCGCCGACGAGTCCGCGCAGTTCGTGCAGGGCGAGCGCGGACTGGCCGAGGGTGAGGGCGTTGCTGCTCATCAGGGCGAGCGCGTCGTTGTTGTCGAGGGGCTGCGGCTCGGGGGCGCCGGCGCCCCGCCAGGGGTGCTCGCCGGCCAGCGCCAGGCCGACCTGGGCGAGGGCGGCGATGTCGCCGGTGCCGACCGAGCCGAATTCGTTGACGACCGGATACGCCCCGCTCTCCAGCGCCCCGCACAGCGCCGTGACGACGCTGGGTCTCAACCCCGCGCCGCCGGCGAGGAGTTGGTTGGCGCGGACGGCGAGCATCGCGCGGACCTCGCGGGCCGGGAGTTCCGCGCCTATGGCGCCGGCGTGGCTGCGCAGCAGCCGGAGGCCGTGTCCGGCCGCCGCGTCGGTGGGCACGGCCTCGTTGCGGTTGGCGCCGACGCCGGTCGAGCGGCCGTAGACGCGGCCGGTGGCGGCGATCTGCCGGGCCGCGTTCCAGGACTCGGTGGCCCGGCGCACACCGTCCGGGCCCGGGACCGGGCGGGCGCTGCCGTCGGCGAGCCGGACGATGTCCGTGACGCCGAGCCCGCGTCCGTCCAGGACCACCGGGCCGGTGCTCGCGGGCGGCCCGGCCTGCACCACGACGGACGCGTCCACGCTCCGGGACGACTGGGACGACCGAGACGACACAGCGATCCGACTCCCCTCCCTATTCAGCCACCGAGAACTCTGCATGTCGTTATACAGCCCGGCAAGGGACATCTCAGGATCCGGCCCGGAGCGGACCGGCGAGAGGGGGGCTATCCCCAGTGCGGCGGGGGGCCACGGCTCCCTAATCTGAGCCCATGACCGGAATCGACGCGCGGGACACCGAGCTCAAGAAGGAACTCGACGCCACTTTGCAGGCCCGCAGGGAACTGGGCGAGGAGTACGAGTCCGCGCTGGTCGACTCGTTCCTGGCCAAGATCGACCAGCGCATCGACGGCGCGGTGGAGCGCCGGGTACGCCGACAGGTCGCCGAGCAGCAGATGGTGACCGCCCGCGGCTCCCGGGCGCCGAAGTCGACGGACTCGTGGGGGGAGCGGTTCGGCTTCTCGGTCGTCTCGCTGGTCCTGGCGATCCCGCTCTCCGGGATCGGCGCCGGCATCTCGGGCCTGCCCGGCCTGCTCGTCGCCTGGGGCGGCATCGTCGGCGTCAACGTGGTGCAGACCGTACGCCTGCACCCCGGCCTGTTCTCCCGTCGCCGGGAGAACAGGCCGGGGTCCCAGGACAGCGACTGGGAGGACTGACCGCCGCGCGCGGCGCGCCAGGGGTACGGGGAGAAGGTGCGCGCAGAGTTGTGCGCGGGGACCGCCGCACCCCCCGTTGCCGGGAGGGCGGGACGACGGCGGTCCCCGCGCAGCGGACGCGGGCCGGGTCAGGCCAGGCTGTCGCGTCCTGGGCGTCGGTGGAGGTCCGGGAGCCGCTCCGGAAGTCCGTGACGCCGTTTCTGTGCCGGCGAGGCGGGGAGCCGCTCCCGCCCTGCCGACGTCCACCAATCTGCCGCACGCGTGTTAAGCCGGTGCTGCGCGGACGTGACGCGCTCGTACCACTTCCGCGAAGTCCCGCCTCGTGGCGCGAAACCGCAGGATCGCCGCCGACGCGCCCCATTCACCGCACGTTCACCACCGCTTCCCGCCCTCGGCGAGGAAGACCGCGGATCCGGCCGGCTCAGGACACCGGGCGCCGAACCCCCCGCCGTCGCCGGTCGGGGACGACGGCGACCCGGGCGCCGCGCCCGGGTCGCCGGCCCGGGGGGACGTGCCGTCAGTGGGTGGCGTCGGCGAGGAAGGCCAGGAGGTCCTGCCGGGTGATCACCCCGGTGGGCTTGCCGTCCACCAGGACCACCGCCGCGTCCCGTCCTTCCAGCACGGACATCATCCGCGCCACCGGCTCCCCCGATCCGACGACCGGCAGCGGCGGGCTCATGTGCTTCTCGATCGGGTCTCCCGACCCGGCGCGATCGGCGAAGAGCGCGTGCAGGAGCACCCGCTCGTCCACGGCCCCGATCACCTCGGGCGCCATCACGTCGGGATGCCCTGCGCCCTTGGCCACCACCGGCATCTGCGACACCCCGAACTCCCTCAGCACCTCGATCGCGGCGCCGACGGTCTCGTTGGGGTGCATGTGCACGAAGTGCGGGATCTCGCCTCCCTCCTTCTGCTTCAGCACGTCTCCGGCGGTCGGCTCCGTCGCCGCCTCTTCGCTGAAGCCGTGCTGGCCGATCCACTCGTCGTTGAAGATCTTGCTGAGGTAGCCGCGCCCGCTGTCCGGGAGCAGGA
Source organism: Streptomyces sp. NPDC005423 (assembly GCF_040606415.1). Lineage (NCBI taxonomy): Bacteria > Bacillati > Actinomycetota > Actinomycetes > Kitasatosporales > Streptomycetaceae > Streptomyces > Streptomyces sp. NPDC005423. The sequence goes on along the minus strand of NZ_JBEXET010000012.1, from coordinate 113,957 downwards.
CCACCACGACGTCGTCGGGACCGAGCCGCTCGGCCACCCGCAGCGCCGCCACCACGGCCATGCCGCAGGAGCCGCCGACCAGCAGCCCCTCCTCCTTGGCGAGCCGGCGGGTCATCTGGAAGGAGTCCTTGTCGGACACGGCGACGATCTCGTCCGCGACGGTCCGGTCGTAGGCGGTCGGCCAGAAGTCCTCGCCGACGCCCTCGACGAGGTACGGCCGCCCGGAGCCGCCGGAGTAGACCGAGCCCTCGGGGTCCGCGCCGATCACGCGCACGGCGCCGTCACTGGCGTCCTTCAGGTAGCGGCCGGTGCCGGAGATGGTCCCGCCGGTGCCGACACCCGTCACGAAGTGGGTGATCTTCCCCTCGGTCTGCTCCCACAGCTCGGGGCCGGTCGAGTGGTAGTGGGAGAGCGGGTTGTGGGGGTTGGAGTACTGGTCCGGCTTCCAGGCACCCGGTGTCTCACGGACCAGCCGGTCGGAGACGTTGTAGTAGGAGTCGGGGTGACTCGGGTCCACGGCGGTGGGGCAGACGACCACCTCGGCGCCGTACGCGCGCAGCACGTTGATCTTGTCCGTGGACACCTTGTCGGGGCAGACGAAGATGCACTTGTACCCCTTCTGCTGGGCCACGATGGCGAGGCCGACGCCGGTGTTCCCGCTGGTCGGTTCGACGATCGTGCCGCCGGGCAGCAGTTCCCCGCTCTCCTCGGCCGCCTCGATCATGCGCAGCGCGATGCGGTCCTTCACGGAACCGCCGGGGTTGAAGTACTCCACCTTGGCGAGAACGGTCGCCTGGATGCCCGCGGTCACGCTGTTGAGCCTCACCAGCGGGGTGTTGCCGACGAGGCTGATCATCGAGTCGTGGAATTGCACCGTTGTCTCCGGTTGCTGCAAAAGAAGAAGTGGTCGTGTTCGGTCCAGCCAGCCTAAGCGGTGAGGCATCCGTTCACTGACTGTCGAGATTGGGCGACGGTCGGTTCGGGGCAAGGAGTGGATGACGGCTACGAGGAGGTGGCGGCGCGGAATGACGAGCATGTCGAGGGCGCGGGTGGCCCGGCGGATCGCGACCGGTGCCGCGTACGGCGGCGGCGGGGCCGGTCTGGTCGGCGCGGCGGTGGTCGGTCTGGTGCTGGCCGAGGTGCGCTTCGTGAAGCGGCACGTGGGCAACGGCCCGAGCGGCCATGTGCCGAGCACGGACGGCCGATACGGAGGGGGGTACGGAGGCGGACACCCCCGGCCGGGCGCGGCCGGGGCAGCGACGGGGGGCACCTACGGCGGTCCGGGCGAACCCGCGCTGCGGCTGACCATGCTCGGCGACTCCACGGCCGCGGGACAGGGCGTCCACCGGGCGTCCCAGACCCCGGGGGCGCTGCTGGCGTCCGGGCTGGCGGCGGTGGCCGAACGCCCGGTCGAGCTGCGCTGCGTGGCCCTGCCGGGCGCCCAGTCGGACGACCTGGACCGCCAGGTGGCCCTCACCCTCGCGGACCCGGCCCGGGTGCCCGACGTGTGCGTGATCATGATCGGCGCCAACGACGTCACCCACCGGATGCCGCCGACCCGCTCGGTGCGTCACCTGTCGGCGGCGGTGCGCCGGCTGCGCACGGCCGGCGCGGAGGTCGTCGTCGGCACCTGTCCCGACCTGGGCACGATCGAGCCGGTGGGCCAGCCGCTGCGCTGGCTGGCCCGGCGCGCCTCGCGCCAGCTCGCCGCCGCCCAGACGATCGGCGCGGTCGAGCAGGGCGGGCGCACGGTGTCGCTGGGCGATCTGCTGGGCCCGGAGTTCATGGCGAACCCCCGCGAGCTGTTCGGACCCGACCACTACCACCCCTCGGCGGAGGGGTACGCCACCGCGGCGATGGCCATGCTCCCCACCGTCTGCGCGGCCCTGAGCCTGTGGCCCGCCGACGAGGAGCGCCCGGACGCGTCCCGCCGCGAGGGGTTCCTGCCGGTCGCCCGGGCCGCGGCGGAGGCCGCGTCGGAGGCGGGCACCGAGGTCACGGCGGCGATGCCGGCCGGGCCGCGCGGGCCGTGGGCGCTGCTCAAGCGGCGGCGGAGGCGGCAGGTGCCGGCGCCGGACCCGACGCCGTCCAGGACGACCGGGGTCTGAGCCTCCCAGCCGACAAAGCAAGCGCTTAGAAAACTGCGGCCAGGGTCACACCGTCATCGGCGTGACCCTGGCCATACGTACGGGTAACTTCCCAAGCAGCCCGCCCCACCCTTCCGTACGCCAATGGAGCCGTGATGCCCGAAGCCGTCATCGTCTCGACCGCCCGCTCCCCCATCGGCCGCGCCTTCAAGGGCTCCCTCAAGGACCTGCGCCCCGACGACCTCACCGCCACGATCATCCAGGCGGCCCTCGCGAAGGTGCCCGGCCTCGACCCGCGGGACATCGACGACCTGATGCTCGGCTGCGGCCTCCCCGGCGGCGAACAGGGCAACAACCTGGGCCGGATCGTCGCCGTCCAGATGGGCATGGACCACCTGCCGGGCTGCACGATCACCCGCTACTGTTCCTCCTCCCTCCAGACCAGCCGCATGGCCCTGCACGCCATCAAGGCCGGCGAGGGCGACGTCTTCATCTCGGCCGGTGTCGAGCTGGTCTCGCGGTTCGTGAAGGGCAACTCCGACTCCCTCCCGGACACCCACAACCCGTTCTTCGCCGAGGCCGAGGCCCGCACCGCGGAGGTCGCGCAACAGGAGGGCACCTCCTGGCACGACCCGCGCGAGGACGGCCTGGTCCCGGACGCGTACATCGCGATGGGCCAGACCGCGGAGAACCTGGCCCGGATCAAGGGCGTCACCCGCCAGGACATGGACGAGTTCGGCGTCCGCTCGCAGAACCTCGCCGAGGAAGCCATCAAGAACGGCTTCTGGGAGCGGGAGATCACCCCGGTCACGCTGCCCGACGGCACGGTCGTCGCCAAGGACGACGGCCCGCGCGCCGGCGTCACCCTGGAGGGCGTCTCCGGCCTGAAGCCGGTCTTCCGCCCCGACGGGCTGGTCACGGCCGGCAACTGCTGCCCGCTGAACGACGGCGCCGCCGCCGTGGTCGTCATGTCCGACACCAAGGCCCGCGAACTCGGCCTCACCCCGCTCGCCCGGATCGTCTCCACCGGCGTCTCCGGGCTCTCCCCCGAGATCATGGGCCTCGGCCCGGTCGAGGCGTCCAAGCAGGCGCTGCGCCGGGCCGGCCTCGGCATCGACGACATCGACCTGGTGGAGATCAACGAGGCGTTCGCCGCCCAGGTGATCCCCTCCTACCGCGAGCTCGGCATCCCGCTGGAGAAGGTGAACGTCAACGGCGGCGCGATCGCCGTCGGACACCCCTTCGGCATGACCGGCGCCCGCATCACCGGCACGCTCATCAACTCCCTCCAGTTCCACGACAAGCAGTTCGGTCTGGAGACGATGTGCGTCGGCGGCGGCCAGGGCATGGCCATGGTCATCGAGCGCCTCAGCTGACCGACTCCCCGTAGCGGCAAGGGGACTCGCCGTCACCTTCCGGCCCGGAACCCGGCAGTCCCCCGGGTTCCGGGCCGTTCTGTGATCGAATCTCCCCCAGGATGTGACTTATCTCCCTTCCGCAGGGGCTTTCCCCAGGTCAGAGCGGTTACACCAGTAAACGCCGGACCGAAAGACCTGCCCGTTTCGTGACGTTACGCACTGACAGCTGGTTAGTTTGCCCTTCAAGCTGATGTAGGAAGTCGGGGGCCGACTTTGAACCGGGAGTACGTCAGTGAGCGCCATGCCGATCGCCCTGCTGCTCATCACGACCGCCACGGGTGCCGTGGGCGTCGCCGTCCTGCGCACCCTCTTGGTGCTGCGCCGCGAGGTCGCCGCCCTGCACACCCAGCTCGCCGAAGGCCGCGCGTCCGCCACGCGCGCCCCGGTGCCGGCCGCGCGCAGCCACAGCGACACCGACGAGATACGCGCCGCCGTGGCCGAGGCGCTCGCCGAGGAACGCGAGCGGGAACTCGCCGAGGCGCGGGCCTTCTGGGCCGCCCAGGAGGGCCGGGACACCGACGCGCCGACCCTGCTCGGCCTGCCGGACAGCGAGCTGTTCCTGCCCCGCCGCAGCGACTTCGCGGGCCTGGAGCCGCTGGAGCCGGTGAGCGAGTCCGGCGCGGACGCCGACGAGTTCGCGGGGGACTCGCCCGAACTGGCTGCCGCCCGCCGCCGCCACCCCTCGCACCCGGACTTCGTGCCGGTCCAGTCGCCCGTCGTCAACGACCACGAGCGGACGGTGGCCACGCTGGAGGAGCTCGCCGAGTCCGCCGTCGAACTGGCCGACGTACGGCCGGGCCCGCTGGGCACACTCGACGTCTACGTCTTCGCCGACGGCACCACGCTGTGCATGACCCCGGGCCACCGCGAGACCGCCGAACGCCTGGCCGCCGCCCTGCGCGCCGGCGAGACCCCGTTCCTGCTGGGCGGCTCCGGCATCTCCGGCGCCTACACGCTCACCTTCGCGTGCGGCGAGGAGAACGTGTACATCCTGGCGGACCGGGTCATAGCGTCGCTCTGACCGCACCCCCGCGCGCGCCGGACGTCCCGTTCAGACTCCGGCGCGTTTCTGCGCCCCGGCCACCAGCTCCAGCGCCTCCTCGACCTCGGCGTCGCTGCGCAGCACGAGTTCCAGGTCGTGCACCGCGACGGTGATCTGGTCGGCGACCGCGAACATCCCCGCGTCCGGCAGCTCCCTCGGCTCCCCCGAGGGGTCCTCGACCCGCTGCGCCCAGCGGGCGAAGTCCCTGGCCAGCCCCAGTGCCTCGGCGGCGGCACCCCGCTGCAACCGGCTCTGCGGAGCGGCCCGTAGGCGATCGGCGAAGTGATCCACCGCTTGAGTCAGACGCTTCGTTTCCACCACGCCGCGAGAGTAGGGCCTGCCCGGGACTGTTGCCAACGGGCGAACGCTCAGGCACCGTGACGGGAAGGACCGGCTCACACCCCATGCGTCCGGAGGCGCCGATGTCCCACGTCCTCTCCGAGGAGACCCATCGCAACCTGCTCGCCCGCATTCCGCACTGCACCGGTCGTGCGGTCTCCGACTGGCTCCGCGCCGTCGACGAAGGCCCCGCCCTCTTCCGCTTCGAGGAGAAGGTGAGCTGGCTCCGCGCGGAGCACAACCTCGCGTACGGCCACGCCAAGGCGATCATCCACGAGTACGACCTGAGAAGGGCCGCGCGCAACCTGCTGTAGCGCGCACCACGAACCCGCAGACACACGGACACACGAACCCGCAGACACACAGGCATGGCGAAGGGCCCCGGGCGCTTCCCGCACCGGGGCCCTTCGTGATCAACCTCCGTGTCAGTCGCTGCTGTTGAGGATCGCGAGGATCCGCAGGAACTCCATGTAGATCCAGACCAGCGTCAGCGTGAGGCCGAACGCCGCCAGCCACGCCTCCTCCTTCGGGGCACCGTAGGCGATGCCGTCCTCGACCTGCTTGAAGTCGAGGGCGAGGAAGCAGGCGCCGAGCAGGATGCCGACGACACCGAAGAAGATGCCGAGCGGACCGCTGCGGAAGCCGAGGCCGTCACCGCCGCCGAAGACCGCGAACAGCAGGTTCACGGCCATCAGCAGCACGAAGCCGAGCGCCGCCGCCATGACGAAGCCGTAGAAGCGGCGGTTGACGCGGATCCAGCCCGCCCGGTAGGCGATGAGCACGCCGGCGAAGACCGCCATCGTGCCGATCACCGCCTGCATGGCCGCGCCGCTCGCGATGCGGTTGTCGACGACGCTGGAGACGACGCCGAGGAAGACACCCTCGAGCGCCGCGTACGACAGGATCAGCGCCGGGACGGGCGTGCGCTTGAAGGACTGGACGAACGCCAGCACCATCGCGATCAGCGCGGCGCCGATCGCGATGCCGTACGACCGGTTGATGTGGGCGTCGTCGACCGGCAGCAGCGCCCAGGCGAGCGCCGCCGTGACGATCAGCGTGCCGAGGGTGGTGGCGGTGCGCAGGACGACGTCGTCCATGGTCATCCGGCCGGTGGTGGCCGGGGCCTGGGGCGGCGCGCCGTGCTGCGGGTCCTGCTGGGCGTACGGGTTCTGCGCGTAGGGGTTGCCCTGTGCGTAGGGATTCCCCTGCGTGCCGACAGCGGGTCCCCCGGCCTGCGGCGCGGTGTTGAAGCCCGCGTAGCCGTTGTCGCGGCTGAACCCCCGTCGCGAGAAGACCGGGTTTCTGCTCCTCATTTCACTCCTCCATGGCCGCCTGACGCGGCCTTGGCGTCAAGAGTAATAGGTAGGCAAAGGATTGACCCTACTGCTTGGGGAGGATCTTTCCCTCGTGCTGCCAAGGTACGCGGCTTGCCGTCGGCCCCGCGCACTCTGGTACCAAGCCGTGACGACCCTTCTGAAGAGGCTTTACCGCGCTTCTTCCAGGGGAAACCCGGTGTACGCCTCAGCTAGATCCGTCTCGGCCGCCCGCGAGGTCGCGATCCGTTCCAGCCGGGCCAGCTGGAGCCGCTCCTCGAAGGGCGTCGCGCCGGGCGCGCGGTGCAGGAGGCTCGTCATGTCGTAGGAGAACCGCTCGGCCTGCCACACCCGGCGCAGACAGGTCGCGGAGTAGCCGTCGAGCAGGTCGTCACGGCCGGTCTCCCTCTTGTACGTCAGGGCCCGCGCGAGGGTGACGACGTCCCCGACGGCGAGGTTCAGCCCCTTCGCGCCGGTCGGCGGGACGATGTGCGCGGCGTCACCGGCCAGGAAGAGGCGGCCGTGGCGCATGGGCTCGTGGACGTAAGAGCGCATGGGGGTGACGGACTTCTGGGTGATCGGGCCGCGCTCCAGCCGCCAGTCGTCGTCCGTCTCGAAGCGGCGCTCCAGTTCGTCCCAGACGGCGTCGTCGCTCCAGCTCTCCGCGTCCGTGCCCGGCGGGACCTGGAGATAGAGGCGGGAGACGGACGGGGAACGCATGGAGAGCAGGGCGAAACCGCGGTCGTGGCGGGCGTAGACGAGTTCGTGGTGGGAGGGGGCGACCTCGGCGAGGACGCCGAGCCAGGCGTAGGGGTACGTCCGCTCGAAGACCCGGGTCCGCTCGGCGGGGATCGCGTCGCGGGCCACGCCCCAGAAACCGTCGCAGCCGACGACGTGGTCGCAGTCGAGGACGGACTCGACGCCCTCGTGCCGGAAGCGGACGCGCGGGCGGTCGGTCCCCGCGCCCTCGACGGCGAGCGCCTCGGCCTCGAACAGCAGCGGGCCGCCGTCCGCCAGTTGGAGGGCGATGAGGTCCTTGCAGACCTCCGTCTGGGCGTAGACCGTCACGCGGCGACCGCCGGTGAGGGCCGGGAAGTCGACGCGGTGGCGCCTGCGGTCGAAACGCAGCTCGATGCCGTCGTGGGGCAGGCCCTCGCGGTCCAGGCGTTCGGCGGCGCCGGCCGCGCGCAGTACGTCGACGGTGCCCTGCTCCAGGATTCCGGCGCGCTGGCGGTGCCCGACGTAGGCGCGGTCGCGGCTCTCCAGCACCACGGAGGCGATGCCGGCCCGGTGGAGCAGCCGGGCGAGGAGCAGGCCGGCCGGA
>NZ_JBEXET010000012.1:0-106336 GCF_040606415.1 Streptomyces sp. NPDC005423 | reverse complement strand
CTGGCGGTGCCCGACGTAGGCGCGGTCGCGGCTCTCCAGCACCACGGAGGCGATGCCGGCCCGGTGGAGCAGCCGGGCGAGGAGCAGGCCGGCCGGACCGGCTCCGATGATGCCGACGGTGGTGCGCATCGGGCGTTCCCTTCGGGTGGGCGTCGTTGCCGCGCCGTGCGGTGTCGTTCGCACGGTGTCGTCCGCTCGCACGGAGCGTTGTTCGCACTGTGAAATTTACTTCACTTGCGGGTCCGCTCCGAGTTTCCGGCCTCGTACGCCCCCTGTCAACGGCCGGCCGGGAGGCGTGGTGCCCGCCACGCCCGCGGCGGGCACCACGCGGTCGGGTCAGTGACCGGGCCAGCCGTCCAGGTGGCGGTGCAGGGTCACTTCGGGCTGCTCGGTGCCCTTCGGCGCGTGGGCCACGGCGTCGCGCAGGATGCCGGTGACCTCGGCGGCCAGCCCGTCGGCCTGCCGCTTGAGGTCGGCGGCGGGCAGCCCCGAGCGGGTCAGCTCGTCCAACTTGCGGTGTACGTCGCCCAGTTGACGCTGGACGTCCCGGTCGAGGTTGACCGGCTTGGGTGTCGAGACGATGAACTGGTAGGCGCCGGCCAGGGTCTGGCAGCCGGTGCAGCTCTTGTTGGTGGCGTCGCTGAGGTTCACGGCGTTGAGGTGGGTGTGCTCGCCGGCGAAGGTGACGATCTGGAAGGAGAGCGCCACCGAACGGCAGGCGTCGTCCGCCGAGCAGCCGGCCGAGACGGCGTCCGCCTGGTTGCGCACGCCGACGGCGTCGGCCGCCCCGAACTGGCGGACCGAGAAGGAGTCCCGGGCCTGGGTGTGGTGCTTGCGGTTGGCGTGGCTGAAGACGTCGTCGGCGGCGAAGGCCGCGTGCCGCCCCCCGCCGGTCGCCGCGCTCGCCGCCTGGGCCGGCACGGTGGCCGCCACCCCGGCGATCCCGGCGGCGAACAGCCCTATGCGGACGGCCCGTTGACCGAGCACGCTCTTGGCCGGGCGTGGTTTGCGATGGTTGTTCACGCGTTTCTCCTGCGGTGGTCCGATGATGCTCGGGTGGTGCTCTGTTCGGCGCCCTGCCGGGTGCCCTGGCGGTGGTGCTTCGGTGCGGGAGACGGGACGGCCGGGCGGGCAACCGGGCCCGGGGCCGGCACCCCTTCAAGTGCGACACCGGGGCCGGAACCGTCCACCCGACCGGCCCCTGCCCCCACCCGGACGGCTATGACGATGCGTCAAGAAAGCCTGGGGCTCGGCGAGTCGGTCGGTGACGGCCCCGTGGTGGCCGACGCGGTCGGCGTGTTCGAGGCGGGCCCGGACGGCTCGGTGGCCGGGGCTCCCATACCCTGCGTCGCCGACGGCGAGCCGGTCTCGACGGGTTCCCCGCTGGGCCCCGCATCGGTGCCCGGCCCCGGGGCGGAGGAGGACGAGCCGGCCGACGGCCGGGAGGTGCCGGACGCGGTCGGCGAGGCCGACGCGTGGGCCGAGGCGCCGGGTGAAGCGCCGGGTGAGGCGTCGGCCGAGGGGCCGGCCGTCCCCGTACCGGCCGAGGAGGCGGCCGTACCCGCCGGTGCGGACGGGCCGGCGGACGGATCCCCGCCCTTCCCCGGCGCCCCGTCCGGTGTGGACGCCCGGCGGACCGGCGGGGGCTCGGTGGAGACCCCGGGCTGGAGGATCGGCGCGATCGGCGGCTGTTTCGGCAGCGGCTGCGGGGTCAGGCCCGACACCCACGCGTAGCTCAGCCCGGTCAGGGAGGCCAGGGCCAGCGCGCACAGGGCGACGCGCAGCCGGGGGCGGCCCGCCGTGGAGCGCTTCGCGGCCCGCAGGATGCGCCCGCCGAGCTTGACCGACAGGTAGATCACGCCCGCCATGGGACAGAGCAGCATGACCGTGCCGATCACGCCGACCAGCCCCTCGGCGATCCGGCCGTCCGCGAACGAGGCACCGGTGCCGAGGAGTTGGCCGGTCAGTGAGCGCACCATCGTGGCGATGATGCGCGGCAGGTTCCACAGCGCGTAGCCGAGTTCGCCGACGATCAGCGGCACCATCGTCAGCACCCAGCAGGCGACGATCGTCCGGGCCGACTTCTTGAGCCCGAGGACCTCCTCGCGCGCCGCCCGCCCCCTCTCGCCGGGGACGATGCTCAGCATGATGGGTTTGATCTTGCCGTAGAGGTCAGGGATGCCCGCCAGGTCGCCCAGGATGTAGTAGCCGTCCAGGCGGACGGCCGGCATCAGCTGCTCCAGGATCTCGAAGTGCCCGAGATAGACGGCGGCCAGGAAGAACTGCGCGCCCGTCGCGAAGTACGACCCGGCCATGGCCAGCATGAAGACGACGTTGAAGTACACCCCGCCGAGGTCGGTACGGAGCCGCCCGGCCCGCCCGATCCGGTAGACGTCGGTGACGTCCGTGTACATCGACGGCCAGATCAGGAAGAGCCCGCAGCCGATGCAGCCGGGGCGGGCCCCGCCGTATCCGCAGGCCGACGCGTGGCCGAACTCGTGGAAGACGAGGGAGGCCACGGTCAGCACGAAGACCAGCAGGATCAGCACCGGCTGGTCGAGGACCTCCAGCACCGGGGCGATCGCCCCGAAGAAGCCGAAGAGCCAGACGTCCATGGCGACGGTCGCGGCCAGCACCAGCGCGACCACGACCGGCCGGTGCAGCCAGGCGAGGGCGCGGGCGATCTTCGCGGTGCGGCGCTCGTCGAAGACGACCCGGTGGCCCTTGAGCGCCAGCAGCAGGTCGGAGCGCGGGGCGTCGACCTCGTCGTCCTCCTGGCCCTCGGGGACCGTCACGCCGAGCGGCCGCAGTTTGTTCTCGACCAGGTAGCGGACGTTCTCCTCGCTCACCTCGCGCCCGAACCGCGCGCTGACCCGGTGGGCGATGACCTCGGTGTCGCGTACGCCGTCGACCGACGACGCGACGAGGTACAGCAGCCGCGTCAGCTGGACGACCTGCCCGTCCCCCCGGCGGGCGATGTACTTGGGCTCGGTGAAGCCCGATCCCTGGTATTCGCCGTGCAGCCGCAGCCCGGCGCTGAGCCGCGGCACCGGCCGGGCCTCCAACGCCGGCGTCGCCGCCGCGGCCCGTCCGGTGCCCGCCACGACCTGCTCGTAGGTCACCGGCCGGCCACCGGGTCCCGGCACCGGTGTCGCTGTGTCGTGCAGGACCGCGGTCCCGTCTCCGAGCACCGTCATCTGTGGTCTCTCCCCGTTCTCCCCCCAGGGGGGCGGACCGCGTCGTCCCTGTGCGGTCCGCCCCCCTGCCGTCGCGGCGGCGGTGCCGCTACTGGGTGACGCTGATGCTCTGGGCCGCCGAGGACGAGGCGTCGGAGTACAGCGAGTGGTCGTTCAGGGCGGCGGACTCGTTGTGCGCCGAGATGTTGGCGACGTGCTTGGTCACGTTCACCGACTTGCCGAAGCTGAACTTCAGGCGGCCCAGGGCCTCGCGGCCCGGCAGCAGTTCGGCGGACTCGGCGTTCAGCTCATTCATGTCCATGCTCATGGTGATGGTCCTTTCGAGAGGTGCGGATGGTGTGCGGCCTACGACGTACCGGCGGGCGCGGTGCTACTGGCTGACGCTGATGCCCTGCGCGGCGCCGGAGTCGGCGAGCGAGCCGATGGAGTGGTCGTTCAGGGCGGCGGACTCGTTGTGCGCCGAGATGTTGGCGACGTGCTTGGTGACGTTCACCGACTTGCCGAAGCTGAACTTCAGGCGGCCCAGGGCCTCGCGGCCCGGCAGCAGTTCGGCGGACTCGGCGTCGAGTTCACGGGCGTTCAGCATGGTCAATTCCCCCTACGGGATGGGCATTTCCGTGCGGACGGGGTCAGGTTCCCCCCCGACTCCGTCCAATCTGGTCGGACGGCTTGTCCAACGAGATTGGACACTAGGCCCTCGAACCACCACCGCGCAACCCGTTCGGAGAACCGGCTCTCGGCCGATCGGTGGCCCGCCCGTAGAATCGGGGGCGCGCACAGAAGATCCAGAAGACCCGGCAGAACCAGCGCCGTCAGCAGACACAGCAGATCCAGCAGCGGGAAGTGACCACCGGTGGCCAACGCACTGCAGCAGATCATCCGTGAGCACCTCGACCGCAACGGCTGGTCCTACGGCGATCTCGCGCGCCGCGGCGGCATCCCGCGCTCCACGGTGCACCACCTGGCCACCACGGAGCGCGTCGTCCGCATGCCCCAGCCGGCCACCCTGGAGGGCCTGTCCAAGGGGCTCGGCGTCCCGTTGGACACCGTCCGCCGGGCCGCCGCCGAGGCCTGCGGCATCCACGTCTACGGCACCGGCACCGCGTCCGCCCCGGACGCCTCCCGGCCCGCCGACCCCGAGGTCGATCTGCTGATCGCCAGCGTCCAGCGGCTCTCGTCCGCCGACCGCCGGCACGTGGCCGCCCTCGTGGAGTCCCTGCTGGACCGCGCCCCGCACGAGAAGTGACCCCACCCGGACGTCCCGCGCGGCCCGGCGGTTGCGTCCGACGTCCGATCTACGACCGTTCTTCCACCGTTTCCCTGCCATCTCGGAAAAAGAATCCAGAGCGCCCGAAAAGCACCGAGATCCACAGCTAGTCTCTCGTCCTGCCCGAGCGGGTGAGCCGCGCGACCACGGGCTTGCAGGGGTGAGACGTGCTGTTCATACATGGCGGAGCGACAACCGCCGTGGTCCGGGGACCGGCGGGCGAATCGGTCGCCCTGCTCTCCGGCGAACTCCCCGAGGTCCTGACCGAGGAGGCGCTCGCCGGCCTCCTCGACCTCGCCGCCGCCATCCTCGGCACGGAGGAACTCGACCTGTTCCGCCGCTGCCTGGAGTCGCTCAGACGCGGCGAACTGCGCGCACCGCGGCGGGTGGAGGTCGACGGGGCCGTACTGACGGTCTACGAAGGCTGAACGAGCGGCGGGGGAATATGCCGCTGTGCGGCCGGTGGTGCCCGGAACCGGACTTGAACCGGTACGCCCGCGAGGGGCAGCGAGGTTTAAGCTCGCCGTGTCTGCATTCCACCATCCGGGCAGGCCATGGGCCCCGCATCGAGTTGCCGAGCCTATCGGGGCGCGTCACCCCAACACCGGGCGGCTGGACCGATGTTGTCTTATTTTATTGATGTCTGAGGGTGCATCAGCCCCCGGTACGGGCCATCCGCACTTGCCAACAGCGTTGCGTGCGGTGCGCGGGCACGTGAGCGGAATGACGGAATTTCACCGCCCGAACGAGGGTGCTCCACCGGTTCTCGACGTCTCGGCGGGCTCCCTCTCGGGGTCGGCCCTCATCCCCAGGTATGAGACGGCCCCCCGCCGTGCGACCGCAGGCTGCCCCCGGAACCGGAACAGCGGCTGACTACACGGCCGTTCACGGCGGCGACGATGGGAGGAAGTCGCCAGCACGATCACCGTCCCGACAGGAGCACCCCTCGTGACCACCACCCCCATCGCCGACCGGGCCACCTCGGTGGCCGCGCGCGCCACGGATCTGTCGAAGATCTACGGACAGGGCGAGACCCAGGTGGTCGCCCTCGACCAGGTCTCCATCGCCTTCCGGCAGGCCGAGTTCACCGCGATCATGGGCCCCTCGGGGTCCGGCAAGTCCACGCTGATGCACTGCGTGGCCGGCCTGGACACCTTCTCCTCCGGCTCCGTACGGATCGGCGAGACCGAGCTGGGGTCCCTGAAGGACAAGCAGCTCACCAAGTTGCGCCGGGACAAGATCGGGTTCATCTTCCAGGCGTTCAACCTGCTGCCGACGCTGACCGCCCTGGAGAACATCACGCTGCCGATGGACATAGCGGGCCGCAAGCCCGACAAGGAGTGGCTGGACTCGGTGATCCGGATGATCGGGCTCTCGGACCGGCTGAGCCACCGCCCCTCGCAGCTCTCGGGCGGCCAGCAGCAGCGGGTCGCGGTGGCCCGGGCACTCGCCTCCCGGCCCGACATCATCTTCGGCGACGAGCCGACCGGAAACCTCGACTCGCGCGCCGGCGCCGAGGTGCTGGGCTTCCTGCGCAACTCCGTAAGGGAGTTGGGGCAGACGGTGGTGATGGTGACCCACGACCCGGTGGCCGCGGCCTACGCGGACCGGGTGGTCTTCCTCGCGGACGGCCGGATCGTCGACGAGGTGTACGAGCCGACGGCCGACTCGGTGCTTGACCGCATGAAGCGGTTCGACGCCAAGGGCCGCACCAGCTGAGCGATGTGACGGTCCGTCACCGCTTCTCCCGGCACCTGATGTGCGCCGCCCCGGCCCGACCCTCGTAGACCTGGACTGATAAAACCCATGTTCCGTACCGCCTTGCGCAACGTACTCGCGCACAAGGCCCGGCTCCTCATGACCGTGCTCGCCGTGATGCTGGGCGTCGCGTTCGTGTCGGGGACCCTGGTCTTCACCAACACCATCTCCCATGCCTACCAACAGAGTTCGGCCAAGGGCTTCGACCAGGTCGACGTCGCCGTCGGGCCCAGGGCCCAGGAGGACACGGGCGACAAGGTCGGCAGGACGCCCGAGCTGACCCAGGCCGTGCTCGACACCAGCGCCAAGGTGCCGGGCGCCGCCTCCGCCACCGGCGTCGTCCAGGGCTTCACCGCGATCGCCGACAAGAAGGGCAAGCTGATCGGCGGCGGCTTCCGCTCGGAGGGCGGCAACTACTGGGGCACCAAGGACGCCCGGTACCCGCTCACCAGCGGCCACGCCCCCAGCGGGAGGAACGAGGTCGCGATCGACTCCGAGACCGCCCGCCGGGCCGGCTACCGGGTCGGCGACACCGTGCGCCTCTCGGTCGACGGCCCGGTCCTCACCCCGACCATCGTCGGCGTCTTCACCACCGACGACGGCAACGTCGCCGCCGGCGGCAGCCTCGCCCTCTACGACACGGCGACCGCGCAGCAGCTGTTCGGCAAGCCCGGCACCTACGACGAGATCGACGTGAAGGCCGCCGCCGGCACCAGCCAGACGGCGCTGAAGGCCGCGCTGGACCAGGCGCTCCCCAAGGGCACCACCGAGACCACCACCGCGCGGCGGCTCGCCGACGACCAGGCGAAGGCGATCTCCGCCTCGATGAGCGGCCTCAAGCAGGGCCTGCTGGTCTTCGCGGGCATCGCGCTCTTCGTCGGCACCTTCATCATCGCCAACACCTTCACCATGCTCGTCGCCCAGCGCACCAGGGAACTCGCGCTGCTGCGCGCGGTCGGCGCCTCCCGCCGGCAGGTCACCCGCTCCGTACTGGTGGAGGCGTTCGTGGTCGGCGCGATCGCCGCCGTCACCGGACTGGTCGCCGGTATCGGCATCGGCATCGGGCTGCGCTCCCTCATGGGTTCCCTCGGCGCGACGGTGCCGGACGGACCGCTCGTCATCACGGCGGGCACGGTGCTCAGCGCCCTCGCCGTCGGCATCCTCATCACCATGCTCGCCGCCTGGCTGCCCGGCCGCCGGGCCGCGAAGATCCCGCCGGTGGCCGCGATGAGCAGCGTGCACGCGCAGGCCACCGCCAAGTCGCTGGTGCTCCGCAACACGCTGGGCGCGCTGTTCTCGGCGGCGGGCGTCGCCATCGTCCTCGCGGCCACCTCGATGAGCGGCTCCAGCGGCCAGGCCCCGATGGGGCTCGGCGCGGTCCTGCTGATCATCGGCGTGTTCATCCTGACCCCGCTGCTCTCCCGCCCGTTGATCGCCGCGTCCGCGCCGGTGCTGCGGATCTTCGGGATCTCCGGCAAGCTGGCCCGCCAGAACTCGGTGCGCAACCCGCGCCGTACGGCCGCCACCGCCTCCGCGCTGATGATCGGCCTCACCCTCATCACCGGCATGACCGTGATGGCGGGCAGCCTGCAGAAGTCGATCGACAAGATGGCCTCGTCCGCGATCAGCGCCGACTACGTGGTCTCCATGGCCAACGGCAACCCGCTCTCCCCGGACGTCGCCGAGAAGCTCGCCGCCACCTCCGGCGTCACCGCCACCAGCCCGCTGCGCAACGCCGCCTCACGCATCGACGGCACCACCGAGTACCTGACGGGCGTCACCGGCAAGGCCATCGGCAGGCTCACCGACCCCACGGTCGACAGCGGCACCTTCGAGGTCGGCGGCAGCCGAGTCGTGGTGGACGACGACACCGCCAAGTCCCATGGCTGGAAGGCCGGTTCGGTCTTCACCGCGCACTACGAGGACGGCCGCGCCGCGCGCCTGACGGTCTCCGGGGTCTACGAGGGCAACGAGCTGATCCAGGGCATCATGCTCGACAACGCCACCCTCACCCCGCACGTCGAGGACCCGGCCGACATGCAGGTCCTGGTGAAGACCGCGGACGGCACGTCGGGCGCCATGAAGGACCGCCTGGAGAAGGCGCTGGGCACCAACCCGGCCATCAAGGTCCAGGACAAGCAGGACCTGTCCAACAGCATCGCCTCGATGTTCACCCTGATCCTGAACATGGTCTACGGACTGCTCGCCATGGCGGTGATCGTGGCGGTCCTCGGCGTCATCAACACCCTGGCCATGTCGGTCTTCGAGCGCTCGCAGGAGATCGGCATGCTGCGCGCGATCGGCCTCGACCGCAAGGCCGTCAAGCGGATGGTGCGGCTGGAGTCGGTGGTCATCTCGCTCTTCGGCGGGGTGCTCGGCATCGGTCTGGGCGTCTTCTTCGGCTGGGCCGCCGGGGAGCTGCTGGGTGCGCACCTGCCGACGTACGAACTGGTCCTGCCGTGGACGCGGATGGCGGTCTTCCTGCTCCTGGCGGCGACGGTCGGTGTCCTGGCGGCACTGTGGCCGGCCCGCCGCGCGGCGGGCCTGAACATGCTGTCGGCGATCCACTCCGAGTGACCGTCGACTCCCGCTCGCAGCACACGAGTCGGGCCCCGTTCCGGTGACGCGGAACGGGGCCCGACTCGTCTCCCGTGCGCTCAGTTCCAGGTGCGGGCGCGCAACGGCATCCCCGAGTCGCCCGGCGCGAAGGCCCGCACCGCCAGTACCTGGTTGACGCCGATCCGGTTGTGCTCGAAGGCGAGCGCGGAGGCCGCCATGTACAGGCGCCACACCCGGGCCCGGCCGGCCCCGGCGAGCCGGGCGGCCCGGTTCCAGTCGCCCTCCAGGTTGGCGACCCAGCGGCGCAGGGTGAGCGCGTAGTGCTCCCGGATCGCCTCGACGTCCCGCACCTCGAACCCGGCGCGCTCCAACTGGGTCACCGTGGTGCCCACCGGCGCGAGTTCACCGTCGGGGAAGACGTAGGCGTCGATGAACTCGTCGATGTCGTACGCCTCCTCGTCGCGGCGCGGGCGCCGCGCGATCTGGTGGTTGAGCAGCCGCCCGCCGGGCTTGAGCAGCCCGTGGAGGACCTGGGCGTACTCCAAGTACCGTTCGGAGCCCACGTGTTCGGCCATCCCGACGGAGGAGATGGCGTCGTAGGGTCCGTCCTCGACCTCCCGGTAGTCCTGTACGCGGATCTCGACCCTGTCGGTGAGTCCCTCGTCGGCGACGCGCTTACGGGCGTAGGCCGCCTGTTCCTGGGAGAGGGTCACGCCGACCACGCTCACGCCGTGCTCACGGGCCGCGTGGATGGCGAGGGAGCCCCAGCCGCAGCCGACGTCCAGGAGACTCATGCCGGGGGTGAGGCCCATCTTGCGGCAGATGAGTTCGAGCTTGTCGGGCTGGGCGCCCTCCAGGTCGCCCGACTCCTCCCAGTAGGCGCAGGAGTAGACCATGGACGGGCCGAGGACGATCTCGTAGAAGTCGTTGCCGACGTCGTAGTGGTGGCTGATGGCGCGTCGGTCGGTGTTCTTGGTGTGCAGGTGGGCCCGGACCCGGCGGACTTCCTCGGGGGGCGGGGCGGGCGGCAGGGGGAGGCCGCCGAGCCGCACCAGACCGCGGACGGCGGCGCGGACCGAGGGGTCGCGCAGCGCCTGCGCGAGGGTCCTGGCGTCCTCGCCGCGGTCCCACACCAGGCCGGAGATCAGGTCGAGGGCGGCATACAGGTCGCCCTCGATGTCGAGGTCGCCGGAGACCCAGGCGCGGGCGAGCCCGAGTTCGCCGGGCTTCCAGAGCAGCCGGCGCAGGGCACGCCGGTTGCGGAGAACCAGGGTGGGCGCACCCGGCGGGCCCGACTGCGAGCCGTCCCAGGCGCGGATGCGCACCGGGAGGGGAGTGCCCAGCAACTGTTCGAAGAGGCTCTTCAGCCGCAACGCGGCGTCAGCCATGGCGCGCACCTCCGACGAGGGTCCCGGAATTGTCCATGACCACGTAAACACCTGCGGGCCCTGGGCGCAGTCCCCCATTTGCGTTACGGCTGGGCAAAATAGTTGTAGCGGGCACGTACATGGCCGACGGAAACGCCGAAGGGGCCGCCCGCACCACGGATGGCGGGCGGCCCCTTCGGGCGGCGTGACTTCTCGGCGTCAGCGTCGGCTGCGACCGGCGAGGGTCAGGAGGCCTTGGCCTTCTCCTCGGCCTTCGCCACGGCCGGGGCCGGGGCGGGCTTGGCTGCCTCGTAGAACTCCTCGCGGGGGTTCTCCATGGCGCCCAGCGACACGACCTCGCGCTTGAGGAACATGCCGAGCGTCCAGTCGGCGAAGATGCGGATCTTGCGGTTCCAGGTCGGCATCGCCAGACCGTGGTAGCCGCGGTGCATGTACCACGCGAGGCGGCCCTTGAGCTTGATCTTCACCTTGCCCATGACGATCATCGCGACGCCCTTGTGGAGGCCGAGACCGGCCACCGCGCCCTTGTTGGCGTGCGCGTACTCCTTCTGCGGGAAGCCCCGCATACCGGAGATCACGTTGTCGCCGAGGACCTTCGCCTGACGCAGCGCGTGCTGGGCGTTCGGCGGGCACCAGGCGTTCTCGACGCCGGCCTTGCGGGCGGCGATGTCGGGCACCTGGGCGTTGTCGCCGGCGGCCCAGATGTAGTCGGTGCCGGTGACCTGGAGCGTCGGCTGGGCGTCGACGTGACCGCGCGGGCCGAGCGGCAGGCCGAAGCGGGAGAGGACCGGGTTGGGCTTGACGCCGGCCGTCCAGACGATCGTGCTGGAGTCGACCTCCAGGCCGTTCTTCAGCACCACGTGACCGTCGACGCAGGAGTCCATCGAGGTCGAGAGGTAGATCTCGATCCCGCGGCTCTCCAGGTGCTCCTTGCCGTAGAGGCCAAGCTTGGGGCCCACCTCGGGAAGGATCTTGTCGGCGGCGTCGACGAGGATGAAGCGCATGTCCTCGCGGGAGACGTTGGTGTAGTACTTGGCCGCGTCCCGGGCCATGTCCTCGACCTCGCCGATGGTCTCCGCGCCGGCGAAACCGCCGCCGACGAAGACGAAGGTGAGCGCCTTGCGGCGGATCTCCTCATCGGTGGTGGAGTCGGCCTTGTCGAGCTGTTCGAGGACGTGGTTGCGCAGGCCGATGGACTCCTCGATGCCCTTCATGCCGATGCCCTGCTCGGCGAGGCCGGGGATCGGGAAGGTGCGGGAGACCGCGCCCATCGCGATGACGAGGTAGTCGAAAGGCAGCTCGTACGCCTCACCCACGAGGGGGGCGATCGTGGCGACCTTGCGGTCCTGGTCGATGGTGGTGACCCGGCCGGTGAGGACCTCCGCCTTCGGCAGCACGCGTCGCAACGGGACGACGACGTGCCGCGGGGAGATGCTGCCGGCGGCGGCTTCGGGGAGGAAGGGCTGGTAGGTCATGTACGACCGGGGGTCGACGACCGTGACGGTCGCCTCGCCGTAGCGCATCTTCTTGAGAATGCGCCGAGCTGCGTACAGGCCTACGTACCCACCGCCTACTACGAGGATCCTGGGACGCTCCGTGGTGCTCATGCCATCGAGTATCCACCCGCCTCTGGGGGGTAGCTCGTGCGCCCCTTCACAAGCTTGGGCAGGGCCTGTGTTATCCTCCGCGATCCCCTTGCTCCGGAACGTACGCGAAGAGGGGGGCCGAGGCCCGTTACGCCCGTTGTCAACACCGCGTGAGCTGCTCGTCCGACCCTTCACGGCCCCTGGACCACCCCTGCGCGACACCGTCCCGAAACCCTCCGGGATCCCTCCGCGACCGGGCCCGGACCCCGCTCCGACGGCCGCCGGACCCCCGGAAAGCCCCGTCGGGACACTTTCTCCGGTCGAGAGGAGAGAAATCCTTGTGAAGAACTTCACGATGTTTCTTCCGACGGCGTTCCAGAGGGGCCCCGCACACCCTCTCCGGGCCGCTCATACGTTGTACGGGCTGCTCAGCCGACCATTACCTGACGGTAACATAGGGGCCGACGGAAGCGGTCCCCGGTCCCCGCGAGCGACCGAGGCACGCGGGTCCTCACGAGCCCGCGAGCCAGCCGACCCCACCGAGGAGCGCCACTTACCGCGTCGTCACGACCTGAGTGCCGTGTGGAACGCGATCCCGTCGAGGATGTCGTGCTCGCTCACCACGACCTCCACCGCCCCGGTCCGCTCCATGATCGACAGCAGGACGAGGGCGCCCGCGCCGATGACGTCGACGCGGCCCGGATGCATGGAGGGGACGGCCGCGCGCTCGGCGTGGGTGGAGCGCAGGAGCGTCTCGGTGATCTCCCGGACGCGGTCGTAGGAGACCCGGGAGTGGTGGATCGCCGCCGAGTCGTACGCGGGCAGGTCCAGGGCGATCGCCGCCACCGTCGTCACCGAACCGGCCAGACCGACCAGGGTGCGGGCCTCGCGGAGCGGGACCGAGCGCTCGGCGAGGTCGAGGGCTGCCTCGATGTCGGCGCGCATCGCGGCGATCTGACCGTCCGTGGGCGGGTCCGTCACCGCGCCGTCGCGGACCAGGTGGCGCTCGGTCATCCGGACGCAGCCGACGTCCACCGAACGCGCCGCGCGCACCCGGTCGTCGCCGACCACGAACTCCGTGGAGCCGCCGCCGATGTCCACCACCAGATAGGGCTTGGCGAACCGCTCCTCGCCCGCCAGCTCCGCGGTCGCCCCGGTGAAGGAGAACTCCGCCTCCTGGTCGCCGGAGACGACCTCGGGCTCGACGCCCAGGATGGACCGGACGCCCCGGACGAAGTCGTCACGGTTCTCGGCGTCCCGGGAGGCGGAGGTGGCGACGAAGCGGAGGCGTTCGGCGCCGTGCTCCTCGATGACGGCCGCGTAGTCACGGCACGCGGCGAAGGTCCGCTCCAGCGCCTCGGGCGCGAGCCGGCCGGTGCGGTCGACCCCCTGGCCGAGCCGCACGATCGTCATCCGCCGGTCCAGATCGACGAGTTGACCCGTGTCCGGGTGCACGTCGGCGACGAGGAGGCGGATCGAGTTCGTACCGCAGTCGATCGCGGCGACCCGGGTCACTGCTCGCCCTCCCCGACCGGCCTGAACGCGAAATGGCCCGTGCCGTCCTCGGTCGTCTCCGTCCGCCACCCCGCACCGGCCGGCCCCCCCCCGGGCACGGTCACGCACGGACCCTTGCTCCACCACGTCGGCAGCATCGCGATCGCCTCGTCGCCGAGCGGGTTGACGCCCGGCCCCGCGGCGAGCGAGTGCGCCACCAGCACATGCAGGCACTTCACCCGGTCCGGCATGCCGCCTGCGCTCGGGAAGCCCGCCAGCACCTCGATCTCGTCCCGGCGGCGGAGGTAGTCCTCGTGCGCGGCCCGGTACGCGGCGGCCAGCTCGGCGTCGGACTCCAGCCGGGCCGTCATCTCCTTCATCACGCCGTTCGCCTCCAGGGTGCCGATCGCCGAGGCGGCCTTGGGGCAGGTCAGGTAGTACGTCGTCGGGAACGGCGTACCGTCGGGCAGCCGCGGTGCCGTCTCCACGACGTCGGGCTGACCGCACGGGCAGCGGTGCGCGATCGCGCGCAGCCCGCGCGGCGGACGCCCGAGCTGCTGCTTGAAGGCCTCGACGTCCGCGTCGGCGGGCTCGGTGCGCGGGGTGGGCGGCGGGGGCGTGTCCATGGCTGTCAGGAAGTCTCTCTGTCAGTTCACTACGGTTCACTGGTCGGAGGCGTCGGACCTGTCGACGCCGTCCCACACGTTCGCGTACCAGGGGCGGTCGGCCGCCCCCAGCTCGGCGCGCGACTGCTTGGCCGCGTCCGGGTCGATCACGACGTAACCCGTCTCCCCGGGCAGCACGTAGTGCAGCCGCTGCCGGATCTGCTGCTCGGCGTACGCGTCGTCCTGCCAGCGCGCCTTCAGGTCGCGCAGCTGCTCGACCCGCTGCCGGGCCCGCGCCTGCTGCCGCTGCAGATCGGAGATCTCGGCGCGCTGGGAGACGTACTGCCTTATCGGGTACGCCAGCGCCACCACCAGCGAGCAGAGCACCAGGGCGAGGAGCGCCGCCCGGCCGGTGAGCCGGGACCGGCGGGCCTGCCGCTTGGTCTGGGAGCGGTAGACGCGGGCCGCCGTCTGCTCGCCGAGCAGTTTCAGCCTGGTCGCGGTGGAGAACCGGTCCCGGTCCTTCACGGCCATGTCCCGCCTCCCGTTCACGCGCGTACGTCCCCGGACACGGTACGGGACCGCGCACGGGGACGTACGTACGACTGGCTCAGGCTTGACCCCTCGTGGGTCAGCCCTTGAAGCGGGGGAAGGCGCTGCGGCCGGCGTAGACCGCCGCGTCGTCGAGGATCTCCTCGATGCGCAGCAGCTGGTTGTACTTGGCGACGCGCTCGGAGCGGGCCGGGGCGCCGGTCTTGATCTGGCCGCAGTTGGTGGCGACGGCGAGGTCGGCGATGGTGACGTCCTCGGTCTCGCCGGAGCGGTGGGACATCATGCACTTGTAGCCGCTGCGCTGGGCCAGTTCGACGGCGTCCAGCGTCTCGGTCAGCGAACCGATCTGGTTGACCTTGACGAGCAGGGCGTTGGCGGTGCCCTCCTCGATGCCGCGGGCCAGCCGCTCGGGGTTGGTGACGAAGAGGTCGTCGCCGACGATCTGCACCTTCTCGCCGAGGCGGTCGGTGAGGACCTTCCAGCCGGCCCAGTCGTCCTCGAAGAGCGGGTCCTCGATGGAGACGAGCGGGTAGGCCGCCACCAGCTCCTCGTAGTACTCCGTCATCTCGGCGGCGGAGCGCTCCTTGCCCTCGAACTGGTACTTGCCGTCCTTGTAGAACTCGGAGGCGGCGACGTCGAGCGCGAGGGCGATCTGCTCGCCCGGGATGTAGCCGGCCTGCTTGACGGCCTCCAGGATGAGGTCGAGCGCGGCGCGGTTGGACTCCAGGTTCGGGGCGAAGCCGCCCTCGTCGCCGAGGCCGGTGGAGAGGCCCTTGGTCTTCAGGACGGACTTGAGGGTGTGGTAGACCTCGGCGCCCCAGCGCAGCGCCTCGGAGAAGGACTCCGCGCCGATCGGGGCGATCATGAACTCCTGGATGTCCACGTTGGAGTCGGCGTGCGAGCCGCCGTTGAGGATGTTCATCATCGGAACGGGCAGCAGGTGCGCGTTCGGGCCGCCCAGGTAGCGGAAGAGCGGGAGGTCGCTGGCCTCGGAGGCGGCGTGCGCGACGGCGAGAGAGACGCCGAGGATGGCGTTGGCGCCGAGCGAGCCCTTGTTGTCGGTGGCGTCCAGGTCGAACATCGCCTGGTCGATCAGGCGCTGCTCGGTGGCGTCGTAGCCGACCAGCTCCGGGCCGATCTGCTCGATGACGGCGAGGACGGCCTTCTCCACGCCCTTGCCCTGGTAACGGTTGGGGTCACCGTCACGCAGCTCGATGGCCTCGAAGGCGCCCGTGGAGGCGCCGGAGGGAACGGCGGCACGACCCGTGCTGCCGTCGTCGAGGCCGACCTCGACCTCGACCGTGGGATTACCTCGGGAGTCCAGGATTTCCCGGGCTACGACGACGTCGATGGACGGCACGAGCATCTCCTTATGGGATGTGACGCGGTGAGCAGGACCGCAGCGGCTCTGCGAGACGAGCCTAACCGGCTCCGGGCGATCGGCCATCCGCCCGACCGCCCCCTGGACAGAAACCGAGGGCAAATTGTTTCCGAACGGAACAAAGAGGGGCCGTGTGCGGCGGCACTCGGGCCGCCCAGAAAAAACCCCGCTCCGGTGCGTACGGGGAACACGCACCGGAGCGGGGAGCCCGTGGGGGCGGGGGGTGGCCCTCACGAGGTCTCCACTATGGGGACCACGGATATGAGGGCGCTGTGGTTCGACTACGAGCCGGATGTCACTTCAGGTGCAGCTGCTGGCCCGGGTAGATGACGTCGGCGTTGTCGACGATGTCCTTGTTCAGCTTGAACAGCTGCTGCCAGCCGCCCTTCACCTTGTGCTTCGCGGCGATGGAGCTGAGGCTGTCGCCCTTGACGACCTTGTACTCGCCGTCGCCCTTCTCGACCTTCTTGCCAGTCGGGGTGGTGACGGTCTTCTTGGCGACCGGGCGCTCGGCGGAGCGGGAGGCCGTCGACGTGCCGGCGGAACGCTCGGTGGTGCCGCTCGACGCGTTGGAGGAGCCCGAGGAGCCGGACGAGCCCGCCGAGTTCGAGGAGCCCGACGACGAGTTCGAGGAAGAGCCGGAGCCGCTGGAGGAGGCGCCCGAGAGGCCGGTGCCGCAGGTCGGCCAGGCACCCTTGCCCTGCGCGGCGAGGACCTTCTCGCCCACGGCGATCTGCTCGGACTTGGACGCCCGGTCCGCGGTGGAGGCGTAGGCGGTGCCACCGTAGGCGGCCCAGGTGGAGGCGGAGAACTGCAGGCCGCCGTAGTAGCCGTTGCCGGTGTTGATGGACCAGTTGCCGCCGGCCTCGCACTGGGCGACGGTGTCCCACTCCGAGGCGGTGGCCGCGGAGGCGTTGCCGACCGCCATCAGCGGGGCGGCGATGGCGACACCGGTGACGCCGGCGAGCGTGGCGACCCGGGTGGCCTTGGACGGACGACGGTGCTTGGCCTTGCTGGAAAACAGCATGGAAGATCCCCTCACCGACGCCTGCGAGGTGAGCTGTCGGGTTCGGGCCGTGTGAGTTGCCCGGCCGCGACTCGTACATCTCTCGTACGAGGCACGGCTTCACCCCTAGCCGGTTCCGTTCGTCTCTCGACTCCCGGGCCCGGCGCCTACCTTGGGTCCCCCGCTCCTGCCTACGGCGCTTGACGCGACGACTGTTCCCGGACGGCCGCTGGCAGGATTCGGCGTTGCGGCTGACGGGGCCCGTGGTGACGAGCGGTCCTGACCGTAGACATGCGATCGTGAGAATTTCAAAGACGATCAGGGCTTCTGAGACTCATCCCACACTTTCCCCAAAGCGGACATTCGAGGCGAAGCGTGACGTCAACTCCCGCTACTTTGCGACCGTTTCGGCACTGACGTCCAGTGTCTGACCGGCGACGATACGGGCCGGGTCGGCGCCTATCGCCTCCTCGTTCGCGGCATAGAGCGCGCGCCATCCGCCGGTGAGGCCAAGGGAGTCGGCGATGGAGCCGAGGGTGTCGCCCGCCCGGACCGTGTACGTCTCCTCGCTCGCCCCCCGGTGCCGCCCGCCGCCGGTGACCGCGTCGGTGTGGGCCGCGCTGCCGCCGGACGCCACGCCGTCGGTCGTCGCGCTCTTGGTCGTAGCGGACTTGGTCGCAGCGTTCTTGGTCACGGTGCCGAGCGAGCCGGTGTCGACGAGGCTCGACTTCGCGGCGGGCTGCACGGAGTTGCCCGGGTAGCTGACGCTGGGCGAGGCCGTGGGCTCACCGTGGGAGCTCCGGGCGCCGCTCGTGCCGGAACCGGACGACTTGTCAGTTCCGCCCGACGTACCGGCGTGGGCGGTACCGGTGGATTTGTCCGTGACGGACGGCGAAGGAGTCGCCGAACCGGCGTCGGACGTACCCGAGTCGGCGGGACCCGAGGAGTCCGACAGGCCGGCGGAGCCGGCGGCGTCCGACGAGTCGGACGAGTCCGAGGAGTCCCCCGCGTCGGACGAACCGGTCGCCGTGGCCGACGGGGAGTCGCTCGCCACCCCGGTGTCGACGCTCGTGGAGCCGGAGGAGGTGGTGAGGCCGGAGAGCAGCGAGCACGTCGTCCACGCGGAGGTGCCCTTGGCGTCGAGGATCTTCTCGGCCACGGCTATCTGCTGGGAACGGCTGGCGAGGTCGGCGCTCGGCGCGTACTCCAGGCCGCCGTACTTCGCCCAGTCGTCCTGGGAGACCTGGAGGCCGCCGTAGTAGCCGTTGCCGCTGTTGGCACTCCACGAGCCGCCGCTCTCGCAGTTGGCCACCTTGTCCCAGGTGGTGCCGTCGGCCGCGTTCGCGGCGCTGGCCGCGAGGAGGGGGATCGCGATGGCCGAGCCGGTCACGCCGGCCGCGACGATGAGTGCCGGAGCCTGACGGGGGCGTCGGTGACGACCGTTCCCGGAGAGCATGCGGAAGCCTTTCATGCGACAGCGATGAACCGCGCGGCCGTTGTTATGAGGCGCCGCGTTGATAGATGAACGTATCCACAGCCGAACACCTGTCACAAGTTAATGCCGCGCGGATCACGTGAAGATCACAGACATGAGGAAGTGTCAGCTTTACCCTGGTGGGGCGAGGTTGAGCCCCCATGGCCGAATTCCCCCGTACGGCCATTACGGCACCGGTGTGAATTCCACGGGCAAGGTGCGCAATCCGCGCATGATGAGTCCTCCACGCCAACGCAAATCGGCTGGTTCCACCGCGAGTCGGAGATCCGGGAGCCGGGTGAGAAGGGTGGCGAGCGCGGTCCGGCCCTCCAGCCGGGCGAGCGGGGCCCCGAGGCAGTAGTGGATGCCGTGCCCGTACCCGAGGTGTTGATTGTCACGCCGCCCGAGATCCAGCACCTCGGGATCGGCGAACCGCTCCGGATCCCGGTCCGCTGCGGCCAGCACGACGAGCACGGGGTCGCCGGCCGCGATCTCCTGGCCGCCGACACTGAGCGCCCGGGTGGCGAAACGCCAGGTCGCCAGCTCCACCGGGCCGTCGTAGCGCAGGAGTTCCTCGACTCCCGTGTCGAGCAGACCGCGTTCGCCGGCCGCCAGCGAACTCTCCAGCCGGGCCCGCTGCCCGGGATGGGTGAGCAGGGCGTAGGTGCCGTTGCCGATGAGGTTGACGGTGGTCTCGAAGCCGGCGAAGAGCAGGATGAAGGCCATCGCCGCGGCCTCGTTCTCGGTGAGGTGCTCGCCCTGGTCGGAGGCGCGGATCAGACCGGAGATCAGGTCCTCGCCGGGAAGGGGCTCCGGGGTGTCGGGGAGGGCCGCGCGCTTGCGGTGGATGAGGTCGGCGAGATAGGCGCGCATCTTCTTGACCGACCGCGCGACCCCGCCCCGCGGGCTGCCTCCCTGTCCCGCCTTTCCGTGGCGGATCATCATCCCCGCCCAGTCCCGGAAGTCGTCCTGGTCCTCACGGGGGACGCCGAGCAGGTCACAGATGGCGTAGATGGGGAGCGGGAAGGCGAAGTCGTGGATGAGGTCGGCGGAGCCGGACCGCGCGAACCCGTCGATCAGGCCGTCCGTCAACTCCTGCACCCGCGGCGCGAATTCGGCGATCCGACGGGGTGTGAACGCCTTGCTGACCAGCCTGCGCAGGCGGGTGTGGTCCGGCGGGTCGATGTTGAGCAGATGCGTCATCAAGTCGGCCTGACGCTCACCGGGAATGCCGGTCCTGCCCCTGGCGTCCGCCGGCCCGCCGTGGTGCGCGGGGTTCTTGGACAGGCGCGGGTCGGCGAGCACCTGCTTCGCGTCGGCATACCGGGTGACCAACCAGGCCTCGACCCCGCTCGGCAACCGCGTCCGATGCACGGGAGCGTGCTCACGGAGCCACGCGTAGGCGGGATAGGGGTTGGTGGCGAACTCCCAGGTGAAGAGTTCCGGAGTGGCGGTCGAGGAGGGCGGCTGGTCTGTCACTCCCCGACGGTATCCGGGCGCCGGTTCCGCGGGGGGACGGGCCGGGGGGGCGGGCCGGGGGGGCGGGCCGGAGGGGACGGGCCGGGTGGGCGGACGGCTGGTGTGGGTGGTGTGGGTGGTGCGGCTGGAGCGGCTGCTCGTCGTGCCCGTCGTCCTCCCTGGGGCCCTCCCCCCCTCCCCTCCCCTCCCCTCCCCTCCCCTTCCCCGCTCCCCTCCTCCATTCGTGCCCGCGCGCCCTCCTCGCCTCGTGCAGCCGCGCCTCGTGCACCTGCGGCCCGCGTCGCAACACAGCCCGCCTTATTTGCTGTTGACCTGTCTTGCGCCGCGGCCACCCCTCGTCCCCGGCGCCCCTCTCGTGGCCCGCGTGCCCCCGCGTGCCCGCGGCGATCCATGCACCCGCGCCCCAACACGCGCCTCACCAAGGGCTGTTGATCCGTCCGCTGCCGCGTCCGCCCTCGACCCCGGCCGGCTGTCCCGCGTCACATCTCGCTTGCTTCACGCCCCGTCGTCCACCCCCTCCGTCTCCCTGATCGCGTCCCGGTACGTGCGGCCCGCCGCCCGTAGCGCGGCCTCCGGGTCGACGCCCTCGGCTTCGGCGCGGACGGCCAGGGCGAGCAGTTCGTAACCGAGGCCCTCCCCCTTGGGCAGCGGGACGTCCAGCTCCGCCGTGCGCACCCGGGAGGCGAGTTTCGCCGCCAGGGCCAGGCCCGGCTGGCCCAGCGGGACGCCGTCGGTGACCGAGGCGCGGTGCTTCTCCTCGGCCTTGGTCCGCAGCCAGTGCTCCTTGACCTCCTCGGGGGTCGAGGCCGTCTCGTCCCCGAAGACGTGCGGGTGGCGGTGGATCAGCTTGGCGACGATGCCGCCCGCCACGTCGTCGACGGAGAAGGGGGCGTCCGGGTCCTCCTCGGCGATGCGCGCGTGGAAGACGACCTGGAGCAGTACGTCGCCGAGTTCCTCGCGCAGTTCGTCACGGTCGCCGTCCTCGATCGCCTCGACCAGTTCGTACGCCTCCTCGATGCCGTACTTGGCCAGGCCCTGGTGGGTCTGGCGGGACGACCAGGGGCACTCGACGCGGATCCGGTCCATCACCTGGACGAGGTCGAGGAGGCGGGCGCCCGGCAGGTCGTAGGAGGCGGGGAGCAGCTCCAGCTCCGGCATGGAGACGCGGCCGGAACCGGCGAGGCGGGCCAGGCCGTCGGTCAGGGCCGGTTCACCGCCGGCCGTGGCGACGACCACCACGGTGCGGCCACCCGCGCAGGCGGTGAGCAGTTCCTCGGCGTCGGGGGACGCCTCCTCGACCGCCGTGCCGGCCTCCCTCAGGTACGGCAGCTGCGGATGGGCGCCGTCCGCGCACAGCACCCGGTCGGCGGTGCGCAGCGCCTGCCAGGCGGGCCAGGAGAGCAGGCCGGGGGCGACGCGGTGGCTGGTGGTGAGCAGGACGATACGGCCGGGGTCGACGGCCGCCGGGGAGGCGTCTTCGGGGCTGATTGCGTTCACCCGTCGAACGTAGCCCACGGCGCCGACGGCCCCCCGAGTTATCCACAGGGACGGGGTGCTCCGGCTCCGCCGGCCCGGTTGTCCACAGGCGGGGCGAAGGCGCCGTACCGCTCATCCACAGGACGGCGGACGGCGCCCCGGCGTCATGTCGTCTGCTCGCTCGGCTCGGCGGTGACCTCGCGTACCCACGGGGTCTTGGCGTCGACCCGGCTGCTCTTCTGGACGTCCCAGGTGCCGTAGCGGGGGTTGAGGTCGACGTGGAGTTCCTTGGAGGCCGTCGAGAGGGCCTTCCAGAAGGCGGGCTTGCTGGTGTCGGTGTTGAGCGCGGTGGCGAGTTTGTGGCCCTCCACCTGGAGGCGGAGGTTGTCGTCGAGGCGCTGCGGCGGGACGCCGTACTGGGCCAGCCAGCTGGCCTCCAGGGCGGTGGCGCCGCCCGCCCGCTCCTCCAGGCCGGCCCGCATCTGCTGGATCTCCTTGCGGGAGACGGCCACTCCGCCGTCCTGGGCGGCGCGGTGCACGACCTGGTCGAAGACCATGCCGTAGAGCGTCTCGCGGGTGAGGCCGCCGGTGGAGGCGATGGCGCGCACGTACTGGGCGTCGTTCTGTACCGCCGCCCGCTGGGCCTTGCGCACTTCGTTGACCCGGGTCTCCAACTGCGACACGGTGATCCGCTGTCCGCCGACGACGGCTGCCGCGCCGGGGTGGGCGTCGCTTCCGCAGGCGGTGAGGAGAGGGGCCGCGGCGGCGATCACGGCGGACAGGACGAGCGCGGTGCGACGGCGGTGCAAGGGAACCTCCCGAGGAGATTGTGCGGCGGTGCACAAAGTCTTGCGGTGATCGATGTTAGGCAGTGGGTCGGCTGTGGCCAA
The DNA here is from genome assembly GCF_040606415.1 of Streptomyces sp. NPDC005423. NCBI lineage: Bacteria > Bacillati > Actinomycetota > Actinomycetes > Kitasatosporales > Streptomycetaceae > Streptomyces > Streptomyces sp. NPDC005423. The sequence continues at coordinate 84,224 of NZ_JBEXET010000012.1, read as the reverse complement.
CCCATTCGACCAACGATTCACCGGGACTTCGGGCACCGCCCCGCGTCCCTGGGCTCGCGTCCCTGGGCTCGCGTCCCCGGGCTCAGCCGGTGGGGCCACCGGAGCGGTCCGCGCGTCGCGGTCCGCGGTGAACGTGTGACCGCCGGTCGACCGCCTGGCGCTGGAGCGGGAGTTGAAGTCGGAGTTGGAGTTGGAGTTGGAGTCCGAGTTGGAGTCGGAGGTGGTGAGCCGTACTTGATCGTGTCTGTGGCCGGTGGGGGCTGTGCCTGGTCGTGAGCGGGCCGGTCGGGTGCTAGCCGCGGACCTGCCCCAGCCATTCCAGCGTCCGCCGGATGTCCGTCGCGAGCGGGTGGCCCGGGCCGTGCGCGCGCTCCACGTCGAGCAGGAGGCGGCCGAGTGTCTCGCGGGCCGCGCCCCGGTCGCCGAGCGCGAGCAGGAGGTGGCCGATGCGGCGGCGGACCTCGTGGGCGAGTTCGGGGTCGCCGGCCACGTACTGGTTCTCGTAGTACGGCAGCAGGGCCCGGTACTCCGCGAGCGCCGCCGCGGGTTCGCCGAGCTGCTCCAGGCACTGGGCGGCCTCGTAGCGGTAGCGCAGGGACTGCGGGTCGGCCTGGCCCGCCTCGGCGGCGCGTTCGTCGGCGAGGCGGCGCAGTTCGGGCAGTGCGCGCCGGTACTGGCCGTCGTCCATGAGCGTGGCCGCGTACTGCTTGCGCAGGGTGCGCACCACCGGGGAGTGCGCACCGTGCTGTTCGGCGGCGGCGGGCAGGATCGCGCCGAGGATGTCGACGGCCTGGGTGATACGGCCCTCGCCGAGCAGTCGCTTCACCTCGTCCACCGCGCCGGCCACATCGGGCCGCTCGGCGGCCGGTGCGAGGGGGGCGGGCTGGGGCGCGGGCGTCCGTGCCCGGTCCGGCCAGGGAGCGTGCGGGCGCAGGAACGGGCGCGTGGGGTCCAGAGGCGCCCCGCTGGGTATCCCGCGCGCGGGCAGCAGCAGCGCCAGGTGCTCGTAGACCTCCTGCGCGGAGGCGGGCCGGTGCTGCGGGTCCTTGGCGAGCAGTCGCAGCACCACCGCCTCCAGGGCCTCGGGCACCTCGGGGCGCAGCCGGCGCACCGGCACCGGCGGCTCGTACAGATGCCGGTGCAGCACGCCGAGCGCCGTCGAACCCGAGAACGGCACGTCCCCGCTGAGCAGTTCGTGCAGCAGCACCCCGAGCGCGTACAGGTCCGTGTACGGGCCGACCGCGCCGCCCATCGCCTGCTCGGGCGCCATGTAGGCGGGGGAGCCGATGGGCGAACCGGTGTGCGTGAGGCGGGTCGTGTCGGTGTCCATCACGGAGGCGACACCGAGGTCGAGGACGGTGACCGTGCCGTCCTGCTTCACCATCACGTTGCGCGGCTTGAGGTCCCGGTGCACGATCGGCACGGCGTGCACGGCGCTCAGCACGGCGCACAGTTGCGCGGCGACCGCGACCGCCCACTGCCACGGGTAGGGGTCGTGCTCGGCGAGGTGGTCGGAGAGGTCGGCGCCGTCGACGTACTGCATGACGAGGAACAGTTCCTCCCCCTCGCTGCCCGCGTCGTGCACGGTGACGAGACCGGGGTGGTCGACCTGCGCGGTCACCCGGCACTCGCGTACGAAGCGGCGGCGCAGTTCGTCGGCCTCCTGGCCGGCCACCTTGTCGGGGCGCAGCAGTTTCACCGCCACCCGCCGGTCGAGGCGCCGGTCGTACGCCGTCCAGACCTGGCCCATGCCGCCCTGGCCGACGAGGGTGGAGAGTTCGTAGCGGTCCGCGACGACCCGTCCCTCCGTCACCGCCGTCACGCTCACCTGCCGCCCTCGTCGTGCTTGCGCAGATAGTCGCTCAGCTCGTCGAGTTCGGCCCGCACCTGGTCGATCCGGGCGGGCGCGGGGCGCTGCGGCGGGCGCGGGGGCGGGGTGTTCGCCGGCGGCTGCGGGGCGGGGGTGCGGGGCATCGGGGGCGGCGTCTGCCGCGGGTTCGGCGCGGTGTACGGCGCCGGGACCGGGGTCGGCGCCTGCGGGTAGCCGTAGGCCGCCGCCCGGGGCTGCCCCACCGGGTAGGCGGGGTACCGCAGTTGATGGAAGTGACGGATGTCCGCCGCCAGGTAGTACACGCTCCCCACGGCCAGCGTGCCCAGCAGCAGGGTGATGCCCAGGTAGCCGCCCGCCGTGCGGACGTCCTCGCCGGGCTCGGAACCGAGCAGCACGATGCTGAGCACATCGGCCGCCATCGCCGCCACGAACAGGCCCCAGTCCAGGGACTTGCGGGTCACGATGGCCAGCCGCAGCAGCGGCGCCCAGGCCATGAACCCGATGCTGAACACCGCGATCCCCAAGAACAGCACACGCAGGAGGACCAGCAGCCCGGCGGGCGGCGGCGGTTTCACCGGCTGCGTGTAGCCGTGGCCGTACATGGCTGCTCCTGATGCCTGAAAAGGGCGTACGGGCTGGCGACCGACGCGCTCCCCGGGGGGTTTGGGCAACGCCGGTCGCCCTGTTGTCGCGTCGAGCGTATAGGCCGACACCGACGAGCGGTCCCGGGATGTACCGAACCGTTGTCGTGCGGATCACTCCGGCCGGCCCGCCCCGTGACGTCGCAGGTGCCCACCGGTACGGGCGGAGCGGGACCTTCCGGGTGTCGGCCGCGGGAGTTCCCGGGCCGTGGCCGTGCGACCTTCCGGACGCCGGGTGGGGGTCCCTACTCGGGGTCGGAGGGCTGGGCCCTACTCGGGGTCGAGAGGCCGGGCCCTACTCGGGATCCGGCGCGAGAGTCCCGTCCGTCAGGCCGTCGTACATGCCGCGGACGAGCTGTTCGCCGAGCCGGCCGGCCTGCCGCAACGCCCGTTCGAAGTCGTCGAGGGCGCGGAACCGGGCGCCGTAGCGCCGCTGTTCGGCGGGTGGCAGCCGGGGCAACTGAAGGCGGCGCACGTCGAGCCGGGTGGCGGTGGACGCGTAGCTGCTGGCCTGGCGGTGGTTGGCGGTGCCGCGCAGGAACCCGGCGAGGAACCACGGGTCCAGCGCCGCCGGATCGGGGCGCAGCAGCACCAGGTTGCGTCCCAGGACGGCTCCCGCGGTGGCCTCGTCGATCACCCTGGCCATCGAGCCGCCCCCGAGCACCGGGACCACGACATCGCCGGGCTCGGTGCGGACGGCTTCCTCCTCGCTCTCGGGAAGCGTCCCGGAGGGTGCCGTGCCGGCGAGGACGTCGTGGTCGGTGAGGACGGGCACGCGCGCGTGGCCGCGGGTTCCGCCGGTACCACCGGTACGCATCACCAGGGCGCCCCCGCGCGCGAGTTCACCGACCGTGGTGAGCGGCCGGTGTGCGGGGAGCGCCGGATCGGCGGAAGGCCCGGCGGCGGCGGGCGGGGTGAGGTCGGCGGTCAGCCGGAGCGTCTCACCGAGCCGCTCCCGTACGGCCGCGAGCTGGTCCGCGCCGTCGGCCGCAGCGGCGGGCGGGAGACTGCGGGCCGGGGCCAAGTCCACGTCTTCGTCGAGCAGTTCGATGACCGGCACCGAACGCGCCAGCCCCGGCCGCTCCTCCATCCGCCCCGCCCGGTCGAACGCCCGCCACGCGTCGAGCACCGCGTCCCGCACCGCCCGCCAGTCGGGGCCGCCCCGCCCCTCGGTCGCGAACCGCCCGGTGTCCACGAGCAGCACCTCGGGCTGGGCGGGCGCCCTCTCCGGCCGCCGCAGCACCCACAGGTGCAGCGGGATGTTGTACGGCGGCGCCGCCCCGACCGGCAGCGCGACCACCGCGCGCAGCGCGCCGCGCCGCAACAGGTCAGCCCGGATCCGCCGCCCGGAACGGCGCGACGCCGCGGCCGGCGGCATCAGCAACACGGCGGTGCCGCCCTCCCGGAGCCGCGCCAACGCGTGTTGCACCCACGCCAGTTCGGACTCGTTGCGGGCCGGGAATCCGTACTCCCAGCGGGGGTCGTAGGCGAGTTCGTCGTGTCCCCAGTTGCGCTCGTTGAACGGCGGATGGCACAGCACGGCGTCCGCCCGCAGCGCCGGATACGCGTCGGCCCGCAACGTGTCCCCCGTCGCCCCGCGCACGGTGACCCGCGCGTGCAGCGCCAGCCGGAGCGCGGTGAGCGCGGCGAGTTCGGGGGCGTCGTCCTGGGCGTACAACTCCTGCTCCGGCCGTGCCACGACGGCCCGCAGCAACGCGCCGGTGCCACAGGCCGGGTCCAGCACGGTACGGGCGGGTCCGGCCAACTCGGCCATGAGGTGGGCAAGTTCGGGGGGAGTCAGCGTGTACTGGCGCGGATTGGCGTCGAGTTGCCGCCCGAGCAGAAACTCGAACGTCTGCCGGGCGCCCAGCTCCGCCGCCAACTCGGCGGCGCCGCGCAGGAGAGCGACGGAGGGCAGGAGCTCGGGGCCGGTGGGGGTGTGAACGGCGGGGGGGCTGTGGGGGGTGGGGGCGGGGTTCACGGTGGGGCGGGTGTGTGTGGGCGGCGGGGTGTGCGCGGACGGGCGGGTGTGTACGGGTGACCCGAGGTTCACGGGTGGGGCGGGGTTCACAGGTGGGGCGGAGTTCGCGGCCGGTGCGGGATTCACAGCCGGGGCAGAGTTCACAGGCGGTGCGGAGTTCACGCCCGGGGCGGAGTGCGTCGGCGGGGCGGAGTTCACGCCCTGCGCCGAGTTCACAGGCGGAGGCGGTACGGAGTTGACGCCCGGCGCGGGGTTCACAGGTGAGACAGAGCGCGCGCCTGGTGTCGAGTTCACACCGCGATCGGAGTTCACAGCGAACGCGGGGTTTGTGTTGGCGGTCGGTTGTGCGGAGGTCGAGGTGTTCACAGCTGTCGGCGCGTGAGCGGCGTCCGGCGTGTGAACCGCACCCGGGGTGTTCACAGCCTGCGGACCTGTTCCGTCCCGCATCCTTTCTCCGCCCCACGGCTCGTTACCGCCCTGCGGCTCGTGTACAGCGGACCGACCGTTCACACCAGTTGCACTGTTCACACTCGCGGTCCGAACGTCCCGCGCGTTTCGTCCCCTGTCGGCCCGCCGCTCACGCGCTCCGCCGAAGCGCGGCACGATCACCCGCTCCAGCGCTCCGGGCAGCATCGCGGCCAGGCGTTCGTCGGAGCCGGCGCTCACGTCGAGCCAGACGGTGGGGCGTTCGTGGATGAGCAGCAGGACACAGCCCGTCTGCACCAGCGCGGCGACCGGGCCTTCGGGGTGGCCCACGAGGTGTTGCCAGACGCGCTCGCGGAGCGGGACCCTGGCGAGTTTGCCCTGACCGCGCAGCCAGGCCTCGACCTCGGCGAGGGCGAAAGAGGGGCTGGTCTCGGTGCCGCCGACCGGCTTGGGGAAGTCGGGGTGGCGACGGCGCCAGTTGCTTACGGCGGCGCGGCCGACACCGGCGAGCCGCGCGATGCCGGCGGCGGTCACCTCCGTCGCGTTGTCCTGCATGCGCCCCACTCCCCTCGTCGCGTGTGTGACGGTGAGCATACCGACGTGGGCGTGATACAACCCTTCACAGCCGTGTACATAGACCTTCGGGTGAATCGTGTTGACTCGGTTCACAGGGTCTGGTGTCATTGACCTCGGGAACGAGCGGCCACCTGTGGGGGGCGGTCGCCGCATGGGGGAGGGGACCAAGCCATGGGCATGAAGGGGAAGTTGGCGTTCAGTGCCGTCGTGGGGGTCGTCGTCATCGGGGTCGTGTCGGCGAACGCCGGCACCACCGGCAGTACGGGGAGCACCGGCGGCGCGGGGACCGTCGGCGGCGCCGGCAGTACGGCGAGCGGCGGCGACACGGGGAGCGGGCGCGGTGCGGGGAGCGGCGGCACGGGGAGCGGCGGTGCCGCGACCGGGACGCCGACTTCGTCTCCGGCTCCTACCGGTTCACCGCGACACGGATGACTACTGCCGTTACGGGCACGCGTCGCCGACGCCGGGCGTGAGGATGTGCTGTCCGCGATCGGCTGCGTGACCGGTACGGCCGTCGGAACGGTCGACACCGGGGACGTCTGCCTCAGGACGTTCGGCTGCACGGACCGCAGGAACGCCGGCTGACGTTCGCGTCGCCGCACCATCGCCGTCGCGGCATGCCGTACGCGTCACCGCTTCCGGCTCCGCCTCCACACCGACCTTGGCGCACGCCCACGCCGTCGCCGTCGCCGTCGCCGTCGCCGTCGCGGGATGACGCGCACCTCATGCCGGATTCGTGTGTCACAAATCCGGCATGTGTAACACATTTTCAAGGGCCGTACCCCCCCCCCCGCGCGCCAGACCCCGCGTGCCGCAGACCTTCACACCCCACAACAGACCACCACTCCACTCACCACCTCACTCACCTAGGAACTGTCATGCGTCGCACCGCACTTGCCGCCGTCTGCCTGGTCGCCGCGGCCGCCACAGGGCTCACCGGCTGCCTGCCCGGCCAGGACGAGGTGGACAGCAAACCGAAGGGTCCGTTCGCCGGACTGACCGGAGAGGAGATCGCCGATCGGTCCACGACGGCCACCACCGGGGCGTCGTCGCTCCGGGTGAAGGGCGACATGCGTGACGACGAGAGCAGCGGCACGATCGCGATCGACATGGCCGTGAACAAGAAGGGCGAGTGCGCCGGCACGATGAGCATGGACGGCCAGGGGAAGGCCGACCTCATCAAGACCGGGGAGACCGTCTACCTGAAGTACGACGAGGCGTTCCTGCGCGCGCAGAGCAAGGGCGAGTCCAAGTCGGACACCGACGCGGCCGTTTCCATGCTGGCCGGCAAGTGGACCAAGATGTCCGCGAAGGGCAAGGACGCCAAGGACATCGCCGGCTTCTGTGACCTGAATGCTCTGCTGGGCGGCGCCGCCGACGACAACTCGGGCACGACGCGCGGGAAGACGACCACGGTCGGCGGAGCGCCGGTGGTCGTCCTGCACGAGAAGGACGGCAAGGACGGTTACACGCTCTACGTCGCGACCCAGGGCAAGCCGTATCTGCTGCGGGTCGACAGTCTGGCCGCCAAGGACCCGGGGACGCTGACCTTCAGCGACTACGACAAGCCCGTTCCCGCGCAGAAGCCGGCCGGCAAGATCGTCGATCTGGACGCGCTGAGCAGCTGACAGCTGAGCAGGCTTGCGGGGGCGCGGCGCTCGCGTGACGCGTCCCGTCCCCATTCCTCGCCGGCCCGCACCGCCATCCGCGGCCCCCGTCCGCCCGCCGTCCTCAAAACGCCGTCCTCAAAACGCCACCGTCAACCCGCCGTCGGCAATCCGCCGTCGGCGGCCTCAGTTCGCGTGGAAGCGTGCCGGTGCGTCGGTCGGGTTGCCGCCCGTGGGGAGGGCCTGGTCCGGGCAGTTGGAGAGGGCCTTCTTCATGGCGGCCTTCTCGGCGGCGGTGACCCAGAGGCCGTACTTCTTCTTCACGGCGACCTGGTGGGCGACGTACGTGCACCGGTACGCCTTGTCGTCCGGCAGCCAGGTGGCCGTGTCACCGTCGCCCTTGCCGCGGTTGGCGCTGGCGTCGACGGCCAGCAGGTTGAGCGGGTCGTTGGCGAGCGCTATGCGCTTGCTCGCGTCCCAGTACTTGGCGCCCTTCTGCCAGGCGTCGGAGAGGGCGACGAGGTGGTCGATGTCGACGAGGCTGGCGCCGCGCCGGTAGGTGACGTCGTCGCCGGAGTACGGGTCCGGCTTCAGCACGCCGTACGACACCTTGCAGTCGCCGTCGCTGAACTTCACGTCTTTCAGGTCCCGTTTGAGGATGTCGTCGCGGGTGTCACAGCTGTTGGAGTCGGTGTCGGCCCAGGCCGTGCCGAACCGTTCCCTTGAGTAACCGGTCTTCGGCGCCCGGCCCTTGACGGGCAGGGCCTCCGCCGCGGTGAGTGCCGCTCCGCCTCCGGTGCCGCCTCCGCCGGCCGCGCCGGTCGTCCCGGCGGTGCCGGACGATCCGCCGAGGTCGCTCTTGCAGCCGGTGACGGTGCACACGATCAGGACGGCGATGACCGCCCCGCCCTTCAGACGCGTCACGGTGCGCCCCTCCCCTTGCTCGCCCGGTCCGCCCACCTGGGAGCGGATTGTGCCTGGTGCACACGGTAGCGGCGGAGCGGTCCGGCCCATAGGGGGCCAATACGGCATCAGTCACAACCAGGCTGTATCGAGACCTTGTTGAGACCCGAGTCCCCTGTCGGGATCCGAACACCGGCCAGGACAACCCCCGTCAGGACACGAGCCCGTGTCACGACAGAAGCCGCCCGCGCGGAGACACCCGCCACGAACGGCTCCTTCCCTGCTACGACCCGATCATGGCAAGGCCGACCTCCGGAACTCCCGGAAGCCCAACACCCCAGGACCCCAGGACCCCAACACCCCAACACCCCAGGACCCCAGGACCCCAGGACCCCTGGACCCCTGGACCCCTGGACCCCTGGACCCCTACGACCCCTACGACCCCATGATGGACGTCAGGAACTCGCCCACCCAGCCGAGCAACTCCCGCCCGACAAGCGGCTTTCCGCCGACCTTCGCGGTCTTCGGGCGCGGCACCAGCAGTTGGTGTGCGGTGGGCTTGATGACCGTGCCGGGGTAGAGGCGCTTGAGCCGCAGCTCCTGCGACTCGCGCAACTCCACCGGTGCGAAACGGATGTTGGCGCCTTGCAGGAGGATGTCTCCGACCTCGCAGGAGCGGGCCAGCATCCGCAGCCCGGCCACCAGCAACAGGTTCTCCACGGGTTCGGGCAACTTGCCGTAGCGGTCGACGAGTTCCTCCCGTACGGCCCTGATGTCCTCCTCCGTGGTGGCGGAGGCGATGGAGCGGTAGGCCTGGAGGCGGAGCCGCTCGCCGGGGGCGTACTCGTGCGGGACGTGGGCGTCGACGGGGAGTTCGATCCTGACCTCCAGGGGCGGCTCCTCCTCGACACCGCCCTCCAGGGAGGCGCGGTAGTCCGCCACGGCCTCGCCGACCATACGGACGTAGAGGTCGAAGCCGACGCCCGCGATGTGGCCGGACTGTTCGCCGCCGAGCAGGTTTCCGGCGCCGCGGATCTCCAGGTCCTTCATCGCCACGTACATGCCCGCGCCCATCTCGGTGTGCTGGGCGATGGTGGCGAGGCGCTCGTGGGCCGTCTCCGTCAGGGGCTTCTCCGGCGGGTAGAGGAAGTAGGCGTAACCGCGCTCCCGGCCGCGCCCGACCCGGCCGCGCAACTGGTGGAGCTGGGAGAGACCGAAGTTGTCGCCGCGCTCCACGATGAGAGTGTTGGCGTTGGAGATGTCGATGCCCGACTCGACGATCGTGGTCGACACCAGGACGTCGAACCGCTTCTCCCAGAAGTCCACGACGACCTGTTCCAGGGCCTGTTCGGACATCTGGCCGTGGGCGGTGGCGATGCGGGCCTCCGGGACGATCTCACGGAGGCGGGCCGTCGCGCGGTCGATCGACTCGACCCGGTTGTGAATGTAGAAGACCTGGCCCTCGCGCAGGAGTTCGCGGCGGATGGCGGCGCCGATCTGCCTCTCCTCGTAGGGGCCGACGAAGGTCAGCACCGGGTGCCGCTCCTCCGGCGGGGTGGTGATCGTCGACATCTCACGGATGCCGGTCACCGCCATCTCCAGGGTCCGGGGGATCGGGGTGGCGGACATGGTGAGGACGTCCACGTTGGCGCGCAGCTTCTTCAGCTGCTCCTTGTGCTCGACGCCGAAGCGCTGTTCCTCGTCGACGATGACCAGGCCGAGGTCCTTGAACCTGGTCTCGGAGGAGAACAGCCGGTGGGTGCCGATGACGAGGTCGACGGAGCCCTCACGCAGGCCCTCCAGGACCGCCTTCGCCTCCGTCTCGGTCTGGAAGCGACTCAACGCCCGTACGTTGACCGGGAATTGGGCGTAGCGCTCGCTGAACGTCCCGAAGTGCTGCTGCACCAACAGAGTGGTCGGGACGAGGACCGCGACCTGTTTGCCGTCCTGGACGGCCTTGAAGGCGGCGCGGACGGCGATCTCGGTCTTGCCGTAGCCGACGTCGCCGCAGACCAGCCGGTCCATCGGGACCGACTTCTCCATGTCCTCCTTGACCTCGGCGATGGTGGTCAGCTGGTCGGGGGTCTCCACGTACGGGAAGGCGTCCTCCAGCTCGCGCTGCCAGGGCGTGTCCGCGCCGAAGGCGTGTCCGGGGGCGGCCATGCGCGCGCTGTAGAGCTTGATCAGGTCGGCGGCGATCTCCTTGACGGCCTTCTTGGCGCGCGCCTTGGTCTTGGTCCAGTCGGCGCCGCCCAGCCGGTGCAGGGTGGGGGCCTCGCCGCCGACGTACTTGGTGATCTGCTCCAGCTGGTCGGTGGGGATGTAGAGGCGGTCGCCGGGCTGGCCGCGCTTGGCGGGGGCGTACTCGACGACCAGGTACTCGCGGGTGGCGCTCTGGACGGTGCGCTGCACCATCTCGATGTAGCGGCCGACGCCGTGCTGCTCGTGGACGATGTAGTCGCCCGCCTCCAGGGTGAGGGGGTCGATCGTCTTACGGCGGCGGGCGGGCATGCGGACGCCGTCCTTGCCGGCCGCCTTCTGCCCGGAGAGGTCGGTCTCGGTGAGGACGGCGAGCTTCAGCTCCGTGTCGACGAAGCCGTAGTCGATCGAGCCGCAGGCGACATGGACGACGGACGGGGCGATGGTGCCGAGGTCGGTCGCGAGGCGGGCGGCGACGCCCTCGCCGCCGAGAACCTCGACGGTGCGGGCGGCGGGGCCGTGGGCCTCGGTGACGAAGACCGTGCGCCAGCCGTCGGCGAGCCAGCCCTTGGTGTCGGCGAGGGCCTTCGCGGTGTCGCCCCGGTAGGTGTCGGGGGCATGCATACCGAGCTTCAGGGTGTCGCCCGCCGCGTCCGCGGCATCGGTGTCCGCGAGTTCCTCGTCGGCCGCGAACGGCGACACCGACCACCACATCATGCCCAGTTCGCGCGCCCGGTCCCGGACGTCCGCGATGGCCCACAGGGAGGCCGCGCCGACGTCGATGGGGGCCTCGCCGCCGCCTGCGGTGGCCGCCCACGAGGCCTGGAGGAACTCCTGCGAGGTGGCGACGAGATCGGCGGCGCGGGTACGGACCCGCTCCGGGTCGCACACGACGGTCATCGCGCCCTGGGGCAGCACGTCGAGGAGCAGTTCCATGTCGTCGACGAGGACCGGGGCCAGGGACTCCATGCCCTCCACGGCGATGCCCTCGCCGATCTTGCCGAGGAGTTCGCCCAGCTCCGGGTGGAGCTCGGCCAGGGCACGCGCGCGGGCGCGCACGTCCGCCGTCAGCAGGAGTTCACGGCAGGGGGGTGCCCACAGCCCGTGTTCGGCGACCTCCAGGGAGCGCTGGTCGGCGACCTTGAAGTAGCGGATCTCCTCTACGTCGTCGCCCCAGAACTCGATACGCAGGGGGTGTTCCTCGGTGGGCGGGAACACGTCCAGGATGCCGCCGCGTACGGCGAACTCGCCGCGCTTCTCGACCAGTTCGACGCGCGCGTAGGCGGCGGCGCCGAGGGCGTCGACGACCGCGTTCAGGTCAGCGGACCGACCGGTTCTGAGGGCGACGGGCTCCAGGTCGCCCAGACCCTTGACCTGCGGCTGGAGTACGGAACGCACGGGCGCCACGACGACCGAGACCGGGCCCGTCTCCGGGTCGTCGTCGGTGGGGTGGGCGAGGCGGCGCAGTACCGCGAGGCGGCGGCCCACGGTGTCGCTGCGCGGGCTGAGGCGCTCGTGCGGGAGCGTCTCCCAGGAGGGGTACTCCACGACGCCGTCCGAGGGGAGCAGCGAGCGCAGGGCGGCCGTCAGGTCCTCGGCTTCCCGGCCGGTCGCGGTCACCGCCAGGACGGTGCGGCCGGTCTCCCGGGCGAGCGCGGCGACGGCGAAGGGGCGGGCCGCGGGGGGACCGACCAGATCGACGTGCATGCGGTTGCCGTCGGCGGCCGTCTTGGTCGCTTCGGCGAGGGCGGTGTCCTTGACGACGGCGTCGAGCAGACCGTGCAAGCTCATGGAGGGGTGCTTCCGTCCGAGGGGGGTGGGCAACGCGAAGGGCCCGACACGGGTGGTGGGCCGGGGGTCTCCAGCGTACGTCGGCGCGCTGCCACGCGCCGGGGCTGTGGACAACGCCGGTGCGGTACCCCCGCGGCGAGGGCCGCGGACACCGCCGGCTTCCCGGTGGCCGCCGTCGGACGGCCGCAGGGCCGCCCCCGACCGACCGTACGGCCGCCTCACACGGACGTACGGCCGCCCCGCAGGAGCAAGGCCGCCTCCCACTGGCGTACGGCCGCCTCGGGACGTACCCCCCGCCTCCAGAGCCGCCGCCCGCACCACAACGGGCCCGGCGCCAAGGAGTCCCCCGTGACTCCTCGGTGCCGGGCCCGCTCCCCCGTAGGGGATGGTTATTCGGTCGCGATCGCGTTCAGTACGTTCATCCGGCCCGCCCGGAACGCCGGGATCAGGGCGGCGAAGAGGCCCACGAAGGCCGAGCCGATGAAGACGGCGATGATCGTCGCCCAGGGGATCTCCAGGACCTTGAGGCCCTCCAGGGCGAGGAGTTTCTGGGCGGTGGCGCCCCAGCCCATGCCCAGGCCGAGGCCGAGGAGGGCGCCGAAGAGGGCGATCACCACCGACTCCAGGCGGATCATGCGGCGCAGCTGGCGGCGGGAGAGGCCGATCGCCCGCATGAGGCCGATCTCGCGGGTGCGTTCGACGACGGAGAGGGCGAGGGTGTTCACCACACCGAGGACGGCGACGATGATGGCGAGGGCGAGGAGGCCGTAGACCATGTTCAGGAGCTGGCCGATCTGATCCTTGAGTTCCTGCTTGTAGTCGGTCTGGTCGCGCACCTGGTACTGCGGGTAGGGCTCCATGGACTTCTTCAGGGCCGCGTACGCCTGCTTCTGCTGGCCGTCCTTGGCCTTGGCGAACATGATCACGTTGGGCGGGACCTTGCTCGCGGGCAGGTACTTCGCCATCGTCGCGATGCTGATGTAGCGGGCGTTCTGGTCGATGGCGACGTCGTCGTCGGTGATCGCCGCGACCTTGAGCCGGGCGGTCGAGCCGCCCTTGAAGGCGACGGAGAGCGTGGTGCCGACGTGGACGCCGTGCTTCTTGGCGTACTTGGAGCCGACCGACATCGCGCCGGTGCCGTAGGCGGCGGAGAGGTCGCCCGCGGTGGTGACGCGGCGCAGGTCCTGGGCGTAGGACGGGTCCGCGGCCGTGAGGCCCTCGGTGTCCTTCTGTCCGTCGGGCGAGGTCAGCGTGGCCTCGATGTCCTTGTAGCGGGTGACGTGGGCGAGGCCCGGGCTGTGCTCCATCGCCTTCTCGGCCTGGGGCACGATCCGCTGGGTGCCCTGGACGATGTAGTCGGCGCCGACCGACCTGTCCAGCTCGCTCGTCGCCGAGGCGACCATCGAGGAACCGACCACCGAGAGGCAGGCGACCAGGGCCAGGCCGATCATCAGGGCCGCACCGGTGGCTCCCGTACGCCTGGGGTTGCGGAGCGCGTTGCGCTCGGCCATGCGCCCCACCGGACCGAAGGCCCGCAGCAGCACCGCGCTGAGCACCCGGACCACTCCGCCGGCCAGCAGCGGGCCGATGATGACGAACCCGATCAGGGTGAGCACCACTCCGGCGCCGAGGACCAGCGAACCGTCGGTCGCCTTCTTGGCCGTGGCGGCGGCGATCAGGGCCGCCGCGCCGGCGCCGGTCAGCACCAGGCCGATGAGGGCCCGCACCCAGCCGGCCCTGCCGTCGGCCGGCGTACCAGCGTCGCGCAGTGCGGCCATAGGGGAGATCTTGCCGGCGCGGCGGGCCGGCAGATAGGCGGCCAGGACGGTGACGATCACGCCGAGCAGCACACCGGCGACCGGGGTGGTCGCCTTGACAGTGAGGTCCCGGGTGGACAGGTCCATGCCGGCCGCGCTCATGATCTTCATCAGCCCGATCGCGATGCCGACGCCGGCGCCGACCCCGAGGACCGAGCCGAGGACACCGAGCAGCGTCGCCTCGACCAGCACCGAGCGGTTGACCTGCTTGCGGGAGGAGCCGATCGCCCGCATCAGGCCGATCTCGCGGGTGCGCTGGGCGACCAGCATCGAGAAGGTGTTGATGATCAGGAAGATGCCCACCAGGAACGCGATCCCGGCGAAGCCGAGCATGGCGTACTTGATGACGTCCATGAACTGGCCGACGCCCTGGCGGTTCTCGTCGGCGTTCTCCTTCGCGGTCTGGATCTTGTACGACGTCGATCCGAGGGCGGCGGCGACCTCCCGCTTCAGCCGCGCGTCGCTGACACCGCTCGCGGCGGTGACGTCGACCTGGCTGAACCGGCCAGTGGCGCCGAGGAGTTGGCGCTGTGCGGTGGCGGTGTCGAAGTAGACGACGGCCGCGCCGGGGTTGGTCACCTTGAAGGTGGCGATGCCGACGATCCTGGCGGTGATGTCACCGGTCTGCGCGATGGTGCGCAGTTCGTCGCCCATCTTCAGGTGGTGCTTGTCGGCGGTGTCGGCGTCGACCATCACCTCGGCGGCCCCGCGCGGGGCGTGTCCGGAGGTGATCTCCATCGCGCGCAGGTCGTTCCTGGTCCAGTTGCCGGCGATGGTGGGCGCGCCGGTCGAGGAGCCCATGTTCTTGTTGTGGCTGTCGACGACGGTCACGTTCGTCGAACTGACCGCGCCCGCCGCGGACTTGACTCCCGGCACCGCTCGGGTGCGGGTGAGCAGGGAGGCCGGGAGGGAGTCGGGCAGTCCGTTCTGCGGGGTGCTGCCGTCGCTCTTGGCCGCCTTCGGCATGACCGTGACGTCGGAGGCGGTGGCCGCGAAGAGCTTGTCGAACGTCGTGTTCATCGTGTCGGTGAACACCAGGGTGCCGCACACGAACGCCACCGAGAGCAGCACGGCCGTCGCCGACAGGGCCATCCGGCCCTTGTGCGCGAAGAAGTTGCGCATCGAGGTCTTCAGCACGGTCATGAGGTGCGCCCCCGGGCGTCGAAGTCCTTCATCCGGTCGAGCACGGTGTCGGCGGTGGGCTTGAACATCTCGTCGACGATCCGGCCGTCGGCGAGATAGAGCACCCGGTCCGCGTACGAGGCGGCCACCGGGTCGTGGGTGACCATCACGATGGTCTGGCCGAGGTCGTCGACCGAGCGGCGCAGGAAGCCCAACACCTCGGCGCCCGCACGGGAGTCGAGGTTTCCGGTCGGCTCGTCACCGAAGATGATCTCGGGCCGGGCCGCCAACGCCCTTGCCACGGCGACGCGTTGCTGCTGGCCGCCGGAGAGCTGGTTGGGCCGGTGCTTGAGCCGGCTCGCGAGCCCGACCGTCTCCACGACCTGGGCGAGCCACCCCTTGTCCGGCTTGCGGCCCGCTATGTCCATCGGCAGCGTGATGTTCTCCAGCGCGCTGAGCGTGGGCAGCAGGTTGTACGCCTGGAAGATGAAGCCGATCCGGTCCCGGCGTAGTTGGGTGAGCTTCTTGTCCTTCAGCCCGGTGATCTCGGTGTCGTCGAGGTAGATCTGACCGGACGTCACGGTGTCGAGCCCGGCGAGGCAGTGCATGAGCGTGGACTTGCCGGACCCCGAGGGGCCCATGATCGCGGTGAACTGACCGCGGGAGATGTCCACGTCGACATGGTCGAGGGCGACGACGCGGGTCTCCCCGGCGCCGTACGCCTTGACGACCTGCCGCGCTCGCGCGGCAACGGCCGTACGCCCTCCAGTGCCCCCGTGCCTGGGAATGGTCACAGCCGATGTCACGTAGGTCTCCTAGGTCGGCCGGCACGGTGGGGTGCCGGTGTCCGTCCGGATCGGGCGAGGCGCCCCACCGGTTCGCTGGTTCACGTGGTTCTCGTGCTCTGGTTACGACGATGAGTCTCGTCGTGGGAGGGGGTCCGGCGCGCTGGTGCCCAGCGCAGTCTTTCCCGGGGGAAAACCCCACCCTCTGTGTTTCGGTCCGCCGCCCCCCAGCGGCATAAAGCCAGGTTAAGGACGCCACCGGCAGATCTCGTCCTCCGCCGGTACGAACCCTCCCCGAGCCCGGGTACGGAGGCTCCCCTAGGGGATGTCCACCGCGGGGTGGAGCCGTCATCGGGGTCGCCTCCACCCCCGGGCGCACCCACGCCGCACCCTCCCCCGACGTCAGACGCAACCGGAAACCCGCCCTCCGACCGCCCAACCTGCCGCTCCGCCCCGGCCGTTCACTCCGCCGGGGCTCTTCGTCCGTTCCACCCTGGCCATTCGCTCCGCCGAGGCCGCCCGCTCCGCCGAGGCCACTGTTCGCTCCGCCCCCGCCCTCCTTCGGCCCCCAAGTCCGCCCGCTCCGCCGGGTCCGTCCACTCCGCCGGGGCCGCCCTCCGGCCCCCCAACTTCCGCTCCCACGCGACCATTCGCTCCACCGCGCCGTCCGCTCCGCCGAAGCCGTCCGCTCCACCGGGGCCGCCCTCCGGCCCCCAACTTCCGCTCCCCCACGGCCATTGGCTCCGCCGCGCCACCCGTTCCACCGAGGCCGTTCGCCTTACCGGGGCCGCCCTCCGGCCGCCAGGCACTCCGCTCCGCCCCCGCCTTCCTCCGGCCGCGAGGCCCTCCGCCGCGCCGGTGTCCTACTCCGCCGGTGCTCGTCCGGTGAGCGTCAGCAGGCTGTTCTGCACGTGGTCCATGTGCGCCCGTACGTCGTCCCACCGCTCCCCGTGCTCGCGCAGCACCCGCTCGGTGTTCCGGGCGATCCGCTCCTCCCGCAGCCGGGCCTCCGCCAGGAGTTCGGCGGCGCGGGCCTCCGCCTCCTCCTGCCGGCGCTCCGCCGACGCCTCCCCGTCGGCGACGGACCGTGCCGCCTCGGCGAGCGCCGCTTCCGCCAGCGCCATCCGTTCGGCGACGCGCGCGTCCAGCGCGGCGACCCGCGCCCGGGCCTCGCGCTCGAACGCGGCCACACGTTCCGCGTACTCCCTGGCCCGGTCGTCGACGATCGCGGCGGTGCGCCCGCGCACCTCACGCAGCGCGCCGAGCGCCTCCGTGCGCCCTTCCTTCACCGCACGCCGGGCGGCGATCCGGATCTCGTCGGCTTCGGCGCGGGCCCCGAGAAGCCGTCGGCGGGCGCGTTCCTCGGCCTCCGCGCGGACCGCGTCCGCTGCTTCCCGCGCCGACCGGAGCAGGGTCGCGGCGTGTTCCTCGGCCCGCGCCCGTTCCTCGCGCGCCGCGTCCAGCGCGGCCTCCCGCAGGGCCGCGGCCTCCTCCTCGCCGAGCCGGAGGATCAGCTGGGCGCGCTCCCCGAGCGTGTCGTAGGTCTGCGGGGCGAGCCGGGCCACCGTCGCCCGCAACCGTTCGGCCTCCGCCCCCATGTTCTTGGCCAGCACGGTCAGCCGGGCGGCCCGCTCCCACGCGGCGTCCCGGTCCCGGGAGAGGGCCGCCGCGTACGCGTCCACCTGGTCGGGGCGGTATCCGCGCCCCCGTACTGCCACGAAGCCGCGTGACGACACCGACGCGCTGCTCACCTGGAACCCCTCTCCGCCGAACGGTCGCGATCTGATGATTTCGCGCACATCCTGATGTATCGGACAGAAGTGTTCATAATCCGACACTCCGCGTGCACGTCACGGTCATCTCGCGAACGGGTGCGCACAGGAAAGGGCCGGACCCGGTCACTCGACCAGGTCCGGCCCCTCTGCCCACCGATGTCAGCGGGAGGTCGGCCGCCTCACAGCAGCCCGTCCCACATCTGCTCCAGCAGCACCGACCACCAGCTCTCCGGCGAACCGAGCGCCGCCGGATCGAGCGCGGCCAGCTGGGCCTGGAAGTCGACGGTCCAACGGCCCGCCTGCTCCTGGTTGAGCCCGAACCGCAGCCGCCACATCCGGCCGAGCAGCGCCAGGCAGCGCGTGAACTCGGGCAGCCCCGTGTTCACGAACTGCGGCGGTACGGAGCCGCCGCCCGGCCCCGCCTCCACCGGCACCGCCACGATGTTCGCCGTGCCGTACTGCACGCAGATCGCCCGGCCGAAGTCGCTGCCCATGACGAGGTACGAGCCCGCGTCGGGGGCCGGCCGCACCCCGCGCTCCTGCGCCAGTTCGGCCAGCGTCGGCACCGGGCGGCCCGGCTGGGCCTGCGCCCAGAAGAACGGGCCCATGTCCATCGGCAGCCCCGCCACCACCAGGGTGTGCGCCACCACCGGCGGCACGCCCTGCCGGGACACGGCCGCCTGCTCGAACCGGAAGACCCTCGGACCGAAGGCGCCCGCCAGTTCCTGCGCGATGCCCTCCGGCGGAACCGGCGGCATCGGATGCACCGGCGGCAACGGCGCACGGACCGGCGCGAGCCGCGCGGGACCGTCCGCCACCTGGTGCAACTCGCCCTGGTGCGCGAGGAGTTCCTGCATGCCCTGCTGCCGGCTCGCGTGATCGGTGCCGTACGGCGCGATGCTCGTGATGCGGGCCTGCGGCCACTGCTCGCGGATCATCCGGGCGCAGTAGGCACCCGGCAACTCGCACGACTCCAACTCCGTGTGCAGTTCCAGCACTTGATCCGGCGGGATGTTCATGCCGCGCAGCTCGTGGAAGATCTGCCACTCCGGGTGCGGGGTGCCCGGCGCGGAACGCCGGATCACCTGCTGCTCGGACCCGTCCGGCGCGCGGTAGCGCAGCACGGCCTGGTAGCCGGGGCCCACGGTGGGCAGACCCTGCTGCGGATACCCGTACGCCGGGGGCTGCTGCCCGGGCACCGGCTGGCCCGGAGGCGGCGGCGTCGCACCCGGCGGGGGCATCGCGCCCGGCGCGACTCCCGGCGGCATGCCCGGCGGAACACCCGGCGCCCGCGGCGGCACGGGCACCGCGGGCCCAGCGGCCGGCGGCCCCGCCAGCATGGTCTCCGCGTGGTGGACGGTCCCGGGCGCGGGCGGAACGCCCGGTGCGCCCGGCGCGGCGGGGCCGGGACCCGGTCCGGCGAACATGGTCTCGGCGTGGTGGACACCGCCCGGCGGCGGACCGCCGGGGGTGTACGGCGCACCGGGCCCGTTCGGCGCGCCCGGCGGCGGCGGAACCCCAGGACCGGCCTGACCCGCCGGACCGGCCGGCGGGGGCGGCCCGTCCGGGCCGAGCGCGGAGACGAGTTGCGTCGGTACGTAGCCGCCCGGCGGGGGCGGCGGGGGCGGCGGTGTGCCGCCCGGCCGCGCGCCCGGCGCACCCGGGGCGCCCGGCGGAGGCGGCGGCACGCTCGCCCCGGCGCCGCGCGCCCGGCGCGCCGGCGGCGCGGCCTTGCTCGTCGCGGCGTCGGCGATGTCCCCGGCGTTGGGCGCGAGCGACCGCGCCGGCGCACCGGGTCCGGCGGGCGGCTGAGGCGGGTTCGAGCCGGCGGGCGGCCCCTGGGGATAGCCGTAGGAGGGCGGAGCGGGCGGCGGCGGAGTCCCCGGCGCACCCGCGCCCTGCGGATGGCCGTACTGCGGGCCGCCCGGCGGGGGCGGCGGCGGGGTGCTCCCCTGCGGGTACCCGGGCCGCGGAGCGGCGGGCGGGGACGGCGGCGTACCGCCCGAACCGGCGCCCACCGCACCGGAGTTCTGCGGGTACCCGTACTGCGGAGCAGCAGGCGGAGACGGCGGCGTACTACCCGAAGGGCCGTTAGGCGCAGCGAAGTTGTCCGGGTACCCGTATCGCGGAGCGGCAGGCGGCGGAGTCCCCGGCGCACCCGCGCCCCGCGGACCGCCCGGCGGAGGCGGCGGCGTACTACCCGAAGGGCCGCCCACCGCACCGGAGTTGTTCGGGTACCCGTACTGCGGGGCGCCCTGCGGAGCAGCAGGCGGAGGCGGCGGGGGCGTGCCGTCGGTCACTCCCCGGGCGTCGGACCGCTCGGGGAGGTCGGCGCGTCCGGCGCCGTCGAGCGCCGGGGCCACCGTCGTACGGCCCAACTGGCTGCCGCCGGGGATCAGTTCGGTTCTGGCGTCCGCCGGGGCGTCCTCGTCGCGGTCACCGAGCGGCGGCGCGAAGACCGTCGCGGGCAGCGGTACCGAACGGTCGTCACCGGCGTCGCCGTTGGTGTCCGTCCCCGCCCACGGCGTGGCCCCGGCGGGCGCGGCCGGCGCGCTCGGCGCCCCGGCGGGCGCTCCCGCGGCCGGCTCCGCGCCGGTGTCGTCGCTCCCGCCGGCGGGCGGCCAGGACGCACCGGCACCGGGCACCCCCGCCTGCGTCCGGGGCAACGCGTCGCGCGGCGCGGGGACTTCGGCAGCGGCGGCGGCCGGGGCCGCGTCCCGCCGGTCCGGAATACCCAGCTTGTCGGCCGCCTCCTGCAACCACTCCGGCGGACTCAGCAGGAACGACGTCTGGTTGAGGTCCACCCGGGCGGGAGCCGCCGGCACCGCGTCCTGCACCTCGTCCGGACCGCCGTACTCCTCCTCGTAGCGGCGCACGACCTCGCCCACCGGCAGCGCGGGCCAGAGCGTGGCCTCCCCGCTGTCCCGGGCGATCACCAGCCGCTGCGCGCCGCCGTCGGAACGCGGAACGTCGGCGCGGTCCTCGGCCCAGACGACGAAGCCGAGGTCGAACTCCCGCACCCGCACCTCACGGTGCTGATACGACGGCACGTCCCCGTTGATCCACTCCTCGGCGCGCTCCTGCGCCTGCGCGAAGGTCACCATCGTCCAGTTCACTCCCCCACCGAAGACGCCGAAGACGCCGTCGAAGCCGAAGACGCCGTCGACACCGGCACCGATCGCGCGAACCCGCCGTCCACCATCAGGTTCGCCACCGTCTCCAACTCCGGCGGGCTGCCCGCCAGTCGGGCCAGGAACTCGTCGAAGTCGTCCCCGGCCGGCAGCAGCAGCCGCGCCACGCGGTCGGCCGGCGCCCACGAGGGATCGACGTCGCGGGCGTCGTCGTAGGCGCAGAACCAGACCGAGCCGATCCGCTCGCCGCGCACCTTCACCGCGAGCAGGCCGCCCTGGACGAAGCCGACGGCGAGGTAATCCTTTGTGAGGTGGTCGCGCAGGCACTTGTTGACGTACACCAGGTCGTTTATGGCCGCCTCGTCGCGCACCGTGAAGAACGGCTGGTCGATGAGGAGACCCAGTTCCGCGTCGAGCGCGGTGCCGGCCGGCGCGCAGCCGCCGGCCGCCTTCAGGAACGACCGGTAGGCGCCCGGCAGCCGGTAACCCAGGTCCTCCTCGACGCCCTGCACCTGCGCCTCGGTCACCGCCACCGCCGACTTCGGCAGCCCGAAGTGGGCGGGCCGGGTCTCCTGGAGCGGCCGGGTGCCCCGCTTGCCGTGGTCGACCCCGGACGTGGCGATGCCGCCGTGGTGGCGCAGCAGCGCCTTCACGTCGACCGGGACCAGTTCGAGGCGGCGACCGCCGGCCACGTGGTGCCAGGTCCAGCCGTGCGGGGTCGCGACCGCGGGCACGGTGTCCCACAGTTCGTGGCCGGTCGCGGCGAGGGCCGCGTTGGCCGACACGTAGTCCGTCAGCCGCAGTTCGTCGACGCCGAAACCCTCCGGCGGCTCGGCGATCTCGGCCGCGGCGCGCGCGTAGGGCGAGAAGTCGGGGTAACCGTGCTCGTCCATCCGCACCCCGCGCGGGTGGCGGGCCGCCCGGACCGGGTCCGGGAAGTGCACGACCTGCCCGGCGTAGGCCGCGTTCGGCGGCACGGCTTCTCCCCCGGCCTGAGGGCTGGGAGGCTCCCCCAGCCCGAGCCGACCTGTCGTCATGGCGGTTGCCCCCTGCGGCACTCAGTACGGCCCGTATCGGCCGTCATTGGCCTCTTTACGTTCCGTATCGACTGTGTCGTCCGTATCGTCTGTACATCGTCCGTACCGAACCGTCTCCACGCGACGACCGCGTGGAACGCGGTGCCGACAGCCTATGCGGTACGGCGACACCGGTCACCGGCAGCGGTCCACGGCCCTCCGCTTCCGGTGACCAGCCGTCACCCCACCGTGACAGGCAGCCGAAGCCCGGGCGTGTCGGGACGCCCCAGCTTCCGCACGGGCCACGGCATTTGGCACTCTGTGTCCCGCCGGGGGATGCGCAGGAGGGGATGACGATGATGAACGCGACGCAGACGGGACCGCACACGGGCAGGTCCGGCGACCCACGGATCGGCTGGAGCGCCACCGCGGAAGCCCACGTCCCGGTACTCCTGCACCGCCGCGACGGCATACTCCCCACCGTCGCCGCCGCGCTCTCGGTGCGCGGCGCCACCCTCACCGGCACGGCGGCCCGCGGCGACCAGGCCCCGGCCCTGCACCCGCTCGTCCAGGACTTCCTGGACACGCTCACCAGCGCCCAGCGGGACCGCTTCACCGGGCGCTGCGCCGAGGTGATCCTCATCTCCCGGCACATCGCCACCGCCGACGCCGCGCGCAGCAAGCGGGCCGCCCGCAAACCGATGACCAACGGCGAGGCCCGCAAAGCCCTGAAGCAGGCCAAGCTCACCGCCCGCCGGATCCGGGAGGACGGCGACCCGCTGCACGGCAGCTTCGCCGCGCCGTGCCGTGCCTGCGCGGCCCTCAGCGCCCACTTCGGCGTCCGCGTGGTCGACCCGACGACGACGGACGGCTGACCCCACTCCCAGAACCGCTCCCACCCCGGCCCGGGCGCCGCGCGAACATCGGCGCCCCGCCCAACGTATCCCTCGACAAGCACCACGGCGGCCACCACCGGCGCCCGCTCATGACCTGAACGAACGAAGGGCAGATGCACCCCGACCGCACCTCCACCACGCGTTTCTCCGTACCCGTCGACGCCGCGCTGCGCGCCGCCGGCTGGCTCCCCGGGCGCTGGGACATAAAGCAGGCCGAGATCTGGGCGGACACCCTGCGCGAACACGCCTCTCCGGCCGGACACCGGCACGCCGTGTTCCCGGCCGCCGTGGAGGCCTGGGCCGAGTTCGGCGGACTGCGGCTCGCCCCGCCCGGACCCGGCCGCCAGGTCGCCCCCGCCGCGCTGCACCTCGACCCGCTGCACGGCCTGCACCTGGCCCGCACCCTCGGCGACCTCGGCCGCGCCCTGGACCGCGAGGTCAGCCCACTGGGCGAGGAGTCCGACACCCGGTCGCTGCTCGCCATCGACTCCGAGGGCCGGGTCTACGCCCTCGACCACACAGGCGACTGGTACCTCGGCGCCGACATCGACCAGGCCCTCGCGGCCCTCGTCGGCGGCATAGAGCCGGTACGGCTGACGGCGAGCTGACGGGCGGGAAACGGGGGCCCGGGGCCGGGAGCGGCGGACCGTGAACGGAGGGCCCGGGAGCCGGAACTGCGCGGGAGCAGACGGCAGTTGGCGATCGGCAGTCGGCAGACGGCGCTACGAGTGCTACACGGTCGCCGGGATGACCGCCGACACCCGGAAGCCCCCCGCCTCCGTGGGACCGGAGACGAAGACGCCGCCCAGGGCGAGGACCCGCTCCTTCATGCCCAGCAGGCCGTTGCCGCCGGACGGCAGCCGGGCCGCCGACGCGGAGGCGGGTTCGGGCGGCGGCCCGTTCTCCACCTGCATCGCGAGCTCCGCCATCCGGTGCGCGAGCCGTACGTGGGTCTTCGCGCCCGCCGCGTGCTTGTGGACGTTGGTCAGCGCCTCCTGGACGACCCGGTAGGCGGTCTGCTCGATCTCCGCCGGGTAGGGCCGTACCGTGCCCTCCACGGACAGGTCCACGACCATGCCCGCGGCGGCCGACTGCCCGACCAGCTCGTCCAGTTCGGAGAGACAGGGCCCCTCGCTCTCCCCCTCGGCGACCCGCGAGGCGGCGGCAGCGGCGGCCACCTTGACCGCGACGAGCGGCACCGGGGCGGGCCGCCGCGCGCCGTCCCCGCTGCGCAACACCCCCAGCATCTCCCGCAGCTCGGTGAGGGCCTGCCGGCCCATGTCCCCGACCAGGGCGGCGTTCCGCACCGCTTTCTCCGGGTCCTTGCGGGCCACGGCCTGGAGGGCGGCGGCGTGGACGACCATCAGGCTCACCCGGTGCGCGACGACGTCGTGCATCTCCCGGGCGATCCGGGTCCGTTCCTCGCCGCGCGCCCACTCCGCGCGCTCCTCCGCGCGCTCGGCGAGCAGTTGCAGCTCCCGTTCGAGACTGTCGGCACGCTCGCGCAGGCTCTCCATCAGCCGGCGCCGGGCGCCCACGTAGAGCCCGAGGAGGAGCGGGGGCGCGGTCAGTCCGAGCGAGGTGGTGATGGAGGCGAACGGCACGAACCAGTCGCCGAGGGTCAGATCACCCCGGTTCATGTCCTGCTGCACGCGGACGAAGGAGACGATGAGCGTCCCGACCAGCGCCATGCCGGCGAGCGCGACGATGATCCGGCGCGGCAACTCGGCCGCCGCCAGGGTGTAGAGGCCGACGATCCCCATCAGGAAGCCCATCTGGGCCGGGGTGATGGCGATCGAGACGAGCACGACGGCGATCGGCCATCTGCGGCGGATCAACAGCACCGAGCCGGCCAGCACGCCGAAAACGATCCCCACCGCGGGCGGAATCCCCGCGTCCTGGGCGAACGGGATCCCCTCCGCCCCGCACTCCACCGCCGACAGGAAGGCGAGCCCCCCGTCGAGCGCGGCGCTGCGCCACCTGGCCCACCACCACGGCCCACAGAGGCCCGCGGCGTGCTCTTCCCCCGTCGTGGTCATGCCGTCCAGCCTACGGGCGCCCGCCACCGCTTTTCCGGCGAGTTTCGGGGACCGGCGCGCATCACACTCCGCGTGGGTACGGCGGCGAAACCACCCGAAATCACTCGAACTATTGAATCGCACACTGTTCGAACCCCGAGTGGATCATCCTGCCGGAAGGTATGGCTATGACACACGCGAGCAGCACAAACACGGATTTCGAGGCCCTCCGCACGCAAGCGGTGAGCCCGCGGCGGGCGGGGCTCAGCCGACGCCAGATCCGCGACCGACTGCACGTCGACCACAACGACATCCTCAACCGCCTGCTGGAGGGCGAACCGCCGCCAGATCGGACGAAGCGCCCGAACGCGAAGGACGACCTGCAGAGCAGGGCCCGGGAACTCCGCGTCCAGGGCTGGACGTACGACCGGATCCAGGTGGAGCTCGGCTGCTCGAAGAGTTCGATCTCCTTGTGGGTACGGGACTTGCCGAAGCCGGAGCGGCGCGACCGTGCGGAGCAGGCGAAACTGGCGGCACGCAAGAGGTGGGAGCACGAGCTGCCGGTGCGGGAGGGGCGGCGGCAGGAGGCGAAGGCGGCTGCCGCGCGGGAGATCGGCGCACCGACCGGCCGGGAGTTGTTCCTGGCGGGTGTCGCCCTCTATTGGGCCGAGGGCACGAAGGACAGAGCACACAGCCCGCAACGGCGCGAGAGCCTTCAGTTCATCAACAGCGACCCCGACGTCATCCGCTTCTTTGTGCGCTGGCTCGAGTCCCTGGGAGTGGAGCGCGAGCGCATGCGGTTCCGCCTGAGCATCCATGAAACGGCGGATGCGGTCGGAGCCGAGGAGTTCTGGGCGGAGCTTGTGGGCGTGGACCGTTCGGCGTTCCGGCGGGCCACGCTCAAGAAGCACAACCCCCTGACGAACCGCAGGAACACCGAGGCGGCCTATCGGGGTTGCCTGGTCATCTACGTCACCGGGAGCACCGACTTGTACCGTCGCATGGAAGGCGCCTGGTACGGCATAGTAGAGGGCGCCACTCGCCACCCGGTCGAATGTCCGGTTTAGGTGAGTTATTCCCCTGTGGTGTAATTGGCAGCACTGTGGCTTTTGGTGCCATATGTCCGGGTTCGAGTCCTGGCAGGGGAGCAACCATTTCTTTCGGGTCCTGACCGGTGACAGCCCTGTCAGGGCCCGCTCCCATGTCGCTCACGAAACGCCCCGGTATCCTGCGGATGTCCGCATCCCAGCACCCCGAAGCCGAAGGGCATACCCGTGAGCGCCATTCGCCCGGCAGCCGTCGTCGTTCTCGCAGCGGGTGAGGGCACCCGTATGAAGTCGGCCACACCCAAGGTCCTGCACGAGATCTGCGGCCGCTCCCTGGTCGGTCATGTGCTCGCCGCCGCCCGCGAGTTGGAACCCGGGAACCTGGTCGTCGTGGTGGGTCACGCCCGCGAGAAGGTCACCGCCCACCTCGGCGCGACCCACCCCGGCGTGCGAACGGCCGTACAGGCGGAGCAGAACGGGACCGGGCACGCGGTGCGCATGGCCCTGGAGGAGCTGGGCGGCGGGATCGACGGGACCGTGGTGGTCGTCTGCGGCGACACCCCGCTGCTGCGCGGCGAGACCCTCCGGGCTCTGGCCGCCGCCCACAGCGCCGACGGGAACGCCGTCACCGTCCTGACCGCCGAGGTCCCGGACGCCACCGGGTACGGCCGCATCATCCGCGACGGCGCCTCCGGGGCGGTCACCGCGATCGTCGAGCACAAGGACGCCACCGACTCCCAGCGGGCCGTCCGGGAGATCAACTCCGGTGTCTTCGCCTTCGACGGGCAGCTGCTCGCCGACGCGCTCGGCAAGGTCCGCACCGACAACAGCCAGGGCGAGGAGTACCTCACGGACGTCCTCGGCATCCTGCGCGAGGCCGGTCACCGGGTGGGCGCCTGCGTCGCCGGCGACCACCGGGAGATCGCCGGCATCAACAACCGGGTGCAGCTGGCCGAGGCCCGCCGCTCCCTCAACGACCGGCTGCTGACCGGCGCGATGCTCGCCGGCGTCACCGTCGTCGACCCGGCCACCACCTGGATCGACGCCACGGTCACCTTCAAGCAGGACGCGGTCGTGCACCCCGGCACCCAGCTGCACGGCACCACCCACCTCGGCGAGGGCGCGGAGGTCGGCCCCAACAGCCGCCTCAGGGACACCACCGTGGAGGCGGGCGCCCGTGTCGACAACACCGTCGCCGACGGCGCCCATGTCGGCGCCGGGGCCTCCGTCGGGCCGTACGCCTACCTCCGGCCCGGCACCCGGCTCGGCGTCCGGTCGAAGGTCGGCACGTACGTCGAGACCAAGAACGCCGTGATCGGCGAGGGCACGAAGGTCCCGCACCTGTCCTACGTCGGGGACGCGACGATCGGCGAGCACACCAACATCGGTGCCGCCAGCGTCTTCGTGAACTACGACGGACAGGACAAGCACCACACCACGATCGGCTCACACTGCCGGACCGGTTCGGACAACATGTTTGTGGCTCCTGTCACGGTCGGGGACGGTGCCTACACCGCCGCCGGCTCCGTGATCACCAAGGACGTACCGCCCGGTTCGCTGGCCGTGGCCCGTGGCCAGCAACGGAATATCGAGGGCTGGGTGGCCCGCAAGCGTCCGGGAAGCGCCGCGGCGAAGGCCGCCGCGACCGCTTCCCGTCAGGACGAGGGCGAAGACTGACCGGAAACCGGCACGTCGGACTCGGCGTACCGTGATAGGCGCACACCCAGTTGATGAACCTCTGAGGAGACAGTGCTGTGACCGGGATCAAGACGACCGGCGAGAAGAAGATGATGTTCTTCTCCGGCCGCGCCCACCCCGAGCTTGCCAAGGAGGTCGCCGAGCAGTTGGGTGTCGACGTCGTCCCGACCAAGGCGTTCGACTTCGCGAACGGTGAGATCTACGTCCGGTACGAGGAGTCGGCGCGCGGTGCGGACTGCTTCGTGATCCAGAGCCACACGGCTCCGATCAACCAGTGGATCATGGAGCAGCTGATCATGATCGACGCGCTGAAGCGGGCGTCGGCCCGCTCCATCACGGTGATCGTGCCCTTCTACGGTTACGCCCGGCAGGACAAGAAGCACCGCGGGCGAGAGCCGATCTCGGCGCGGCTGGTCGCGGACCTGATGGCGACGGCGGGCGCCGACCGGCTGCTCACGGTCGATCTGCACACCGACCAGATCCAGGGCTTCTTCGACGGGCCGGTGGACCATCTCTTCGCCCTTCCCCTCCTCGCGGACTACGTGGGGCACAAGGTGGACCGGAACAAGCTGACCGTCGTCTCGCCCGACGCGGGCCGGGTGCGGGTCGCCGACCGCTGGTGCGACCGGCTGGGGGCGCCGCTGGCGATCGTGCACAAGCGGCGTGACAAGGACGTGGCGAACCAGGTGACCGTCCACGAGGTGGTGGGCGAGGTCAAGGGCCGCGTCTGTGTCCTGGTCGACGACATGATCGACACGGGTGGCACGATCTGCGCCGCCGCGGACGCCCTGTTCGCGCACGGCGCCGAGGACGTCATCGTGACGGCGACGCACGGTGTGCTGTCGGGCCCGGCGGCGGACCGGCTGAAGAACTCCCGGGTCAGCGAGTTCGTCTTCACCGACTCCCTGCCCACCCCGGGCGAGGTCGGCGTGGACCTGGACAAGATCACGGTGCTGTCGATCGCCCCGACCATCGCGAGCGCGGTCCGCGAGGTCTTCGAGGACGGTTCGGTGACGAGCCTCTTCGACGAGCAGTAGGGCCGCCGGCCGGCGGGCGGCGGAGATCGTTTTGGGTACGGCCTCCCCTTCCGAGTAGACTGCGTGAGTTGCTCGGCGAGGGAGGCCGTACCGTTCCAGGTGCGGCGGTCCGTTATCGACGCGCTCTTCGTAGCAGGCCGATGTTCGGCCGGGTGACCACCTTCCCCGACGTTTCTACGAGGAGTGAACATGGCCGAGATCAAGCTCGCCGCGCAGACCCGCACCGAGTTCGGCAAGGGCGCAGCCCGCCGCATCCGCCGCGACAAGAAGGTTCCCGCGGTCGTCTACGGCCACGGTGCCGAGCCCGCCCACATCACCCTGCCGGGCCACGAGCTCCAGCTGGCGCTGCGTACCCCGAACGTCCTGCTCACCCTGGACATCGAGGGCAAGACCCAGCTGGCGATCCCGAAGGCCGTCCAGCGCGACGCCATCAAGGGCTTCCTGGAGCACGTCGACCTGCTGCTGGTGAAGAGCGGCGAGAAGGTCACCGTCGAGGTCTACGTGCACACCGAGGGCGAACTGGCGCCGGGCGCCTTCCTCCTGGAGCACGTGCTCAGCACGCTGACCGTCGAGGCCGAGGCCACGCACATCCCGGAGTCGGTCACCGTCTCCATCGAGGGCCTGGAGGCCGGTGCCTCCATCGCCGCCAAGGACATCCCGCTGCCCACCGGCACGACCCTCGCGATCGACGAGGACGCCGTCGTCCTCCAGGTCCTCTCGGCGCAGGCCGAGGAAGCCGCCGAGGGCGAGGGCACCGCCGAGGGCGCCGAGGCCTGATCCTCACCTTCACCACTGCGTCAGCCGCTGTCCCCGTCCGGTACGGGGGCGGCGGCTGGCGCGTATCCAAGGAGACACGGACGTGACGAGCGACGCCAACGCCCCCTGGCTGATCGTGGGGCTCGGCAACCCGGGGCCCGAGTACGCGGCCAACCGGCACAACGTGGGGTTCATGGTGGCCGATCTGCTGGCGGAGCGGACCGGCGGGAAGTTCAAGCGGGCCGGGAAGGCGCAGGCGCAGGTCGTCGAGGGGCGGATGGGTGCGCCGGGTCCGGCGAGCCGCCGGATCGTGCTGGTGAAACCGACGTCGTACATGAATCTCTCCGGCGGCCCGGTCAACGCGTTGCGTGACTTCTACAAGGTGCCGCTGGCCAACGTCCTGGCCGTGCACGACGAACTCGACATCGACTACGGCACCCTGCGGCTCAAGCTGGGCGGCGGGGACAACGGGCACAACGGGCTGAAGTCGATGACGAAGGCGATGGGCGCCGAGTACCACCGGGTGCGGTTCGGGATCGGCCGGCCGCCGGGCCGGATGCAGGTGGCCGACTTCGTGCTGAAGGACTTCTCCTCCACCGAGCGCAAGGAGCTGGCCTTCCTGGTGGACCGGGCGGCGGACGCGGTGGAGTGCCTGGTGGCCGAGGGGCTGGAGCGGGCGCAGAGCGCGTACAACTCCTGACGTGGCGCCCGCCACGGCCCGTGGCAACGGCGCCGGACCCGGCCGGAGTTGACCAGGAGTGCGGGTATGGCCAATGATCCCGGCCATGCCCCCTGCCGCCGCCTCCCCTTCCTCTTCGGACACCTTCGCCGCGCTGCGGTTCGGGCGGATCGCGGCGATGGGCGCCGTCACCCTGCTGCTCCTGATCGCGGGCGTCTGGGGCTCCTGGGGCACCGCGCACAACGTGATGCTGACCAAGGGCCGGGAGAGCGGCACGGTCGAGGTGACCGCGTGCTCCGGGGACACCTGCACCGGACCGTACAAGCCGGTGTCGGCGGGGTCGGCCGCGCGGAGCCGGGTCGTCATCGACAGGTCGGTCGCGGTCCGCAAGGGCGGGACGTACGCGGTGGTCGTGAAGCCGGGCACCGACGAGGTGCTGCGCTCCGGCCCGGCCGGCGTCCTCTACGCGTGGGTGCCGCTGGGCGGCGCCCTGTTGCTCGCCTCGGTGGTGGTGGCGGGCGGCCTGCGGCTGCGCCGGGCCGCGTGGCTGCTCGCGGGTGCGGGGCTCGCCCTGCTGACGGCGGCCTTCGTGGCGGTCTGAGAGTCGTCCGTACGACACTGCCCCCGGGTCGCCGCGGCGACCCGGGGGCACTGTCCATTGCGGGGTCAGCCGGTGTTGCGCAGGCCCGCCGCCACGCCGTTGACCGTCAGGAGCAGGGCGCGGGCGAGCAGCGGGTCGGGCTCGGCGCCGGCCGCCGCGGCGTCGCGCTGCCGCTTCAGGAGGGTGACCTGGAGGTAGGAGATCGGGTCCAGGTAGGCGTCACGGATGGTGAAGGTCTGCTTCAACACCGGGGTGGCGTCGAGGAGTTCGCTCTCGCCGGTGATGCGCAGCACCTCGCGCACGGTGAGTTCGTGTTCGGCCCGGATGGTGTCGAAGACGTGCTTGAGGTGGTCGGGGACGAGGGTGTCGACGTAGTGGCCGGCGATCCGCAGGTCCGTCTTGGCGAGGGTCATCTCGACGTTGGAGACGAAGTTGCGGAAGAAGTGCCACCGGTCGTGCATCTCGTCGAGGACCGTCTCCCCCTCCTGCGGCAGGCCCGCCTCGCGCAGCGCCTTCAGGCCGGAGCCGACGCCGAACCAGCCGGGCACGATCTGCCGGGACTGGGTCCAGCCGAAGACCCACGGGATGGCGCGCAGTCCGTCGAGGCCGGCGCCGGAGTCGGGCCGGCGGGAGGGGCGCGAGCCGAGGTGCAGGTCGGCGAGCTGGTCGACGGGGGTGGCGGCGAAGAAGTACGCGGGCAGGTCGGGGTCCTCCACGAGCCGGCGGTAGGCGTCGTGGGCCGCGTCCGAGACGACGTCCATCGCCGCGTCCCAGCGGGCGAGCGACTGGTCGGACTGGCGGGGGGCGGTGTGCAGGGCGGAGGCCTGGAGGGTGGCGGCGACGGTGAGTTCCAGGTTCTCCCGGGCCAGCGACGGCACGAGGTACTTGTCGGAGATGACCTCGCCCTGCTCGGTCACCTTGATCTCGCCCTCCAGGGTGCCCCAGGGCTGGGCGAGGATCGCGTCGTGCGAGGGGCCGCCGCCGCGGCCGACCGTGCCGCCGCGGCCGTGGAAGAGCCGCAGCCGGACGCCGTAGCGGTGGGCGACGTCGCGCAGCCGCCGCTGGGCGCGGTGGATCTCCCACTGGGAGGTGGTGATGCCGCCGAACTTCGAGGAGTCGGAGTAGCCGAGCATGACCTCCTGGACGTCCCCGCGGAGCGCGACCAGGCGCCGGTAGGACGGGTCGGAGAGCATGTCCTCCAGGATCGTGTCGGCGGCCTTGAGTTCGTCGGTGGTCTCCAGCAGCGGCACGATGCCGACCTTCGCCCAGCCGGCGTGCAGGTCGACGAGCCCCGCCTCGCGGGCCAGTACGGCAGCGGCGAAGACGTCGTCGGCGCCCTGGCACATGGAGATGATGTACGACTCGATCACCTCGGGCCCGAAGACCGTGAGGGCCCGCTTGACGGTCTCGAAGACACCGAGGGTCTTCTCGCCGGCCGCGTCCACGGGCGCCGGGGTGGGCGCGAGGGGGCGCCGGGAGCGGAGCTCCTTGGCGAGGAGCTTGGCGCGGTACTCGCGGGGCATGTCGGCGTAGCGCCAGGACTCCTCGCCGAGCCGGTCGAAGAGCTGGCCGAGGGCGTGGTGGTGGGCGTCGGCGTGCTCGCGTACGTCCATGGTGGCGAGCTGGAGGCCGAACGCGCCGAGGGTGCGGATCGTGCGGTCCATGCGGCCGTCCGCGAAGAGGCCGCCGCGGTGCTGCCTGAGCGAGCTCTGGATGAGGGTGAGGTCGTGCAGCAGCTGGGCGGTGCCGAGGTAGTCGCGGCCGGGCTCGTGGGGGGTGCCGGTGGCGAGCCGCGTCTTGGTGTTCTCCAGCTTCTGCCGGATGCAGGTGGCCTTGAGCCGGTAGGGCTCCTCGGCGTTGAGCCGCTTGTAGCGGGGGCTGATCTCGGGGAGCAGCTCAAGGTCGGTGTGGAGGGACTCCAGGAGTTCCTCGGTCGCGCCGGTGTAGCGGATCGAGTTGGAGAGGAAGCCGCGCAGCTCGTCGATCATCTCCAGGGCGTCGTTGATGCCGTGCTCGTGCTGGAGGATCAGGACGTCCCAGGTGACCTGGGGGGTGACGTTGGGGTTGCCGTCGCGGTCGCCGCCGATCCAGGTGCCGAAGGTGAGCGGGCGGGTGTCGTCGGGGAGCCGGACGCCGACCCGCTCCAGCTCGGCGGTGAGGTCTTCGAGGACGTCGCCGACGGCTCCGGCGTGCAGTTCGTCGAGGTAGTAGATGGCGTTGCGGGCCTCGTCGGCCGGTTCGGGGCGTACGACGCGCAGTTCGTCCGTCTGCCACACGAGGTCGATGTTCTCGGCCAGTCGGGTGTCGAGGCGCCGGCGGTCGGACTCGATGACCGGGGTCTCCAGGAGGGCGGCGATGCGGCGCAGCTTGTTGAGGACGGAGCGGCGCGCGGCCTCGGTGGGGTGGGCCGTGAAGACGGGCCGGACGTTGAGGTTGCGGACCGTCTCGCGCAGGTGGTCGGGGTCGGCGTCCTTGAGCCGGTCGGCGGTGCGGGCCAGCAGTCCGCCCTCGGCGGCGCGCTTGGCGCGCAGTTCGCGCCCGCGGTGCACCTGCTCGGTGACGTTGGCGAGGTGGAAGTAGGTGGAGAAGGCGCGGACCAGCTTGGCCGCGGTCTCCAGCTCGGTGCCCCGCAGCAGCTCGGCGGCGGCCTCGCCGTCCTCCCGGGTCAGGCGGCGGACCTTCTCGACCAGTTCGAGCAGCTCGGGCCCTTCCTGGCGGACGAGGGTCTCGCCGAGGAGGTCGCCCAGTCGCCGGATGTCGGCGCGCAGTTCGCTGTTGGTCGACATGGTGCTCGTAGTCAGGTCGTCGGCACTGCTCACAGGTGCGGCTCCTTGCAGTGGTGAAGCTCGTCTGGAGGGAACCCGGACGGCGGTCTCGCGGCGGCTGCCGCATAGGGGACGGACCTCCGGGCAGAAAACAGAGCGGACCGCGCTGTCCGACCGACACCAAGGATAGGTGTCCACGCGGACGCGCGGTCATACGGGCTTCGTCCACCGGTCGACGCGCTGCCATACTTACGTTGCCGTAGGTTACGGAACCGTAGGGAAGTCTTGCTGGACTCTTGCTCGGGCTCCACGGCCCGGCATCTGCCACCACCCTCCAACCCCACAGG
Organism: Streptomyces sp. NPDC005423; assembly: GCF_040606415.1. Lineage (NCBI taxonomy): Bacteria > Bacillati > Actinomycetota > Actinomycetes > Kitasatosporales > Streptomycetaceae > Streptomyces > Streptomyces sp. NPDC005423. Next base: position 50,780 of record NZ_JBEXET010000012.1, on the reverse strand, counting down.
GGACGCCCATGACCACGAGCTCCGAAGTGATCGACGACGCCCCGGAGGGGAGCGACGGGTCACTGCCCTCCGCCACGCTGGGCGGGGAACAGAAACGCTCTCTGGAGCAGCTGACGCTGCTGCTCTTCATCACCGTGCCGTTCCTCGCCCTGCTCGCGGCGGTGCCGCTGGCCTGGGGCTGGGGGGTGAGCTGGCTCGACCTGGGCCTGCTCGTCTTCTTCTACTATCTCGGCTGCCACGGCATCACGATCGGCTTCCACCGCTACTTCACGCACGGTGCCTTCAAGGCGAAGCGCCCGCTGCGGATCGCGCTCGCCGTCGCGGGGTCGATGGCGGTCGAGGGGCCGCTGGTGCGCTGGGTCGCCGACCACCGCAAGCACCACAGGTTCTCCGACGCCGAGGGCGACCCGCACTCCCCGTGGCGGTTCGGTGAGACGATCCCGGCGCTGATGAAGGGCTTGTGGTGGGCCCACATCGCCTGGATGTTCGACGAGGAGCAGACCCCGCAGGAGAAGTACGCGCCGGACCTGATCAGGGACCCGGCGATCCGCGCGATCTCCCGCGGGTTCATCGGGTGGGCGCTGCTCTCGCTGGCGCTGCCGCCGCTGATCGGCGGGCTGGCCACGATGTCGTGGTGGGGCGCGTTCACGGGGTTCTTCTGGGGTTCGCTCGTCCGGGTGGCGCTGCTGCACCACGTCACCTGGTCGATCAACTCCATCTGCCACGCGGTCGGCAAGCGGCCCTTCAAGTCGCGTGACCGCTCGGGCAACGTGTGGTGGCTGGCCGTCCTGTCCTGCGGCGAGTCCTGGCACAACCTGCACCACGCCGACCCGACCTCGGCGCGGCACGGTGTGGAGCGCGGCCAGCTCGACTCCTCGGCGCGGATCATCCGCTGGTGCGAGCGGCTCGGCTGGGCCTATGACGTGCGCTGGCCGTCACGCTCGCGTATCGATTCCCGCCGTATCACCGGCGGGGACGGCTCCGGGCCCTGGAGGGAACCGTCGAAGGCGGCATGATTGACGCCGTGGCGACCGATCCCAGCAGCACCCCGAGCAATGACAAGCCCCGGCGTGCGCGCCGCACCCGGATGACCGGCGCGGAGCGCCGTCAGCAGCTGCTGGAGATCGGCCGCACGCTCTTCGCGGCGCGGGGGTTCGAGGGCACGTCGGTGGAGGAGATCGCGGCGAGAGCCGGGGTCTCCAAACCGGTGGTGTACGAGCACTTCGGCGGCAAGGAGGGTCTGTACGCGGTCGTGGTGGACCGGGAGATGCGCCGGCTGCTGGACATGGTGACGAGTTCGCTCACGGCCGGCCATCCGCGTGAACTGTGCGAGCAGGCGGCCTTCGCCCTGCTCGACTACATCGAGGAGTACACGGACGGCTTCCGCATCCTGGTCCGTGACTCCCCCATCCCGCAGTCGACGGGCACCTTCGCGTCGCTGATCTCGGACATCGCCACCCAGGTGGAGGACATCCTGGGCCGGGAGTTCAAGAACCGCGGCTTCGACTCCAAGCTCGCTCCCCTCTACGCCCAGGCCCTGGTCGGGATGGTCGCGCTGACCGGCCAGTGGTGGCTGGACGTGCGCCGGCCGAAGAAGGCGGAGGTGGCGGCGCATCTGGTCAATCTGGCGTGGCACGGGCTGGACGGCCTGGAGGCGAAACCGCGGCTGATCGGCCACCGGAAGGCCTGAACCGCGCCCTCGTCGCCGACCGGGACAGGACCTCGCACCCGTCCTCGCCGCTCATCGTCCCTCCGTGCCGCTCCTCACCGCTCCTCACCCCTCCTTGCGGGCCACCGCGAACAGGCGCCGGAACGGCAGGACCGTGCCGTACGGCGTCGTTGGGTAGGCCGCGCGGAGCAGGGCGCGGTACTCCGCGACGAACGCGTCCCGCGCCTCGGGGTCGTCGGCCAGCGCCGTCAGGACCGGGCGCAGTCCGGTGCCCTTGACCCAGTCGAGCACGGGGTCCTCGCCCGCGAGGACATGCTGGTACGTGGTCTGCCAGACGTCCGGTTCGCAGCCGAGGCGGGCGAGGTGGTCGAGGTAGACGGCGGGCGGGTGGACCGAGTCCTGGCGGCGGGGCACCTCGCCGAGCCGGCTCCTCCAGCGGGCGCCGGCGGCGAGTTCGCGCATCAGGGCGTGCAGGGGCGCGTCGATGTTGTCGGGCACCTGGAAGGCGAGGGTGCCGCCGGGGGCGAGGCCGGCCAGCCAGCGCGGGAAGGCGTCCAGATGGCCCTCGACCCAGTGGAGCGCGGCGTTGGAGACGATCAGGTCGTACGTCTCCTCCGGCGTCCAGGCGGCCGCGTCCGCGTGGGCGAAGTCGAGGCGTCCGCCGCCGGCGGTGGGGCCCGCGTACGGCTCGGTCCTGGCGAGCATCTCGGGTGAGTTGTCGTAGCCGGTGATGCGGGCGGCGGGCCAGCGGGCGGCGAGGACGGCGGTCACGTTGCCCGGGCCGCAGCCGAGGTCGGCGATGCGGGGCGGGTCGCCGGGGAGGTCCGGGACCCGGGCGAGGAGGTCGGTGAAGGGGCGGGCGCGGTGGCCGGCGTGGCGCAGGTACTGGGCGGGGTCCCAGGTCGGGGTCTTCATGACCTCCACCTTCCCGGCCCTATTATCTCGATGTCAAGAGGCTCGACATCAAGAGACTTCACGTCGACACAACCATTACACTGATCGTCATGGAGGACGAGGTCGATCGGCTGGTCGCAGCGTGGCGCCGGGAGCGCCCGGACCTCGACGTGGAACCGCTCGAGGTACTCAGCCGGGTGAGCAGGCTGGCCCGGCACCTGGACCGGGCCCGTCGGCTGGCGTTCTCCGAACACAGCCTGGAACCCTGGGAGTTCGACGTCCTGACGGCGCTGCGGCGCGCGGGCAGCCCGTACCAGCTCTCGCCGGGGCAGCTGCTGACGCAGACCCTGGTCACCTCCGGCACGATGACGAACCGTATCGACCGGCTGACCAAGAAGGGCCTGGTGGAGCGGCTGCCCGACCCGAGCGACCGCCGGGGCGTACTGGTGCGGCTGACCACCGAGGGCCAGGACCGCGCGGACCAGGCGCTGGCCGGGCTGCTGACCCAGGAGCGCGCGATCCTCGGCGAGCTCTCCCGCACCCAGCGGGGCGAACTGGCCGGACTGCTGCGCCAGTTGACCGCCCCGTTCGACAACATCCCCGGCTGACACGGCCGCCACCGGTCAGGCGCTGCTGCTCTCCTCCGGCACCATCCGCCCCCCGGCGCCGAGATCGGCCGGCCCCACCCCGGCACGGCGGGCGAGGGCCACGGCGGCCAGCGTGGAGTGCACCCCGAGCTTGCCGAGCACGTTCTGCATGTGCGTGCGCACCGTGTGCGGGGAGAGGAAGAGCCGCTCGGCCACCGCCTTGCGGCCCAGCCCCGCGACCATGCAGCGCAGCACCTCCCGCTCGCGCGGGGTCAGCGACTCCACCAGCCGCTCGCTGTCGGTGCGGTGCTTGCGGGCGGCGGTCAGCTCCCGCAGCACCCCGGTCAGCAGGGCCGGCGGCAGATGCGTCTCGTCGCGCAGCACCCCGCGTATGACGGTGAGCAGCCGGGAGAGCGAACAGTCCTTGGCGACCCAGCCGGACGCGCCGGCCTGGAGCGCGAGGGCGGCCCGGCGCGGATCGTCCTTCTCGGCCAGGACGACCGTCCGGACGCCCGGCTGCGCCGAGCGGACCCCGACGACCAGGGAGATCCCGTCGACGAGACCGTCCTGGTTGGCCTCCTGCACGGGGACGGCGGGCCGCGCGCCGGGCACGTTGCCGCCGAGTTCGGAGTCGACCAGCAGGACGTCGAACCGGCGGCCCTCGGCGGTCGCCCGCTCCATACAGCGCAGAGCGGCGGGACCGCTGCCCGCCGCGGAGACGTCGACGTCCGGCTCAGCCGCCAGTGCCGCGGCGAGCGACTCGGCGAAGATGCGGTGGTCGTCGACGACCAGGACTCGGATGCGAACCACGAAACCCCCTTCCCCAGGCTCCTCACGGAGCGGGGGATACCCATCGTCGGGAGACGACGCGACCGGCGCGGGTACGACGCCCGGGGAGGCCCGAGCCGCACGACCGCCGCCGTGTCCGGACTGCTACCCCCTCATCGGGCGTCGTACCCGACTGTCTCGCCCCCTGATCGGCACCGGCCCCCACCGGTGCTGCTCATCAGAGTACGGCCGGGGGCCCGGAGCGGAAGCGGATTTGCGGAACTGTCCGCCGGACGCGTTTATGGTGAGCCGCATGTTTCGTATGGAGACGAAAGTCGACCCGGCCCGACGGGATCTGCTCAGGGCCCGGCTGCTCGAAACCAACACCGCGGCCTCCCCGGTCCTGCGCGCCCTGCGCGGCACCCCGGCCGAGCGCGACGTTCCGCTCCACGTGTGGGCGTCGGACGGCGCGGACGCCCTGGCGGGCGGTCTCGTCGGGCACACCTGGGCGGGCTGGCTGCACGTCACCTACCTCTGGGTCGACGCCCCGCACCGGGACACCGGCCTCGGCGGCCGGCTGCTCGCCGCGGCGGAGCGGCTGGCCCGCCGGGAACGCGGCTGCGCGGCGGCCCGCCTGGAGACCTGGGACTTCCAGGCTCCCGGCTTCTACCGGAAGCAGGGGTACGAGGTGGTGTGCGCGATCCCCGACTATCCGCCGGGGATCACCGAGTACACCATGACCAAGCGGCTCAGCTGAGCCTGCGCGCCCCGGCCGACGGCAGCCCCGGGAAGACGCGCGGCGCCGTGTACCCGGCCGCCGCGAACGCCTCCTCGACGGCCTTGGTGACCGCCTCCGTGTCGGCGCTCTCCACCAGGACGACCGCCGAGCCGCCGAACCCGCCGCCGGTCATCCGGGCGCCGAGGGCACCGGCCGCGACCGCCGTGTCGACGACCAGGTCGAGTTCGGCGCAGGAGATGCGCAGGTCGTCCCGGAGGGAGACGTGGCCCTCGGTGAGCAGCGGCCCGATCGCGCGGACGTCGCCCGCGTCGAGGAGGGCGACCACCTGGCCGACCCGGTGGTCGTCGGAGACGACATGGCGGACGTAGCGACGCAGGCGGTCGTCGGACAGCCGGGCCAGCGACGCCTCCAGCTCCGCGTAGGGCAGGTCCCGCAGGAACGGGACGCCCAGCCGGCGGGCGCCCTCCTCGCACCCCTCCCGGCGCTCCGCGTACGCGCCGTCGCCCAGCGCGTGCTTGACGCGGGAGTCGACGACCAGCAGCGAGAGGCCCTGCGAGGCGAGGTCGAAGGGGATCTGGCGGACCGACAGGTCACGGCAGTCGAGGTGCAGCGCGTGGCCCTCCTCGCAGCACGCCGAGGCGGTCTGGTCCATGATCCCGCACGGCACGCCCACGAAGTCGTTCTCCGCGCGCTGTGCCAGCTTCGCCAACTCCGGTGCGGACAGGCCCAGTTCGAAGAGATCGTTGAGGGCGAGCGCGGTGACGACCTCCAGCGCCGCCGACGACGACAGGCCCGCGCCGGTCGGCACCGTGGAGGACAGGTGGATGTCCGCGCCGGTCACCTCGTGGCCCGCCTCGCGCAGCACCCACACCACACCCGCCGGGTACGCGGCCCAACTGGTGTTGGTGCGCGGCACCAGGGCGTCCAGGTGCAGTTCGACGACCGGGCCCTCGATGTCCGCCGAGTGCAGCCGCAGCACGCCGTCGCTGCGCCGGGAGACCGCCGCGACCGCCGTGTGCGGCAGGGCGAGCGGCATCACGAAACCCTCGTTGAAGTCCGTGTACTCGCCGATCAGGTTGACCCGGCCCGGCGCGGCCCACACGCCCTCGGGAGCGGCTCCGTAGAGCTGCTGGAAGCCTTCACGTACCCCCACTTGCCTATCCCTCCGTGTGCGTTGCGTTCTGGGCGAACTCCCACGCGTCCGCGACGATGCCCGCGAGATCCGCGCGGGACGGGTTCCAGCCGAGGCGCTCCCGGGCGGTCGCCGCCGAGGCGACCAGGACCGCCGGGTCGCCGCCCCGGCGCGGGGCCACCACCTCGGGGATCGGGTGCCCGGTGACCTGGCGCACCGTCTCGATGACCTCGCGGACGGAGAAGCCCGCGCCGTTGCCGAGGTTGCAGATCAGGTGCTCGCCGGGCCGGGCGGCCTGGAGCGCGAGCAGGTGCGCCTCGGCCAGGTCCGCCACGTGGATGTAGTCGCGGACGCAGGTGCCGTCCGGCGTCGGGTAGTCCTCGCCGAAGACCGAGATGGCGTCCCGCTTGCCCTGCGCGACCTGGAGCACCAGCGGGATGAGGTGCGACTCGGGGGCGTGGCGCTCGCCGCTGCTGCCGTAGGCGCCCGCGACGTTGAAGTAGCGCAGCGACACCGCGCCGAGGCCGTGTGCCGCCGCCTCGCTGGTGATCATCAGGTCGACGGTGAGCTTGGTGGCGCCGTAGGGGTTGGTCGGCGAGGTGCGCGCCGTCTCGACGATCGGGACCTCCTCCGGCTCGCCGTAGGTGGCCGCCGTGGAGGAGAAGACGAGGGTGCGGACGCCGGCCTCGCGCATCGCGGCGAGCAGCGCCATCGAGCCGCCGACGTTGTTCTCCCAGTACTTCTCCGGCTTGACGACCGACTCGCCGACCTGCGAGGAGGCGGCGAAGTGCAGGACCGCGTCGTAGGAGGGGTCCAGCCATTTGGCGGCGTCGCGGATGTCGCCCTCGATGAACGCGGCCCCGGCGGGCACGCCCTCGCGGAAGCCGGTCGAGAGGTTGTCCAGGACGGTGACCTCGTGGCCCGCCTCCAGCAGATGCCGGGCGACCACGCTGCCGACGTATCCCGCCCCGCCCGTGACCAGGTACTTACCGCTCATCAACTCGCTACCTCTCGCAGTCGCTCGGCCGCGCGCTCCGGCGGCACGTCGTTGATGAACACGCTCATGCCGGACTCGGAACCCGCGAGGAACTTCAGCTTGCCGGAAGTCCGGCGGATGGTGAAAAGCTCTAGGTGGAGCGCGAAGTCGTCCCGGCTCACACCGTCGAGCCCGGCCGGCGTGCCGAACGGCGCCTGGTGCCAGGCGGCGATGTACGGCGTCGACGGCTCCCCCGCACCGAAGATCCGGTCGAAGCGCCTCAAGAGTTCCAGATAGACCTGGGCGAACTCTGTGCGCGCCGCCTCGTCCAGACCGAGCAGGTCGGGCACCCGGCGCTTGGGGTACAGGTGGACCTCGTAGGGCCAGTGCGCCGCGTACGGCACGAAGGCCGCCCAGTGTTCACTCTCCAGGACGACCCGCTCGCCGGCGAGTTCCCGCTCCAGGACGGCGTCGAAGAGGTTCTCCCCGCCGGTCGCCTCCTTGTGGGCGGCGGCCTGCCGCAGCATCAGCGCGGTGCGGGGGGTGGTGAAGGGGTAGGCGTAGATCTGGCCGTGCGGGTGGCCGAGGGTGACCCCGATCTCCTCGCCCCGGTTCTCGAAGCAGAACACCTGCTCCACGGAGGGCAGTTGGGAGAGCTCGGCGGTCCGGTCGGTCCAGGCGTCGAGGACGAGCCGCGCCTGCTCCTCGCCCAGCGAGGCGAAGGAGGCGTTGTGGTCGGAGGTGAAGCAGACCACCTCGCACCGGCCCGAGTCGCCGGCCAGCGAGGGGAAGCGGTTCTCGAAGACGACGACGTCGTACGAGGAGTCCGGGATCTCGCTCAGCCGGTCGCCGTGGGTGGGGCAGAGCGGGCACTGGTCGGCCGGGGGGTGGTAGGTGCGGCCCTGCCGGTGCGAGGCGACGGCGACGGAGTCGCCGAGCAGCGGGTCGCGGCGGATCTCCGAGGACGTGACGGTCCGCTCCAGCGGACGGCGGTCGACCGCGTCGCGCACGGTGTCGTCGCGCAGGTCGTAGTAGATCAGCTCGCGACCGTCGGCCAGCCGGGTCGAGGTCTTCTTCACTGCGGGACTCCTCATCCACACCACACCAAACCATCAAACAGAAACGAACACAACAAACCACAAATCAACAGTCGCGTCAATGCCTGCGTGCGTTCGGGGCGCGCCAGCGCGTCGTGGGTGGCTCACGCGCTTCGTGGGGCATAGGTACATGCATGCCAACCGCCACCTCCCTCGCCGCCGGGCTCCGCCTCCCGACCAACGGGCTCGACTACACGATCCTGGCGATCTACTTCATCGTCGTCCTCGGCATCGGCTTCGCCGCGCGCAGATCGGTCAAGACCAGCCTGGACTTCTTCCTCTCCGGACGCTCGCTGCCCGCCTGGATCACCGGCCTCGCCTTCATCTCCGCCAACCTGGCGGCCACCGAGATCCTCGGCATGGCGGCCAACAGCGCGCAGTACGGCGCGTACACCGTGCACTGGTACTGGATCGGCGCCATCCCCGCCATGGTCTTCCTCGGCCTGGTGATGATGCCGTTCTACTACGGCTCGAAGGTCCGCTCGGTCCCCGAGTTCCTGCTGATGCGTTTCGACAAGGCCGCACATCTGCTGAGTTCGGCCCTGTTCGCCTTCGCCGCCATCCTGATCGCCGGGGTCAACCTGTACGCCCTCGCGATCGTCGTCGAGGCGCTCCTCGGCTGGCCGCAGTGGGTGGCGATCGTGGTCGCCGGCGCCTTCGTGCTCGGGTACATCACCCTGGGCGGGCTGTCGTCCGCGATCTACAACGAGGTCCTCCAGTTCTTCGTGATCCTGGCGGCCCTCATCCCGATCTCCTACCTCGGCCTGAAGAAGGTCGGCGGCTGGGACGGGCTGACCCACTCCCTCACCAAGACCCACGGCGCCAACTTCACCAGCGCGTGGGGCGGCACCGGCATCGGCAGCGTCAACCCGCTGGGCGCCAACTGGCTGACCATCGTCCTCGGTCTCGGCTTCGTGCTCTCCTTCGGCTACTGGACGACCAACTTCGCCGAGGTGCAGCGCGCCCTGTCCGCGAAGAACCTCTCCGCCGCCCAGCGCACCCCGCTGATCGCCGCCTACCCGAAGGTCTTCATCGTCTTCCTGGTGATGATCCCGGGCCTGGTCGCCGCCGTCCTGGTGCCGAAGATCGGCACCTCCGGCTCGGACCTCCAGTACAACGACGCCATCCCGTACCTGATGCAGGAGCTGCTGCCCAACGGCGTCCTCGGCATCGCCGTGACCGGTCTGCTGGCCGCGTTCATGGCCGGCATGGCGGCCAACGTGTCGTCCTTCAACACGGTGTTCACCAACGACATCTGGTCCAAGTACGTCGTCACGGACCGCGAGGACACCTACTACGTGCGGTTCGGCCGGCTCATCACCGTCGTCGGTGTCGCCGCCTCGGTCGGCACGGCGTTCCTGGCGTCGTCGTTCTCGAACATCATGAGCTACCTCCAGACGCTGTTCTCCTTCTTCAACGTGCCGATGTTCGTCGTCTTCATCGTCGGCATGTTCTGGAAGCGCGCCACCCCCAAGTCCGGCTTCTGGGGCCTGCTCGCGGGCACGGTCACCGCGATGGTGAACTACTTCTGGATCTACAAGCAGGGCATCATCTCCATCCCCTCCGACCAGGGCGCCAACTTCGTCTCCGCGATCGCCGGCTTCGTCGCCGGCGCGGTCGTCATGGTCGCGGTCTCCCTGTTCACCAAGCCGAAGCCGGCCGACGAACTCCAGGGCCTGGTCTACGGCACCACCTCGCCCGGGATGACCGAACCCGCCGCCGCGGGCGACGACGCCTGGTACCGCAGGCCCGCCCTGCTCGGCTGGGGCGCGGTGATCCTGGCCGCGATCTGCTACATCCCGTTCTCGTTCTGACGGCCGCCGAGAGGAAACTGGAGAGACCATGTCCGACCACTCCGAGAAGGACCTCCAGCGGACCGTCACCGAACTGGAGGCCAAGTCCGCCACCGCCGCCCGCATCTTCGACCTGCGCCTGATCATCGGCGCCCTGTTCGTCGTCTACGGCGTCATCGTCACCATCGCGGGCATCAACCCCTCGCACGCCTCCCTGGCCAAGTCCGAGGGCGTCAACATCAACCTGTGGACCGGGATCGCGATGCTCCTGCTGGGCGTCTTCTTCCTCGGCTGGCTCAAGCTGCGGCCCACCCCACCGCCGCCGCCCGCCGCCGACCCCGACGAGCCCGGCGGAACCGGGCTGGGCAGGGCGGGTGGAACCGCCGGGCCGGGCGGGCCGGGCCGAAAGCCCACGGGCGAGTAACCGCCTTGTGCGGGGCCGGAGTTCACTCCGGCCCCGCACCCGCTTCGAAGGAGTGCGGCACCGGTCCGGCCCGGTCCAGCAGCCCGGTACGGGCCGCGAGCGCCGCCGCCTCCAGCCGGGAGCCGACCCCCAGCTTCATCAGGACCCGCTGCACATGGGTGCGGGCCGTCGAGGGCGCTATCCCCATCCCGGCCGCGATCACCCGGGTGTCCTCCCCGTCGGCCACCCTGACCAGCACCTCCACCTCGCGCGGGGTGAGCATCCGCAGCAGCCGCTGGCCCTCGTCGTCGGGCTGTGCCGCCGGGTTGAGCAGTTCGCTGAAGGCGCCCTGAAGCAGTTGCGGTGCCACGGCCGCCTCACCCGCCCTGGCCTTCATGATCGCCCGCTCGACGCCTTCGATGCGCTCGTCGTGCCGTACGTAGCCCGAGGCGCCCGCCGCGAAGGCCGCCGCGATACCGCGCGGGTTCGGGACCGGCCCCAGGACCAGGACCGCGACCTGCGGACGCTCCCGCTTGATCCGCACGACCGGGTCGAAGATGCCCGGTTCGGCCGGGACCGCGGTGCCCAGCAGGCACACCTCGGGCGCCCGGCTGATCACCAGTTCCGCCGCGCCCGCCGCGGGCGCCGCCGCCGCCAGCACCCGGTGTCCCCGCAGCTTCAGCGCCGAGGCCAGCGCCTCGGCGAGCAGTCGGTGGTCGTCGACCACCATCAGCCGCACTCCCATCGAGCAAACCCCCCAGTCCCCCCGATGGCTGCCACCATGGATGCCCACCGGTCCCCGAGGACAGGGGGCCCGACCACCACCCCCGCCCTTCATGCCCCCGGAAGCTACACGCTTGTTCGACGTTGCGCTGCCCCTACCGGCGAGAAGCGCCCGGATCGGCGGACTTTCCGGCATTCCTGGCATGCGCGGGTGCGGAGCGGTACGCGCCCGGCCCCGCCCCCTGAGCGGGGACGGGGCCGGGGCTGCCGAGAGGGCCGGGTGGCGGCGGGTCAGCCGCCGGTGCCGAAGGCGATGGCGAGGTACTTCTTGTCGCTCGCGGAGGACGCCTTGTCCGCGTAGACCTCCGCCAGGTACAGGTGCCCCTGGCCGTAGAGGATCTCCGAGTACTGGGGCGACATGGTGCTCTCCGCGTCCGTCTTCGGGTTCTCCAGCAGCTTGGTCTGCTTGAAGGTGCCGCCGTCGACGCTGACGATCTGGCCGCCCTTGTCGTAGGGCGGGGACTTGTAGGCGAGGACGTTCTCGCCGTCCATGCGCAGCGGGGCGATGGTGTAGCCGTTACCGGCGTCCGCGCGCTGGCCGGTCTCCTTGCCGGTGGCGAGGTCGAAGGAGACGATCTCGTTGGTCCGGCTGTAGGAGCCGCCGCTGCCGTCGTGCTCCTCGGTGGCGATGTAGAGCCGGTCGTTGCCGACCGCGAGCCCGGAGCAGTGGTCGAGCTGGTCGATGTCGTCGCAGCGGGCCGCGTACGTCTTGCCCGGCGCCGAGATGTGGGCGCGCAGCGCGCCGGTCCGGTTGTCGATCGAGAAGAAGTCGGAGATGCCGCTGCCGTCGCCCGCGCTGTCACCGACGTCGGCCGCCACGACCAGCGGGTCGGTGGAGACGACCGCCGCGTACTCGATGCCCTGCGTCATCTTGTACTCGGCGATCACCTTCCCGGAGGCCGGGTCGATGTTCTGGATGTGCAGGACGGGCGAGTCGTAGGAGCCGCACTTACGGACGGCGACCAGCTTGGTGCCGCCGCCGTAGCCGGCGTCGTAGCAGGTGTCGGTCTGCTTCGGCGTCCACAGGGCCTTGCCGGTGGAGATGTCGAAGGCGGCGCCGCCGCTGGTGGAGCCGACCGCGACCGTGTTGCCGCCGACCGTGATGTTGTTCCAATTGATCAGCTGGTCACCGGAGTTGGCGGTCTTGGTCCACAGCTTGGTGCCCTTGTTCAGGTCGATCGCGGCGACCTGGCTGCACCCGGCCGAGGAGTTCTTCGGCGGCATCTTGGGCTGGAAGGCGACGGCCGTCCTCCCGTCCGCGGTGACGTGGTCGCTCGACTGGCAGACCGGGCCGGGCAGCTTGATCGTCCAGAGCTTGCCGCCCTTGTCGCGGTCGTAGCCGGTGATCTCGGCTATGCCGCTCTTGGCGTACACCGTGTCGGTGAGCCAGGAGCCGGAGACGACGTAGTTGTCGTCCTTGTCCTTGACCGGCGGCGAGGGGACCTGGAAGAGGAGCTTGGCGGCCGGGTCGGCGGGCACCTTCTCGGTGCCGCCGGAGGTCGTGCCGCCCTTGTTCCCCTTGCTGTCCTTGCCGCCGTCGGTGCCGCCCGAACCGTCCGCGCCGCCGGAGGTCTTCGCGCCGTCGTCCTTGCCGGACGTGGAGGAGTACCAGACACCGCCGCCGATGATCAGCCCGATCGCCACGACGGCCGCGACGATGATGAGCAGCGGCGCGTTGAGCCTTCCGCCGCCGCCCGGCTTCCCGGCCTGCGGCTGCATCGGCGCGGTGGGGTGTCCCGGATAGCCGTGACCGGGTTGCTGGCCATAGGGGTTGGGCTGCTGGCCGTACGGCGGCTGCGGCGGGCCGTAGGGGTTGGGCTGCTGGCCGGGGTAGCCGTACCCGGGTGGCGGCGGGGTCTGCGGGGCGCCCTGGGGCGCGGGGGGTGCCTGCGGATAGCCGTAGCCGGGCGGCGGCGGGGGTGCCTGCGGCGCCTGGGGCACGGGGGGCACGGGGGGTGCCTGCGGGTAGCCGTAGCCCGGCGGGGGCGGCGGCTGCTGCGGGGGCGGGTCCTGGGGCGGGCCGAAGCCGCCCTGCTGCGGGGGCTGGTTCGGGGGCGGGGGCGGCTGGCTCATGACGAGTACCTCGGTAGGGGCGGACGGGGGAGAAGTCGGGGTCTCACTTGCCGTACGCGAGCATCAACTTCTCCTTCGTCTCGTCATTGCCGGTCAGCCGGGTGGTGGAGATGTAGAAGCGCCCGTCCACGTAGTCGACGTCCCGGGAGAAGAAGCCCGACTCGATCTGCGCGGTGCCCTCCGGCATCCGCAGCACGGTCACCGGGGTGTGGGCGGAGCCGGACGTCGGCACCGACACCAGCCGGCCGCCCGCGCCGTAGGACGCGTTGGCGTAGGCGTAGAGCTTTCCGCCCTCGGCCCGGACCGGCGCCATCGAGGTGTCCGTCGGCGACTTGACGCGCCACTTCTCCTTGCCGGAGTCGAGGCTGATCGCGACGATCTGGTTGGGGCCGCTGGTCGCGTCGGTCGGCAGGTACAGGGTGTCCGCGTCGACGGCGACGCCCTGGCAGCCCTGGAGGTTCCGGTCGAGGATGGCCAGGCCGCAGGAGGGGGCGAAGGACGCCTTGGTGTCGACCTGCGAGCGCAGCGAACCGTCGCTCTTCAGCGTCGAGATGTTCCAGTGCTTGTTGTCGGAGTCGGTCATGTAGAGGACGACCGGGTCGACGGAGTACGTGTGGGCGACCGTCCAGCCCTTGGGGATCGACCTGGTCCAGCGGACCTTCCCGGTCGCCGGGTCGAGCTCCTGCACCTCGTCGTGGGCGGTCGAGGTGCCCGCTCCGCAGGAGGCCACCGAGATCAGCCGGGCGCCGCCCGCGAACGAGCCAGGGAAGCAGGACGCGCCGTACTTCTTCTTGTCGTAGAGCTTCTTGCCGGTGTCCAGGGCGTACGCCGTGCCGGACTGCGAGCGGCCCGCCATCAGGGTGTCGCCGGTGATGGACAGTCCGACGGTGAGCGTGCTGTCGAAGAGACCGCCGTCGGCGACCGTGCCGGTCCAGCCCTTCTTGCCGGTGGCGAGGTCGATCTGGGCGAGCTGGTTGCACTTGGCGCGGTCGGTGACGCCGCTCATGTACGCCACGACGATCTTGCCGTCGGCCGACTTCTGCGGGGTGACCGCGCAGATCTTCTGCGGGAGGACCACCGGGTCCCAGGTGGGGGCGCCGCCGGAGACGTCGTAGGCGACGAGTTCCTTGTACGCGGCCTTCACCGCCGTCCTGCCGGTGATCCACATGCCGGGTGCGTCGGCGCCGGAACCGGGCGCGTCGGGCGCCTCCTTGTACCAGAGCACCTTCGCCTCACCGGCCTTGCGGCCCGCGTTGAGGTCGTCGGTGCCGGCGCGGCCGTCGCCGCTGCCGTCCCCGGGGTTGGCCGGATCGTCCGTGGCGGAGGGCCTGGCGGAGTCGCTCTTCTCGGCGACCGGCTTCTTCTCCTTGCCGTCGCCGCCGCCGCTCGTCACCGCCCACACCGTGCCGCCGACGACCAGCAGGGCGGCCACGGCCGCCGCGATCACCAGCGCGGGCTTCCCCTTGAAGGGGTTGCGGGAGCCGCCGGGCGGCGGGGCGGAGGGCGGCGGATAACCGTACCCGGGCTGCTGACCATAGGGGCCCGGCTGCGGTGGACCGTACGGTCCGGGCTGTTGCGGCGGGCCGTAGGGTCCGGGCTGGGCGGGCGGCCCGTACGGGCCCGGCTGCTGCGGATAGCCGTACCCGGGCGGCGGGGGAACCGGCGCCCCGAAGCCGCCGGGCGGTGGCTGTGGCGGCTGGTTCGGCGGCGCTCCGTAACCGCCGGGCGGCGGCTGGTCAGGCGGCTGAGTCATCAGCGCTTCCCCCTCGTTCACTGATTTTTGGCCACGCCCTGAGACGCCGACGGCCCTCACGGCGTCCTGAGCGGTGCGCAGACGGCCCTTTCTATCACCCGGCTGTCCTCGAACAATGGGCCGGTGCACCCCTGTTCCCAAGGGTGGACCGGCCTGTGATGCCCCTGTTACGCGCCTTCACCCGCCCTTCACGCGTCTTCGGCGAGTTCCAGCCAGCGCAGCTCCAGTTCCTCCCGCTCCGCACCCAAGTCCCGCAGCCGTCCGTCCAGTTCGGCCACCTTCGCGAAGTCTGTCGCGTTGTCGGCGATCTGGGTGTGCAGCCTGGACTCCTTCTCAGAGACCTTGTCGAGCTGCCGCTCGATGCGCTGGAGCTCCTTCTTCGCGGTCCGCTGGTCGGCGGAGCTCTTCTCCGCTACGGCCTTCACCGCCACCGGGACGGCCGCCGCGGCGCTCTCCTCCATCCGCAGCCGGCGCTCCAGGTACTCGTCGATACCGCGCGGCAGCATCCGCAGGGCGGCGTCGCCGAGCAGGGCGTAGACCTTGTCGGTGGTGCGCTCGACGAAGAACCGGTCGTGGGAGATGACGATCATCGAGCCGGGCCAGCCGTCGAGGACGTCCTCCAGCTGGGTCAGGGTCTCGATGTCGAGATCGTTGGTGGGCTCGTCGAGGAAGAGGACGTTGGGCTCGTCCATCAGCAGCCGCAGCAGCTGGAGCCGGCGCCGCTCACCGCCCGACAGGTCGCCGACCGGTGTCCACTGCTTCTCCTTGTTGAAGCCGAAGGTCTCGCACAGCTGCCCGGCGGTCATCTCCCGCCCCTTGCCCAGGTCGACCCGCTCACGCACCCGCTGGACGGCCTCCAACACCCGCAGGGCGGGGTCGAGTTCGGTGACCTCCTGGGAGAGATAGGCGAGCTTGACCGTCTTGCCCACGACGACCTTCCCGGCGGCGGGCTGGACCTCGCCCTCGGTGCGGGCGGCCTCGGTCATGGCGCGCAGCAGCGACGTCTTGCCGGCGCCGTTGACGCCGACCAGGCCGATACGGTCGCCGGGGCCGAGGTGCCAGGTGATGTGCTTGAGCAGGACCTTGGGGCCGGCCTGGACGGTCACGTCCTCCAGGTCGAAGACGGTGCGGCCCAGCCGCGAGGAGGCGAACTTCATCAGCTCGCTGCTGTCGCGGAGCGGCGGCACGTCCGCGATCAGCTCGTTGGCGGCCTCGACGCGGAAGCGCGGCTTGGAGGTGCGGGCCGGGGCGCCGCGCCGCAGCCAGGCCAGCTCCTTGCGGACGAGGTTCTGCCGCTTGGTCTCCTCGGTGGCGGCGATCCGCTCCCGCTCGGCGCGGGCGAACACGTAGTCGGAGTAGCCGCCCTCGTACTCGAAGACGTCACCGCGCTGCACGTCCCACATCCGGGTGCAGACCTGGTCGAGGAACCACCGGTCGTGGGTGACGCAGACGAGCGCGGAGCGGCGCTCGCGCAGATGCCGGGCGAGCCAGGCGATGCCCTCGACGTCGAGGTGGTTGGTGGGCTCGTCGAGGACGATCAGGTCCTGCTCCTCGATGAGCAGCTTGGCGAGCGCGATACGGCGCCGCTCGCCGCCGGAGAGGGGACCGATCACAGTGTCCAGGCCCTGCTCGAAGCCGGGCAGGTCGAGGCCGCCGAAGAGTCCGGTGAGGACGTCGCGGATCTTGGCGTTGCCCGCCCACTCGTGGTCGGCCAGGTCCCGGATGACCTCGTGCCGTACGGTCGCCGCGGGGTCGAGGGAGTCGTGCTGGGTGAGGACGCCCAGGCGCAGTCCGCCGGAGTGGGTGACGCGTCCGGTGTCGGACTCCTCCAGCTTGGCGAGCATGCGGATCAGCGTGGTCTTGCCGTCACCGTTGCGCCCCACGACCCCGATCCGGTCCCCTTCGGAGACTCCGAGCGAGACGCCGTCGAGCAGGGCACGGGTGCCGTACACCTTGCTGACGTTCTCGACATTGACCAGATTGACGGCCATTTCTCTCCTGACAGGGGGGACGGTCAGCCTCCCAGCCTAATGCGGGCGGGAGGCCGGCCGATCCCCGGCGGTCAGCAGGCGGCCGCCGCCCTGACCTCGTCGAGCAGGCCGTACATGGTCTGGCCGGGGCAGTCGGTCCGGAGCCAGTCGCGGTGGCCGCCGACGGTGGTCACGTCCTTGGTGACGCCGTTGACCGGGTTGGTGTAGGTGATCGCGGCCCGGGGGTCGAGGCCCTTGACGCGGCTGACCGCCTTGACCAGCCGGATCAGTGACGCCTTCGCGGCGTCGGTGGGGCCCTGGTCGACCAGGGTGCCGAGGAGTGCGATGCCGAGGTTGCCGGAGTTGTAGCCGGCGGTGTGGAAGGCGGTGACCACGTTGCCGTCCGCGTCGAAGGCCGGAGCCGGGTCGTCGCCGGAGTAGCGGCCCTCGTAGACCAGGCCGGCCTCGTCGATGAGGAAGTGGTAGCCGATGTCGCCCCAGTCGAGGGTGACCGCGTGGTACTCGTAGATCGCGCGGACGGTCGCGGCCGGGTCCGGGTCGCCGTTCGGGGTGTCGGTGTGGTGGACCGTGAGGGCCTGCAAGGGGTAGTACGCCTCGGGTGAGTTGACCTTGCCGTCCTTGTACCGCTTCGACTCGTCGGCGCCCCACGCCGGGCGGGAGAGGTAGCCGACGCCGCGCACCCGGGTCGGTTCGACGGGCACGTCGAAGGCGCGGGCCGGGCCGTGCCGGGTGTCGATCGCCAACGAGCGGACCCCGTCCGCCCCTTGGGGGACCCGCACGTCGTACGAGGTGGCGCTGGAGGCGGCGACCAGGGCGGTGCCGCCGTCCTCGACGGTCGCGCAGCCGGCGCCGAGCCGCTGGGGGCCGCCGTCCGCGAGGCTGATCACGGCGCCGTCCCGCGCACCGGTCCAGCGCACGCCGACGTAGGAGGCGGCGAAGGCGGTGGTGACCTGGCCGGTGCCGGTGGCGGCCTCGGTGCGGGTGACCGGGAAGGTCTCGGACCTGGTGCCGGCCCCGGTGCCGCCGCCGGTGGCGTCCTCGGAACCGGTGCCGTCCTCGGTGGCGGCGAAGGCCGCGGGAGCCAGCGCGGCCCCCACCGCGATCGCTCCGGCGGTACCGAGCACACCCCGGCGGGTCAGGGCGCGGCGCGGGCCGGGCCGGGGCGGGGCGGCGGGCGTGGGGGCGGGGCTGGGCAGTTCGGGCACGGGCGGGACCTTCCGCTGTCGTCGGCTCGGGAGGCACCGCGCGGTTCGGGTCCCGCGCGGCGCCTGCATGCCCAAGTGACCCTAGACGTAGGGGACTTCAGCCCGGCACGGTGGTCACGGCAACCCCTGCGCGGAGCACGCGAAGACGCCACGCACCCCCGCGCCTCGGCACCCCCCGCACACCCGCCACACCCGCACTCGCTCGCGGGCCTCGGCCGCCTCCACCCGTGTCAGCCGGCGAGCACCCTCGCGCCCTCGGCCGGTCCCGAGGCGGTACGAGCCGTACGGCAGGTGCCCGAGGCGAGCAGGGCGTCGGCCACCTTCGTGGCGGAGGCGGCGTCCCGGACGAGGAAGGCGGTGGTGGGGCCCGAGCCGGAGACCAGGGCGGCGAGGGCGCCGGCGGCGCGGCCCGCGGCGAGGGTGTCGGCCAGTTCCGGGAAGAGGGAGAGGGCGGCGGGCTCCAGGTCGTTGGAGACCGTGGCGGCGAGCGCGTCGGGGTCGCCCTTGGCCAGCGCCGTCAGCAGTCCGGCGGAGGCGACGGGTGCGGGGATCGAGCGGCCCGCGCTCTCCGCGAGACGGTCGAACTCCCGGAAGACCGCGGGGGTGGAGAGCCCGCGCCCGGCCATCGCGAAGACCCAGTGGAAGACGGAGCCGGTCTCCAGGGCCGTCAGCCGCTCCCCCCGGCCGGTGCCCAGCGCCGCCCCGCCCACCAGACTGAACGGCACATCGCTGCCCAACTCGGCGCAGATGGCGAGGAGTTCCTCACGCGAGGCACCCGTGCCCCACAGCGTGTCGCAGGCCAGCAGGGCGCCCGCGCCGTCCGCGCTGCCGCCCGCCATGCCGCCCGCGACGGGGATGTCCTTGTCGATGTGGAGGTGGACGGCGGGGTCACGGCCGTAGCGCTCGGCGAGGATCAGGGCGGCGCGGGCCGCGAGGTTGGTGCGGTCCAGGGGCACCTGGCCGGCGTCCGGGCCGGAGCAGGTGACCCGGAGCCGGTCGGCGGGGGTGACGGTGACCTCGTCGTAGAGGCCGACCGCGAGGAAGACGTTGGCCAGGTCGTGGAAGCCGTCGGGGCGGGCGCCGCCCACCGCGAGCTGGACGTTGACCTTGGCGGGGACGCGAACCGTCACGCTCACTTACTCGGACTCCTCGTCCCGGCGGTCCGCCTGCCGGACGGCGGCGACCGGCTGCCGCGGGCCCCGGGACGGCGCGGCCTCGGCGATGCGCGCGAACTCCTCGACCGTCAGGGACTCCCCGCGCGCCTGCGGCGACACCCCGGCCGCGACGAGGGCCTCCTCGGCCGCCGCGGCGGAACCCGCCCACCCCGCGAGCGCCGCCCGCAGGGTCTTGCGGCGCTGCGCGAACGCCGCGTCAACGACGGCGAACACCTGTTTGCGTGTCGCCGTGGTCCTGATCGGCTCGGTGCGGCGGACCAGCGCGACCAGCCCGCTGTCGACGTTCGGCGCGGGCCAGAAGACCGTGCGGCCGATGGAGCCGGCCCGCTTGACCTCGGCGTACCAGTTCGCCTTCACGGACGGCACGCCGTACACCTTCGAGCCGGGCGGCGCGGCGAGCCGGTCGGCGACCTCCGCCTGGACCATCACCAGAGTGCGCTCGATGCTCGGGAAGGTGTCGAGCATGTGCAGCAGCACGGGGACGGCCACGTTGTACGGCAGGTTGGCGACGAGCGCGGTCGGCGCCGGGCCCGGCAGCTCGGTCACCCGCATCGCGTCGGAGTGCACCAGCGCGAACCGCTCCGCCCGCTCGGGCATCCGGGCGGCGACGGTGGCCGGCAGCGCCCCCGCGAGGACGTCGTCGATCTCCACGGCGGTGACCCGGTCGGCGACTTCGAGCAGCGCCAGCGTGAGCGACCCGAGGCCGGGCCCGACCTCCACCACCACGTCGTCGGGGCGGACCTCGGCGGTGCGGACGATACGGCGGACCGTGTTCGCGTCGATCACGAAGTTCTGGCCGCGCTGTTTGGTGGGCCGCACGCCGAGGGCGGCGGCCAGCTCACGGACGTCGGCGGGGCCGAGAAGGGCGTCGGGGACGGGGCTGCTGCTCACGGCACCCAGGGTACGGGGCGCCGGGCCGGGGGATTCACCCGTGCAGCCGGGTCCCGCACACCGGCCAGGGGCTCGCTCCCTGGCGCACGTACAGCTTCTTCGCGCGGAACGTCTGTTCCTCGGCCGAGGCGTCCTGCGGGCGTCCGCTGCCGCCGAGGCTCCGCCAGGTGCGGGTGTCGAACTGGTAGAGGCCGCCGTACGTGCCCGACGCGTCGACCGCGCCGGGACGGCCGCCCGACTCGCAGGCCGCGAGGCCGTGCCAGTCCAGCTGGTCCGCGCCCCGCACCGAGACCGGCAGCGGCCGGGTGCCGACCCGCACGAGCTGCGCGCGCGGCTGCCGGACCAGCTCGGTGCCGATCCGGCGCGGCTTCTCCCTGACCCCGTTGACCGTGCGCAGCGCGTAGGTGATCCGGCGCAGCCCCGGCTGTCCGGCCCGCTCGACGACCTCGGTGCCCCGGAACAGCGCGGGGTCGTCGGTCCGCTCCACGTCGAACGGCACCAGCTCCTCGCGCACCTCCCGGCTCCCGGTCACCCGCAGCACGGTGACGGTCTGTCCGTCGCGCGGGAAGCTGCCGGGCGCCACCGAGGTGACGTCCTCGCCGCGCAGTCCGATCCCGGCCTCCTCGACGGCGCGGCGCACGGTCGCCGCGTTGGTACGGATCGTGCGGGCGCGGCCGTCGGCCATGATCGTGACGGTGCGTTCGGTGCGCACGTCGAGCGCGAGGCCGGCGCGTCCGATGGGCTGGGAGCGGGCGGCGGAGAGGTGGGCGCCCTCGGCGCGCACCCCGAGCCGGGCGAGCGCCTCGTCCACCGTGCGGGCCGTGGTCCACACCTCGCGCCGGTGCCCGTCGACGGTGAGCCGCACCGGGCGGCCGTACTCCACCGCGACCTCGTCGCCGCTGGCCAGTCCGGTACCCGGGGCGGGTGCCACCACGTCGTGGGCGCCTACGCGCACGCCCTGCTGGGCGAGGAGTCCCGTGACGTCGTCGGCGAAGGTGTGCAGGGTGCGCGGCCGGCCGTCGACGTTCAGCTCGACCGCCTTGTCCCCGGCGACGAAGGCGGTGGTGCCGCCGGCCAGGACGGCGACGACCAGCGCCTGCGGCACGAGCCGCCGCATCGGGGAGTCCGGCCGCTCACCGGGCCGCCCCCGGCGCCGGTGCCCGGCCCGCCCCTCCGCGCCGCCGGACTCCTGGGGCCGGGGCGCGCCGCCCGTTTGGCAGGGGAGCGCCGGCTCGGTCACCGCCTCGTGACAGGGCACGCGGACGGCTCCGGCGCGCCCGCCGGGACGGTACTGGCCGTCCTGGTCGTACGGGTTGTACGGGTCGGCCGGGGGGTCCGGGTTGTACGGGTCGGCCGGGGGGTCCGGGTTGTACGGGTCGGCCGGGGGGGACGGGTCGGCCGGGTTGTACGGGTCGGCCGAGGGGTTCGGGCCGTAGGGGTCGCCGACGGTCCCCCGGGTCGTTCCGTACGGGTTCCCGTACGACCCGTAGGTCTCGCGGGTCTCGTGGTCGCTCACGCCTACACGCTCCAGAAGGCCAGACGGTCCGGATCGGGCCAACAGAACCTAGCCGAGGGGCAGTCACTCTCCAAAGCGGCACGGCTACGCGGAGTGGCGTCCGGCTCCCGCGGTGCCGGGCGGCTCAGTAGGCGAAGGCGCGGGCCGTGTTCGCCGCGAGCGCCGTCGCCAGCGTGTCCTCGTCGACGCCCCGGACGGCGGCCATCGCGCGGACGGTGACGGGAACCAGATAGGGCGCGTTGGGCCGTCCGCGGTACGGCGCGGGCGTCAGGAAGGGCGCGTCGGTCTCCACCAGGACCAGCTCCAGCGGGGCGACGGCGAGCGCGTCCCGCAGGTTCTGCGCGTTCTTGAAGGTGACGGTGCCGGCGAAGGACATGAAGTACCCGGCGCGGGCGCACACTTCGGCCATGTCGGCGTCGCCGGAGTAGCAGTGGAAGACGGTCCGCTCGGGGGCGCCCTCCTCCTTGAGGATCCGCAGGACGTCGGCGTGGGCGTCGCGGTCGTGGATGACCAGCGCCTTGCCGTGCCGCTTGGCGATCTCGATGTGGGCGCGGAAGGAGCGTTCCTGGGCCGCCTTGCCCTCGGGGCCGGTGCGGAAGTGGTCGAGCCCGGTCTCGCCGACGCCCTTGACCTGGTCGAGCCCGGCCAGCCGGTCGATCTCGGCGAGGGCCTCGTCGAGTGCCGCGTCGCCGCCGGGCCCGCGCGCGCCCTGCCGGGACCAGCCGTCCGGATCGCCGTGCACGATCCTCGGCGCCTCGTTGGGGTGCAGCGCCACCGTCGCGTGCACGGTGTCGTACCGGGCCGCCGTCTCGGCCGCCCACCGGGAGCCCTTGAGGTCGCAGCCGACCTGGACGACCGTCGTGACGCCGACCGACGCGGCCTTCGCGAGCGCCTCGGCCACCGTGCCGGACTGCATGTCGAGGTGGGTGTGCGAGTCGGCGACCGGCACCCGGAGGGGCTCAGGAAGCGGCGGCGGCGCACTCTTCCCGGCGCTTTCGCCGGCCTTCTCGCCGCTCTTCTCGCCGGTCCTCTCCTCGGCGGGCTGGTCGGCGTTCTTCCCGGCGGGCTGGTCGGCGTTGTCGGCGTTCGCAGGCATGCCCCGATCCTACGAAAGGGGCCCGCCCGCGCTGTCCCCGGCCGGGGTCAGCTCGCCCCGCGGTGGTGGAAGGGGTGCAGAAGGTCCGACAGATGCCAGTGGTGCTCGTGCGCCTCACCCTTCCCCATCGGGGTCACGGCCGCCTCGGCACCGTCGGGCTCGTCCGCCGCGCCGGCCGGCTCCGCCGGGCCCACCGGCACCGGGCGCCGCGCGGCGGGCGCCTGCGGACGGGCCGCGTCGCGCACCGACGACACCTGGCCCGCCCGCATGATGCGCACCACGTGCCCGTCACAGTTCGTGCACCCGGGCCGGCTCAGCGGCGACGGCACGACCCGGCCGTCCGCCACGTACAGCACGAACTGGTGGCCCTCGCGGTTGGTGTGGTGCTCGATCTCGTACGACTGCTCCCAGCCGTGCCCGCACCGCATGCAAGCGAAGGAGTACGACTCGTGCACGACGGCGGTGGCCCCGCCGCGGAGGCCGGTCTGCCCTGCGATCTCACTCATTGCCAGCTCCTGCTGTCCGCTGGACAAGCGCCTCGGCGAGGGAACTCCCCCGGAATTCCGGCGGAGGCGAGGGACGGGTGCGTCCCTCCTTCCAGTGGACGCCTCCCGCGGGGCGAATGCATCAGGCCTGTCGAGTGTTGGAGGCGATTTGGACTTTCCTTGTCGAATCACCCCGGCGAGCCGGTCCGTACTTTGCTTTTCCCGACCGTGCTTTGCCCGGCCATGGGGCGTGCGCTCAGCGGAGGAGCGCCCTGCTCAGAGGGGCTTTCCCGCAGCTCACACGGGTTTTTGCGCACTCTTGGCGGCGACCACGGCATCGAACACCCGGCGCTTGGGCAGCCCCGCCTCGACGGCCACCGCGGCGATCGCCTCCTTCCGCCGCTCCCCCGCCTCCTCCCGCACCAGGACCCGCCGTACGAGTTCCTCCGCGCCCAGCTCTTCGCCGTCCCGCTCGGGGGCGCCCTCGACGACGACGGTGATCTCGCCCCGCACCCCCTCCGCCGCCCAGGCCGCCAGCTCCCCGACCGGGCCGCGCTTGATCTCCTCGTACGTCTTGGTCAGCTCGCGGCAGACGGCGGCGCGCCGCTCGGGGCCGAACGCCTCGGCCATCGCGGCGAGGGTGTCGTCGAGCCGGTGCGGGGCCTCGAAGTAGACGAGGGTGCGGCGCTCCCCCGCCACCTCGCGCAGCCGGGACAGCCGCTCGCCGGCCTTCCTGGGCAGGAACCCCTCGAAGCAGAACCGGTCCACCGGCAGCCCCGACAGCGCGAGCGCGGTGAGCACGGCGGACGGCCCCGGTACGGCGGTGACCTTGATGTCCTTCTCCACCGCGGCGGCCACCAGCCGGTACCCGGGGTCGGAGACGGACGGCATCCCCGCGTCGGTCACCAGCAGCACCCGCGCCCCGCCGAGCAGCGCCTCGACCAGCTCGGGCGTCCGGGCGGACTCGTTGCCCTCGAAGTACGACACGACGCGCCCCGCGGGCTGCACGCCCAGGGCCTGCGTCAGCCGCCGCAGCCGTCGGGTGTCCTCCGCGGCGACGACGTCGGCCGCGGCCAGCTCCGCGGCGAGCCGCGGCGGCGCGTCCTCGAAGGAGCCGATGGGGGTGCCCGCCAAAACCAGTGTTCCTGTCACGTTTCCATCCTCGCAGGAGCGGTTCCGGCCGAACGGGAAGGGGCCAAGGACGGGACGCACACAGAAGGGTTCCCTACGATGGCGCGGTGACCAGTACCGCGTCCTCCATGGACACCCGGCAGGGGCAGGCCCCGCAAGAGCAGCGGCCGTCGTGGCAGCGACGGCTGCGCCGCTTCGGCTACACGGCGGCGCTCCGAAGCGACGTACGGGACCGGCTGGTGCCGCCGTACGCGGAGCCCGGCCCCCGGCTGTGGGCGTCGCTCGGCCTGTCGCCGACGCTCGCCGGGCGGATCACCCGCTGGTCGGCGTGGGGCGGTCCGCTGCTGGTCACGCTGCTCGCGGGGCTGCTGCGCTTCTACCACCTGGGCAGCCCGCGGGCGGTGATATTCGACGAGACGTACTACGCGAAGGACGCGTGGGCGCTCGTCCACCGCGGCTTCGAGGTCAACTGGGACAAGAACGCCAACGACCTCGTCCTGACCACCCACGGCCACCTCACCGTCCCGGCGGACGCGGCCTACGTGGTGCACCCGCCGGTCGGCAAGTACGTCATCGGGCTCGGCGAGCTGCTGTTCGGCTTCGACCCGTTCGGCTGGCGCTTCATGACGGCGCTGCTCGGCACCCTGTCGGTGCTGATGCTGTGCCGGATCGGCCGCCGCCTCTTCCGCTCGACGTTCCTGGGCTGTGTGGCGGGCACCCTGATGGCCCTCGACGGCCTGGCCTTCGTGATGGCCCGCACCTCCCTGCTCGACGGTGTGCTGATGTTCTTCGTGGTCGGCGCCTTCGGCTGCCTGCTGATCGACCGCGACCGGGCACGGGAGAGGCTCGCCGCCGCGCTGCCGCCCGACGCGGACGGCCGGATCCGCCCCGACGCGCACACCGCCGACAGCCTCTCCCTCGGCTGGCGCCCCTGGCGCTGGCTGGCGGGCGTGCTGCTCGGCCTGGCCATCGGCACCAAGTGGAACGGCCTGTACGTCCTCGCCGCGTTCGTCGTGATGGCGCTGCTGTGGGACGTCGGCTCCCGCCGGGTGGCGGGCGCCCGCCACCCGTACCGCGCGGTCCTCCGCCACGACACGGTCCTCACGCTGATCGCCACCGTCCCGGTCGCCGTCGCGGTGTACTTCCTCTCCTGGACCGGCTGGATCCTCTCCCCGGCCAACGGCACCGGCGGCTACTTCCGCAACTGGGCCGCGACGGACGGCAGGGGCGGCAGCTTCACCTGGCTCCCCGACTGGCTGCGCAGCCTGTGGCACTACGAGCACGAGGTCTACAAGTTCCACGTCGGCCTCTCCTCGCCGCACCCGTACATGTCCAACCCGTGGAGCTGGCTCGTCGACGGCCGCCCGGTCTCGTTCTTCTACGAGTCGCCCGCGCCGGGCTCGGCGGGCTGCCCCATGAACGCGGGCGAGAAGTGCGCCCGCGAGGTGCTGGCCATCGGCACCCCGATGCTCTGGTGGGCCGCCTGCTTCGCCCTCCTCTACGTCCTGTGGCGCTGGGCGTTCCGCCGCGACTGGCGCGCGGGCGCGATCGCCTGCGGTGTCGCGGCCGGCTACCTCCCCTGGTTCATGTACCAGGAACGGACGATCTTCTTCTTCTACGCCGTCGTCTTCCTCCCCTTCCTCTGCCTGGCCGTGGCGATGCTCGTCGGCGCGGTCATCGGCCCCCCGGACTCCAGCGACACCCGCCGCCTCGCGGGCGCGGTGGGCGCGGGCGTCCTGATGCTCCTGATCGCGTGGAACTTCATCTACTTCTGGCCCCTGTACACGGGCACGGCGATCCCCATCGACCAATGGCGTTCACGGATGTGGCTGGATACCTGGGTTTGATTCAGCCATCTGATCTCCGTTCGGACAACAAACGGAAACAGCCCGCACAGGCGCCCCGCACGCCCCCTACAGTTCACGGAACTGACAGCGGGGAGGGGCCGCGCCATGCGCAAGGGGGTCAAGGCCACCGTCATCGGCGGTGTCTTCGTGGTGATGGTGGCCGGGGCGGGGTACGGCGCGTACAACCTCGTGTCCGCGGTGGGCGGTTCGGGGACGGGTGCGGGCGGTCCGGCACCCGTGCGGACCGGGCCGCCGAGCCGGGACGAGATCAGGGCGACGACCGCGAAGTTCTTCGCCGCCTGGGAGGGCGGGAAGGCGGTGACGGCGGCGTCGTACACGAACAACGACGCGGCGGCCGACCCCGTGCTGGAGTCCTTCGGGGACGCCGCGCACATCACGCACGTGAAGATCACCGCGGGCCGGGCCGCCGGGGCCACCGTGCCGTTCACGGTGCGGGCGACGGTGTCGTACAAGGGCGTCGACAAGCCGCTGTCGTACGGCAGCCGGCTGACCGTGGTGCGCGGGGAGACCACCGGGCGGGCCCTGGTCGACTGGCAACCCTCCGTCGTGCAGCCGGAGTTGAAGACCGGGGACACGCTGGTCACCGGGGAGTCGGCGAGCCCGCCGATCGAGGCGGTGGACCGCGACGGCGCGGTGCTGACCAAGGACAAGTACCCCTCCCTCGGGCCGATCCTGGACGAGCTGCGCGCCAAGTACGGTGAGAAGGCGGGCGGTACGCCCGGCGTCGAGCTGTCGATCCGGCACGAGGCCGAGGGTTCGGCCGACACCACGCTGCTGACCCTGGAGAAGGGCCGCGCGGGCCGGTTGCGGACCACGCTGAGCGCGAGCGCGCAGGCGGCTGCCGAGACCGCGGTGACCAAGTACGCCGAGTCGTCCGTCGTCGCCGTACAGCCGAGCACCGGTCAGGTGCTGGCGGTCGCCAACCACCGCGACGACGGCTTCAACGCCGCGTTCCTGGGCCGGTTGGCGCCCGGTTCCACCATGAAGATAGTCAGCGCCGCCACGCTCATCGACAACGGGATCACGTCGATGAACGGCGCGGCCCCGTGCCCGGCCGAGGCCGTCTGGCAGAGCCAGACCTTCCACAACCTGACCGGCCTGTCGCCGAACGAGCACGCCACGCTCGCCGACAGCTTCGCCCGCTCCTGCAACACGGCCTTCGTGAAGTTCGCCGACTCGGTCAAGGTCGACTCCCTGACCCAGGAGGCCGAGGACCGCTTCGGGCTCGGCCGGGACAACTGGAAGACCGGCATCCCCTCCTTCGACGGCTCGGTGCCCGCCTCCGGCGGCCCGGACACCGCGGCCAACCTGATCGGCCAGGGCCAGGTGCAGCTGAGCCCGCTCGACATGGCGTCGGTGACGGCGACCGCGAAGACGGGCACGTTCCGCCAGCCGGTGCTCGTCGCGCAGAGCCTGGACGACCGTCAACTCGCCACCGCCAAGGGGCTGTCGGCGAGTACCTCGACCCAGTTGCGCGCGATGATGAACCGCACCGCGACCAGCGGCACCGCCGCCGGGATCATGTCCGGGCTCGGCGGCACCGTCGGCGCGAAGACGGGCTCGGCCGAGGTCGACGGCCAGTCGAAGTCCAACAGCTGGTTCGCCGGCTACCGCGACGACGTGGCCGCCGCCGCGATGACCCAGGACGGCGGTCACGGTATCGACGCGGCCGGCCCGATCGTCCGCGCCGTACTGGCGGCGGGTGGCTGAAGTCACCCCGCACAGGACGGGACCCTAGGCTGGGCCTCGTCGTTGGGGTGTACGTGGGCCGAGGGTCGTGGGCGACGGGGCCCGGGGAAGCGCGGAGGATCGGTAACTGTGGGCAAGCGAAGGCGTGTTGTCGAGGGGCGCTCGAAGAGACCCGCGGTGGTCGGCGGGATCGTCGCCGTCGTGGTGGGCGGCGCCGGCCTCGGCGTCTACACGCTGTACGGGGGCGGCGGGGCCTCCGCGGAGCCCCGGACGACCTCCGGCCACAAGGCCGTCAAGACGGGCCCGGTGTCGCCGATCGAGGTGCGGACCACCGCGGAGAAGTTCCTGACCGCGTGGCAGCACGGCCAGGTCGCGCGGGCCGCCGCCGGGACGGACGACCCCACCGCCGCGACCGCCCTCCTCACCGGTTACACCAAGGACGCCCACATCAAGGGCGTCACCCTCACCGAGGGCACCCGCAAGGGCGCCCGAGTCCCCTTCTCCGTCAAGGCGACGGTCTCCTACAAGGGCCTGACCCGGCCGCTGTCGTACGACAGCTCGCTCACCGTCGTCCGCGCCCCGGGCGACGGGAAGCCGTACGTCGACTGGCACTCCGCCGTCGTCCACCCCGACCTGGCCGACGGCGACACCCTGGTCACGGGCGCCTCGGGCACCCCGCCGGTCACCGCGTACGACCGGGACGGCGGCAAGCTGACGGCGGCCCGCTACCCGTCGCTGGGCACGGTGCTGGACGGGCTACGGGAGAAGTTCGGCAAGAAGGCCGGCGGCAGAGCGGGCATCGAACTGCGGGTGGTCCGGGGCAAGAAGTCCACGGCGTCCGACAAGACGCTGGCCGAGCTGAGCAAGGGCACCCCGGGCCGGGTGGACACCACGCTCAGCCCGACCCTCCAGGCCGCCGCCGAGCGGCAGGTCACCCGGCAGAAGAACGCCTCGGTGGTGGTGATGCGCCCCTCCACCGGCGAGATCCTCGCCGTCGCCAACACCTCGCACGGCTTCAACGTGGCCTTCCAGGGCTCGCTGGCCCCCGGCTCCACGATGAAGATCGTGACGTCCACGATGCTCTTCGAGAAGAACCTCATCACCCCGGACGCGTCGCATCCCTGCCCCAAGACGTACAAGCTGGCGGGCTGGACCTTCCACAACGACGACGACTCGGAGATCAAGAAGGGCACGTTCAAGATGGCCTTCGGGGCCTCCTGCAACAACGCCTTCATCAACTTCGCGCCCAAGCTCTCCGCCAGCGACCTGACGAAGGAGGCCCAGCAGGTCTACGGCCTCGGCCTGAACAACTGGGCCATCGGCGTCCCCACCTTCGACGGCTCGGTCCCGGTGCAGAGCGGCGCGCAGATGGGCGCCTCGCTGATCGGGCAGGGCGGGGTGCGGATGAACCCGCTGAACATGGTGTCGGTGGCGTCGACGGTGGAGGCGGGCGTCTTCCACCAGCCGTACCTGGTCTCCCCGAAGGCCGACGGCCGCACCCTGGCGAAGGCCGCGCGCACGATGTCGTCGAAGACGCAGTCGGAGCTGAAGGACGTCATGCGGTACACGGCGGCCTACGGCACGGCGGCCCAGGCGATGTCCGGGCTCGGTCCGGACTACGGCGCCAAGACGGGTTCGGCGGAGGTCGACAGCCAGAAGAAGCCCAACGGCTGGTTCACCGCGTACAAGGGCGACCTCGCCGCCGCCGGCGTGGTCCAGGCGGGCGGCCACGGCGGCGACACGGCGGGGCCGATCGTGGCGGCGCTGCTGAAGCTGGGCAGCGGCTGAGGCTCAGCCGGCCACGGCGGCGGTCGCCAGGTAGGTGCGGCGCAGGAACCGCATGAGGGTCTTGGTCTCGAACTGGACGACCGCGACACCCCGCGGGGAGTGGAACTCGATCACGGCCTGGACCCGGCCGCACGGCCAGACCCGCACCTCGCCGCTGCCTGCCGGCGCCCGCAGCCCCTGCTCCAGCAGGGCCCGGGAGAAGGTCCACTCGTGCGATCCGGGCAGGCCGATCAGGACCGAGCGGGGATCGGTGTCGGGGTCGTAGCGCAGGACGACCGGTACGGCGTCACCGTCGAGCTGGGCGACGTCCTCGTCGGTGACGATATGGGCTCGCGCGTGCTGTTCGACTACGGACATCGGGCGGCCCCTTACGAGTGACCTGTGGAAGAGCTGTGCATCCGCTTCCACTACCCCAATGTCGCATATTTTCCCGTCGGCGCCCTCCGGGGCGACAGATGTCACACGCCCGGAGCGGGGACGCGGCCCGCGGACCGGCGCGTCCGGCGCGCGGAGAGCGGGCCGCGGCGACGGGGTCGTCCCGACCCCGCGCGCCGCGGGGTGACGGAGCACCGGAATCACCGGCCGCCCGCGCACGTTGCACCCGTCTGGCGAGGACATGAGGAACCGGGGAGGGAGCACGGACGTGGACGTGAACGGTGCTGTGGCCGAGGGCTTCGAGCCGGTCCGTGCGGCGTTCGTACGCAACTTCGAGGTGCTCGGGGACCGGGGCGCGGCGGTCTCCGTGTACCGGGACGGGCAGCGGGTCGTCGACCTGTGGGCCGGCACCAGGGACGTCGACGGGAGCGCGCCGTGGGAGCGGGAGACGGCGCAGATCGTGCGGTCGGCGACGAAGGGGGTGGCCGCCGCCGCCCTGCTGCTGCTGTGGCAGCGCGGCGAGCTGGACCTGGACGCGCCGGTGGGTGAGTACTGGCCGGAGTTCAAGGCGGCGGGCAAGGAACGGATCACGGTCCAGCAGTTGCTCTCCCACCGCGCGGGCCTGCCGGTGCTGGACCGCCCGCTGACCCCCGAGCAGGCCGCCGACCCGGTGCTCGGCGCGGCGGCGGTCGCGGCGCAGGCACCGGCGTGGGAGCCGGGCACGGCCCACGGGTACCACGCGCAGACGTACAGCTGGCTGACCGGGGAGCTGGTGCGGCGGGTGACGGGCCGGCCGATCGGCGCGTGGATCGCGGACGAGATCGCGGGGCCGGTCGGCGCCGACCTGTGGATCGGCCTGCCGGAGAGCGAGACGGCCCGGGTCGGCCGGGTGGGCGAGATCGCCGCCCCGGCGGAGAGGGGCGCGCTGCGTGTCCGCCCCAAGCGGGCCGTCACCGAGGCGTACGCGGACCCCGGCTCCCTCACCCGGCGCGCCTTCGCCGCGATCACCCCGCTGCCGGACGAGAACGACCCGGCCTACCGCGCCGCGGTCCTGCCCGCCTCCAACGGCATCGCGACGGCGGACGGACTGGCCCGCTTCTACGCCTCCCTGATCGGCCAAGTCGACGGCGGCAGGCGCCTGTTCACCCCCGAGACAGGTCAACTGGCCCGCACGGAACGGTCGTCGGGCCCGGACCGCGTGCTGGTGATCACCACCCGTTTCGGCCTGGGCCACATGCTGCACGGCAGCGCCTCCCCGCTGCTGTCCCCCACCTCCTTCGGCCACCCGGGCCGGGGCGGCGCCCTCGGCCTCGCCGACCCCGAGTCGGGCATCGCGCTGGGCTATGTGACGAACGGCTTCCGCAGATCCGTGACGGCCGACCCCCGGGCACAGGCGCTGGTACGGGCGGTACGGCAGTCCTTGGCCTGACCCGCGCGCTGACCGGTACGGCCACGCCCCGGCCGTCGGGAAGGGTCAGCCGCCCCCCCTTCAGCCGCCGAGGGTGACCTCGTGGGTGTCGGCGACGGTGGCCGTCCGGCCCGGCGCCGCGTGGTGGCGCCAGTAGAGGTTGGTGTGGGCGATGACCTGCTCCGGCGGCGGGGCGCCCCACTTGCTCGTGTCCACCGTGGTGTGGGCGTCGGCGACGAGTGTCACGTCGTAGCCGCGGACGAAGGCGCCGTGGATGGTGGAGCGGACGCAGACGTCGGTGGAGGCGCCGGTCACCACCAGGTGTCCGACCCGCGCCCCGGCGAGCACCTCCTCCAGCGAGGTGGCTTCGAAGGAGTCCGGGTAGTTCTTGGGGACCAGCGCCTCGGACTCCGCGCGGACCAGCTCGGGGACGTACTCCCAGGCGGCGCTGCCCTGCTCCAGATGGTCGTCGGAGTGCTGGATCCAGACGACCGGGACGTTCTCCTCGCGCGCCTTCGCGAGCAGCGCGGCGATCCGGGCGACGACCTCGTCGCGCCGGTACGCCTCGGCCATGACCTCGTTCTGGACGTCGATCAACAGCAGGGCGGTGCGCGGGCGTTCAGGCAGTGTGGTCATGTCCGACACGGTAGTCCGGACCGCCGGCCGCCGCGCCCCGGGGACGCGAACCGCGGACGGCGACAGCGGAGGGGAAGCGCGGACGCGAACCGCCGCGCCACCGGAAGCGGTGGCGCGGCGGATCAGTCACTGGTCGGCCCGGGGGAGCTCAGACCCGTACCAGCTGCCGGTCCTCGTCCGGGCCGGTGCCGCTCGCGGAGCCGCGCAGGCCCTCGCCCTCGACGTCGACGTTGGGCAGGACGCGGTCCAGCCACTTCGGGAGCCACCAGGCGCGCTTGCCGAGCAGGGCCAGCACCGCCGGCACGATCGCCATGCGCACGATGAACGCGTCGAAGAAGACCGCGATCGCGAGGCCGAAACCGATCATCTTGATCATGGACTCGCTGGAGCCGATGAAGCCGGAGAAGACGGCGATCATGATGACCGCGGCGGCCGTGACGACCCGGGCGCCGTGCTGGAAGCCGGTCACGACGGCCTGGGTCGGCTTCTCCCCGTGGACGTACGCCTCACGCATCCGCGTCACGAGGAACACCTCGTAGTCCATCGCCAGTCCGAAGACGACGCCCACCATGAAGATCGGCATCATCGACATGACCGGGCCGGTCTCCTCGACGCCCAGCAGGCCGGAGAGCCAGCCCCACTGGAAGACCGCCACCACCGCGCCGAGCGCCGCCATCACGCTCAGCAGGAAGCCAAGGGCCGCCTTCAGCGGGACCAGGATCGAGCGGAAGACGACGATCAGCAGCAGGAACGCCAGGCCGACGACGAGGATCAGGTACGGGACGAGCGCGTCGTTCAGCTTCTGGGAGACGTCGATGTTCATCGCGGTGCTGCCGGTGACCAGGACGGTCGCGTCCGTGTCGGCCTTCACCCGGACCCCCGCGTCGCGGATGCCGTGCACCAGGTCCTCGGTCGTGACCGACGACGGCTTGGAGTCGGGGATCACGGTGATGGTCGCGGTGTCGCCCGCCTTGTTGAAGGCGGCCGGGGTCACCGTGACGACGTCCTTGAGCCCCTTGATCTCGTCGGAGACCTTGGTGACGGCGGCCTTCGGGGTCCGGCTGTCCTTGGCGTCGACGACGACCATCAGCGGGCCGTTGAAACCGGCCCCGAAGCCCTCGGAGAGCAGGTCGTACGCCCGGCGCTGGGTGGTGGAGGTGGGCTGCGAGCCGTCGTCGGGCAGGCCCAGTTCGAGCGAGGAGGCGGGGACGGCCGCCGCGCCGAGGCCGATCACGCCGAGCAGGAGGACGGCGAGGGGGCGCCGTACGACGAAGCTCGCCCAGCGGGTGCCCATGTTGGGGCGGCCGGCCTGCTTCGCGGCGGCGGCACGCGCGCCGCCCAGGAACCGGCTCTTCTCGCCCGCGGGCCGTACCCTCCGGCCCGCGAAACCGAGCAGCGCCGGGATCAATGTCAGCGCGATGAGCACCGCGATGGCGACCGTGCCGGCGGCGGCGACGCCCATCTTCGTGAGCATCGGGATGTTGACGACGGCGAGGCCCACCAGGGCGATCACGACGGTCAGGCCCGCGAAGACCACCGCCGAGCCCGCCGTGCCGACGGCCCGTCCGACCGCCTCCTCGCGTTCGCGCCCCTCGGCCAGTTCGGCCCGGTAGCGGGAGACGATGAACAGGGCGTAGTCGATGCCGACCGCGAGGCCGATCATCATCGCCAGGGTGGAGGTGGTCGTGCCGAGGTCGAGCGCGTCCGCCAGCGCGGTGATGGTGGAGACGCCGATGCCCACGCCGATCAGCGCGGTGAACAGCGGGAGTCCGGCCGCGACCAGCGAGCCGAAGGTGATCCCCAGGACGACGGCGGCGATCGCGATGCCGATGACCTCGCTGGAGCCCGTCTCGGGCGTGGCGCTCAGCGCGTCACCGCCGACCTCCACGGTCAGTCCGGCGTCGCGCGCCTGCTGCGCGGTCGCCTTCAGGGCGTCCTTGGAGGCGTCCTTCAGCTCCATGCCGGAGACCTTGTACTTGACGGACGCGTAGGCGATGGTGCCGTTCTTGCTGACGGCCTTGCCCTTGTAGGGGTCGGCGACCGAGACGACCTCGGAACCGTCGCCGAGCTCCTTGACGGTCTTCTCGACGGTGGCCTTGTTCGCGCCCGCGTCCAGCTTCGCGCCGGCCGGTGCCTTGAAGACGACCCGGGCGGTGGCGCCGTCGGCGCTCATCCCGGGGAAGCGCTGTTCCAGCAGGTCGAAGGCCTTCTGGGCCTCGGTGCCGGGGACGGAGAAGGAGGAGGCGCCGGCGGTGGGGGCGCTGGCCGCGCCGACACCGGCGAGGGTGAGCAGCGCCACCCATATCAGGGCGACGTAGTGCCGTCGCCGGAAGGCGAGCCGGCCGAGTGTGTAGAGGAACGAGGCCACGGGGGCGTACTCCCGGTCAGGTCGTGGGGTCTGGGGCAGGGGTGATCAGCCCGGTGGGGACACGGGTGATCGGCCCGACGACGTGAGCGGTTACGTCAGGTGGGCGTGGCGTGGGTCGGTCAGGTGGTGGTGGCGCCGAGGGCGGGGAGCACCACGGCGTCGATGTACGACAGGAGGAATGCCTGGGTCGGCGGCTGTTCGTCGATCAGGGTGCGGGCGGCGAAGGCGCCGATCATCATGTGCACGATGAACTCGATCGCCGGGTTGTCCGCACGGATCTCGCCCCGGCCGACGGCACGCTCCAGCAGGAGTGCGAACTCCGCCATCTCGGGCTCGACGAGGTGTTCCCGGAAGGCCTTGAGGAGTTCCGGGCTGCCGTGCATCGCCATGGCCAGGCCCCGCATCAGCGCGGAGTTCTGTTCCAGGTCGCAGTCGTCGGACCGCATGGTGAGCGCGTGCAGGTCGCCCTTGAGCGATCCGGTGTCGGTCCCGGCGTCCGAGACGCCCGGCTTGTTGTGCCGCACCGCCTTGGCCACCAGCTCGGCCTTGCCGCCCCACTGGCGGTAGAGCGTCGCCTTGCTGGACCGGGTGCGGGCCGCGACGGCGTCCATGGTGAGCGCGTCGTAGCCGACCTCCCGGAGCAGGTCGAGCACGGCCTCGTACAGCTCGGCCTCGCGCTCGGGCGTGATGCGACTGCGACGCGTCGTTGCGACCTCAGTCATGTCACTCACCTCTCCGGATGGATGCACTCCGTTGCGTACGTCTCGAATGTAGCGCAGAGCCAAGCGAAACGAAACTGTTTCGTACGTGGGTTGGATCACCCTCGACGATTCCTCACGAGTTGCTCCGGTCCGTCCCCCGGAAAAGCATGGGGAGGTGAGCTATCTGCGCCTGCCGCACCTCAACGGCGACCTCCTGTGCTTCGTGGCCGAGGACGACCTCTGGCTCGCCCCGCTCGACGGTCCGGGCCGCGCCCGGCGGCTCACCGTCGACCGCACCAAGACCGGCCACCCCCGCTTCTCGCCCGACGGCCGCCAGATCGCGTACACGAGCTGGCGCAGCCTGGCGCCGGAGATCCATCTGGCGCCGGTCGGGGGCGGACCGGCCCGCCGGCTGACGTACTGGGGCAGCGCCGACACCCGGGTCTGCGGCTGGACCCCCGGCGGTGACATCCTCGCCGTCGCCTCCCACGGGGAGCCCTTCTCCTACTTCACCTGGGCCTACAAGGTCCCCACCGACGGCGGCCCCGGCGGCCGGCTGCCCTGGGGGCCGGTCGGCGACCTCCAGACCGCCGACCTCGACGGCGAGCCCAGGACCCTGCTGCTGACCGGCACCCCGCCGCACGAACCGGCCGCCTGGAAACGCTACCGGGGCGGCGCCACGGGCCGTCTCTGGCTGCACGGGCAGCGGCTGCTCCCCGACCTCGCCGGCCACCTCCACTCCCCCATGTTCGTCGGCGGCCGGCTCGCCTTCCTCTCCGACCACGAGGGCATCGGCAACCTCTACTCCTGCGCCCACGACGGCTCCGACCTGCGCCGCCACACCGACCACGACACCTTCTACGCCCGGCACGCGGCCGGCGACGGGCACCGCGTGGTGTACCAGTGCGCGGGCGACCTGTGGATCGTCGACGACCTCTCCCCCGGCGGTGTGCCGCGTCGGCTCGACGTACGGCTGGGCGGCCCGCGCGCCGGCCGCCGTACGTACCAGGTTCCCGCCGCCCAGCACGTCGACGGCGTCTCCGTGGACGAGACCGGGCGGGCCTGCGCCGTCGTCGTCCGGGGCAGCCTGTACTGGCTGACCCACCGCGACGGCCCGGCCCGCACCATCGCCGACACCCCGGGCGTCCGGGTACGGCTCCCGGAGATGCTCGGCTCCGGCGGCCGGGTCGCCTACGTCACGGACGCGGAG
This sequence comes from Streptomyces sp. NPDC005423, assembly GCF_040606415.1. Lineage (NCBI taxonomy): Bacteria > Bacillati > Actinomycetota > Actinomycetes > Kitasatosporales > Streptomycetaceae > Streptomyces > Streptomyces sp. NPDC005423. The sequence goes on along the minus strand of NZ_JBEXET010000012.1, from coordinate 14,580 downwards.
GGCGAGGACGCCGTCGAGATCGCCGCCCTGCCCCGGGCCAGCGGCGACCGCCCGCCGCGCCGGCTCGCGCAGGGCGCGCTGGGCCGGGTGCTGGAACTGGTCTCCGACCCGCGGGGCGAACGGCTCGCCGTCGCCGCGCACGACGGACGGCTGCTCCTGCTCGACGCGGGCGAGGAGCAGGACGGCACCAACCCGACGGACCCGGACGGCGCCCCCGGGACGGAGTCGGGGGGCGGTGAGGTCACCGAGCTGATCCGGTCGGCCGACGGGCCCGTGCGCGACCTCGCCTTCTCCCCGGACGGGGCGTGGCTGACCTGGTCGCACCCGGGCGTCGGCCGTTCCCTCCGCCAGATCAAGATGGCCCGCGTCCCCGGCACCGGCCAGGCCCCCCACGTCGTCGACGTCACCGACGGCCGCTTCGAGGACGAGAACCCGGTCTTCACCCGGGACGGCCGCTACCTCGCCTTCCTCTCCTGGCGCGGCTTCGACCCGGTCTACGACGTCCACACCGGCGACCTCTCCTTCCCACTGGGCTGCCGCCCCTACCTCGTACCGCTCTCCTCGGCGACCCTCTCCCCGTTCGCCCTGACCCCGGAGGGCCGGCCCGCCGCCGGCGGCCTCGACCCGGTGGGCGACGAGGGCGCGGACGGCGCGGTGACCGTGGAGGTGGAGGGGCTGGAGAGCCGGGTGACCCCGTTCCCGGTCACCGCCTCCAAGTACTCGGCGCTGCAACCGGTTTCGGGCGGCGGACTGGTCTGGCTGCGCTGGCCGATCTCCGGCGCGCTCGGCGAGACCTTCGCCAACCCGGCCGACACCAGCGGGCGGCCGACCCTGGAGTACTTCGACCTCGCCAAGGCGAGGAAGTCCGAACTCGTCGGTCACCTCGACTGGTTCGCGCTCAGCGGCGACGGCTCCCGGCTCGTGGTGGTCGACGAGGACGAGCTGCGGGCGGTCCCCGCCACCGAGCCCGGCGACGGCGACTCCACCGTCTGGATCGACCTGCGCCGCATCCTGCACGAGGTCGACCCGCCCGCCGAGTGGCGCCAGTCCTACGAGGAGGCCGGCCGGCTGATCCGCGCCCACTTCTGGGAGCCGCGCATGTGCGGCATCGACTGGGACGCGGTCCTCGCCCAGTACCGTCCGCTGCTCCAACGGGTCGCCTCACCCGACGAGTTCGCGGACCTGCTCCGCGAACTCCTGGGCGAACTGGGCACCTCGCACGCCTACGTCACCCCCGCCCGCCGCAACGAGGGCCCCCCGCACTACCAGCGCCGGCAGGGCCTGCTCGGCGCCAACCTGGTCTGCCGGGACAGCAGTTGGCTGATCCGCCGGATCCTGCCCGGTGACTCCTCCGACTCCAGGGCCCGTTCGCCGCTGGCCGGCACCGGCATCCGCGAGGGCGCCGCCCTCACCCATGTCGACGGCCGCCCGGTGGACCCGGTGGCGGGCCCGTACCCGCTGCTGGCGGGAGCGGGCGGTACGACGGTGGAGCTGACGTTCACCCCGGCCGGGGGCGAGGGCCGCTCCCGCCGGGTCGCGGTGGTCCCGCTGGTCGACGAACGCCCCCTGCGCTACCAGGACTGGGTGGCCAAACGCCGGGCGGTGGTACGGGAGTTGAGCGGCGGCCGGTGCGGCTATCTGCACATCCCCGACATGGGCGGCTCGGGCTGGGCCCAGTTCAACCGCGATCTGCGCCTGGAGGTCTCCCGGCCCGCCCTGATCGTGGACGTGCGCGGCAACGCGGGCGGCCACATCAGCGAACTCGTCGTGGAGAAGCTGACCCGTACCATCCTCGGCTGGGACCTGGCCCGCGGCGCCCAGCCGGTGTCGTACGCCTCGAACGCCCCGCGCGGTCCCGTGGTCGCCCTCGCGGACGAGGCGACCGCCTCCGACGGCGACATGATCACGGCCGCCTTCCGACTGCTCGGGCTGGGGCCGGTGGTGGGCCAGCGCACCTGGGGCGGGGTGGTCGGCATGACCGGCCGCCACCTCCTGGGCGACGGTACGGTGATCACCGTACCGATGAACGCGGCCTGGTTCGACGCCTACGGCTGGTCCGTGGAGAACCGGGGCGTGACACCGGACCTGGAGATCCTGCGCACCCCGCTGGACTGGGCGGAGGGCCGCCACGCCCAGCTGGACGACGCGATCCGACTGGCCCTGGAGCTGCTGTCCGCGCACCCGGCCGCCACACCCCCGGACTACACGGACGCCCCGGACCGCAGCCGCCCGAAACTGCCGCCACGCCGGTGAGACGCCCGGAGAAAACACCGGGAAGGCGGGAGAACGGGAGCCACGCCCGCGAACACCGGGAAAGGGGCGCCCCTCGTCAGGGGCGCCCCATCACTGCTGCGTGTTCGCGTCAGGCGTTGGCGTCCCGGTCGAACCGGTCCTCCGTCTCCTCCCGCGCGTCGTCCATGCGGTCCCGGCCACGCTCCTGCTCCGGGCGGACGCGCTCACGGCCCTGCTCGCGGCCCTGGCTCCGGCCCTGGCCCGGCTTGTCGTTGGCCTTGTCCGCGGCGTCGCGGGCCTTCTCCTGGAACTGGTCCTTCATACCCATAGGGGTTCACTCCCGTGGTGATGGGGGGGTTTGCGGCCCACGGTGGGGCCTCGACCAGATTCACACGGCCGGTCACTCCCCGCATCTCGATCAGTCACGCCGCGTGACGCGCGCCTTCTCGTCGGCGGCGCCGCCCGCGCCGACCAGCCCGGACCGCACCCCTGCCAGCCGCGATCCGAACCGCCGCATCTCCCGCTGCCCCACCGTGCCGATGATCCCCGGCAGATACCCGCGCACGCTCTGCATCCCGCGCAGCCACCACTGCCCGTAGACATGCCCGGACCGCCGTTCGATCCCGGCGACGATCCGGTCCACGGCCGGGCCCAGCGGATACGTCTTGTTCGCCGGCCAGGGCAGCCGCTGCCTCAACTCCCGCATCACGTCGTCCTGGTCGGCGCCGCGCACCATGTCGGTGTCGGTCCACGACAGATACCCGACGCCGACCCGTACGCCCTGGTGGCCGACCTCGGCCCGCAGGCTGTGCGCGTACGCCTCGACGCCCGACTTGGAGGCGCAGTACGCGCTCATCATCGGGGCGGGTGTGATCGCGGCGAGGGAGGCGATCTGCAGCAGGTAGCCCCGGCTCTCCGTCAGCGCCGGCAGGAACGCGCGGGCCGTCACCGCCGAGCCGATCAGATTGACCTCGATGACCCGCCGCCACGCCTCCGGGTCGGAGTCGGCGAAGGGGCCGCCGTTGGCCACCCCCGCGTTGGCGACGACGATGTCGACCTTCCCGAACCGCTCCCTGACCTCCCGGGCCACCCGCGCCATCGCCTCGTGGTCGGTGACGTCGGCATACCAGTGGTCGCTGTCGGTGTGCAGCCGCTCGGCGACCTGCTTCAGCTCGTCCGGTTCCAGTCCGACCAGCGCCACCTTGGCGCCGCGAGCGGAGAGTTTGCGGGCGAGCAGCTCGCCGACCCCCCGCGCGGCCCCGGTCACGACCGCGACCTGGCCCTCCAGGCTCACCCTGCTCATGCGCCCTCCTTGATCTGTGCGTACGTGGCGACCAGTTCACGGATCCGGCCGGTGACGAAGTCCGGCGCCTCGACGGGTGTCATGTGGCCGACCCCCGGCAGTTCGGTGCTTCCGACGCAGTGGGGCAGCGCGGCGACCAGCGCCCGCGCGTGCACGGGCGGCGTCATCCGGTCCGCCGTGCCGACGACGACGGCCGTCGGCACCGCCAACTCCCGTACGCCGTGGTCGAGATCGAGCCGGTCGAGCACCTGCGACCAGGCGTGCCGCACCGCGCGCGGGCAGGCGTGCACGATCCGCGCGCAGGCCTCGGCCATGTGCGGCGCCGAACCGGGGCCCAGCGTCGCGTACTTGAGGATCCGGCGGGCGGCGGGCGTGACCGGTCCGAGCGGCGCGCGCGAGCCGAGGATCCGGCGGGTCAGCCAGGTCCGGTACGTCCCGGCCCGTACCGGCACCACCAGTGACTCGGCGACCAGCCGCGAACTGCCGGTGCTGCACAGCAGTACGGCCGCCGCGTGCTCTCGGAAGACGGGCCGGGCGGAGGCCGCCAGCACCGTCATGCCGCCCATGGAGTGCCCCGCGATCACCGCCCGCTCGCCGGGTGCGAGGGTCGCGGCGAGTACGGCTTCGAGGTCGTCGGCGAGCGCCTCGGTGCTGGTCGCGGCGCTCGCCGGAGTGCGCCCGTGGCCCCGCTGGTCGTAGGCGATGACGCGGTGGTCGGCGGCCAGCTCCCGGATCTGGGCCGCCCAGAACGCGGTCGAGCAGGTCCAGCCGTGGGCGAGGACGACGGCGGGGGCGCCCTCGGGTCCGTGCACCTCGACGTGGAGCGGGGCGCCGTCGGCGGAGGTGACGGTCAGGACGCGAGCGGGGACCGGCGGGGCGTAGGGCCCGGTCGTGACGTGCGGCGCCGGGCGGCTCACGCGCCCACCCCGGCGGACGGCCGCTCGTCGGCGACGGCACCCGACTCGCCCGGCGCCCGCAGGACGTGGTACTCCGCGAGGTCCAAGCGCCGGGTGGCGGACCGGAATTCGGTGGTGGTGCCGGGCCAGACGGTGGTGTTGCGGCCGTTGGCGTCCAGGTACCAGCTGGTGCAGCCGCCGGTGTTCCACACGGTGCGCTTCATGCGCTCCTGCACCCGGTGGTTCCAGGCGTCGACGGCGGCGGGCCGGGCGTCGAGGGCCGCCTTGCCGCCGAGCACGTCCAACTGCCGTACGTAGTCGGCCAGATAGTTCAGCTGGGACTCGATCATCAGGATCATCGAGGAGTTCCCGAGGCCGGTGTTGGGCCCGATGATGCTGATCCAGTTCGGGAAGCCGGCCGCGGAGGCGCCGCGCAGGGCCCGCATGCCGTCCTTCCAGGACTCGGCGAGGGTGTGGCCGTCCGCGCCGACGACCCGTTCGGCGATCGGCATGTCCGTGACGTGGAAGCCGGTACCGAAGACGATCGCGTCGGCCTCGGTCTCGCTGCCGTCGGCGGCGACCAGGGTCGAACCCCGGATCTCGCTCAGACCGCTGGCGACGACGTCCACGTTGGGGCGGGCGAGCGCCGGGTAGTACGTGCTGGAGAGCAGGATGCGCTTGCAGCCGATGCGGTAGTCCGGGGTCAGCTTGGCCCGCAGGGCCGGGTCCTTGACGGCGCTGGTCATGTTCCGCCGGGCAAGCTTCTCCACCAGGCCCAGCTCGTCGGGCCGCTTGGTGAACGCCTGGACCTGCAACTCCCTGATGCCCCACAGGAGTCCGCGGCGCGCCTGGGTGGTGAAGGGCAGCGCCCGGTGCAGGGCCCGCTCGGCGCCGCTGATGGCGCGGTCGACGCGGGGCATCACCCACGCCGGGGTGCGCTGGAAGAGGGTGAGCCGGCCGACCTCGGGCTGGATGGCCGGCACGATCTGGATCGCGGAGGCGCCGGTGCCGACGACGGCGACCCGCTTGCCGCGCAGTGCGTAGCCGTGGTCCCAGCGGGCCGAGTGGAAGACCTCGCCGGGGAAGGTGGAGAGCCCCGGGATGTCGGGGATCTTGGGGTCGGAGAGCGGCCCGGTGGCGGAGACGACCAGGTCGGCGGTGAGCGTCCCGCTCGCGGTCTCGATCACCCAGCGCAGCTCCCGCGCGTCCCAGGTCATCAGCTTCACTTCGGAGTCGAAGCGGAGGTGGGGCCGCAGCCGGAAGACGTCCGTGACGTGCTCCAGGTAGGCGCGGATGTGCTCCTGCCCGGAGAAGGTGCGCGGCCAGTCGGGGTTGGGCGCGAAGGAGAACGAGTACAGGTGCGACGGAACGTCACAGGCGCACCCGGGATAGCTGTTGTCCCGCCAGGTGCCGCCCACGCTGCCGGCCCGCTCCAGGACGACGAAGTCGGTGACGCCCTCGCGCCGCAGCCGGACCGCGGCCCCGAGTCCGCCGAACCCGGACCCGATCACCGCCACCCGCACATGTTCGTGTTCGGTCATCCCGACGTCCTCCTCCGCACTCCGATCGTGCCAGTGTTCACTGGCACGATCGGAGCGTAGAACAGCTTCGTACCGATGGGTAGGGGTCGGACGCGGAACGTTCCCGCCGACCGCCGCCTCGGGCGTCGGCACCACGACGTAAGGTGCGGGCGTGGCGGAGAGACGCGAATACCGCATGGAGGAGCTGGCCGAGGAGGCCGGCATCACGGTGCGCACCCTGCGCTTCTACCGCGAGCGCAAGCTGATCCACCCGCCCCGCCGGGAGGGCCGTATCGCCTGGTACGACGAGACGCACCTGGCCCGGCTGCGCACGATCTCGGCGCTGCTGGAGCGCGGCCACACCCTCAACGGCATCGCCGAACTGGCCGAGGCCTTCGACCACGGCCGCAACGTCGGGGAGTTGCTCGGCCTCGGCGCGCCCACCGAGGAGACGCCGGTCCGCCTCACCCCCGAGGCGCTCGCCGACGTGTTCGGCGCGCAGGCCACCCCGGAGAACCTGGCCGCCGCCCTCGACCTCGGCTACCTCGGCACCGACGGCGGCGAGATCGTGCACATCAGCCGCCGCCTCCTCGACGTCTCCGCGGCCCTGGTCCGCGAGGGCATCCCCCTCGCGGACGTCCTGCACGCCGGGCGCCGCGTCCGCGAGCACACCGAGGCCCTCGCCGAACTCTTCACCCGCCTCGTCCTCACCCAGGACCGCACCGAGGAGGACCTGCGGCGGCTCCGGCCGCTGGCCAAGAGCGTGGTCGAGGCGGAACTGTCGCTGGCCCTGGACCGCGGACTGCCGCGGCGGTCCTGAACCGGACCGCCGCGGCACCGGTCACCTCTCGAAGACCACGGTCACCGGAGCGTGGTCGGACCACCGCTCCTCATGGGTGGCGGCCCGCTCCACCACCGCCTTGGCCGCCCGCGCCGCCAGCCCGGGAGTCGCCACCGCGAGGTCGATCCGCCACCCCGTGTCGTTGTCGAAGGCACGCCCCCGGTAGGACCACCACGAGTACGGCCCCTCCACCTCCGGGTGGAGCGCCCGTACGACGTCGACGTACCCGCCGTCCGCGGGGTCGTAGACCCGGTCGAGCCAGGCCCGTTCCTCGGGCAGGAAGCCGGACTTCTTCGTGTTGCCGCGCCAGTTGCGCAGATCGGCCGGCCGGTGCGCGATGTTCCAGTCGCCGCAGACGACGACCTCCCGCCCGTCGGCGGCGGCCCGCTCGCGCAGCTCCTTGAGGTACCCGAGGAACTCGCCCATGAACCGGACCTTCTCGTCCTGCCGCCCGGTACCCACCTCACCCGAGGGCAGATACAGGCTCGCCACCGTGACGCCGGGGAAGTCGGCCTCGGCATACCGGCCGCTCCCGTCGAACTCGGCCGAACCGAAGCCCACTTGGTCCCGGTCGGGCTCGCGGCGGCTGTAGAGGGAGACGCCCGCGCGGCCCTTGGCGGCGGCGGGCGCGTGCACGGCGTACCAGCCCTCGGGAGCACGGACGTGCTCCGGCAGCTGGTCCGGCTCGGCGCGCACCTCCTGAAGGCACAGCACGTCGGCGGCGGTCCCGGCGAGCCACTCCACGAAGCCCTTCTTCGCGGCGGCCCGCAGACCGTTCACATTGGCGGAGGTCACAGTCAGCACCCGGGCACGATACCGGCCCGCCGCCCGCCGCCCCGACCTGCCCATACGGCGCCCATGTACCGTATCCGGGTGCACATACGCCCCGTCGCCTTCGACCACCCCGACGCCGTGAAGCTCAACGACCAGGTCCAGGCGGAGTACCACGTCCGCTACGGCGACGGCGGCGACGCCACCACGCTGGATCCCTCCCACTTCACCCCGCCGGCCGGCCTGTACCTGATCGCCTACGACGAGGACGGCAGCCCCGTCGCCACCGGCGGCTGGCGCGCGCAGGACGCGAACGACGAGGGCTACGCGGACGGCGACGCCGAACTCAAGCGCATGTACGTGATCGAGCAGATGCGCGGCCGGGGCCTGGCCCGCCGGATGCTCGCCGCCCTGGAGGACGACGCCCGCACCGCCGGCCGCGTCCGCATGGTCCTGGAGACGGGCACCAAGCAGCCGGAGGCCATCGCCCTCTACACGTCGAGCGGCTACGAGCCGTGCGCCAAGTTCGGCTACTACCGCACCTACGAAGAAAGCCTCTGCTACGCCAAGCCGCTGTGAGCCGGACCCGGCCCGGCCGGGCACCGCGCGAGCCCCCTTGGGAAGCAGGATCCAAAGTAGTTGCCGTACTTCGCTGCTGTACGGCACCAAAAAGCCCCAGCCGGATCACTCCGGCTGGGGCTTCGAGCTGCGGTGGACCTGTGGGGATTTGAACCCCAGACCCCCTCGATGCGAACGAGGTGCGCTACCAGACTGCGCCACAGGCCCTTGCAACGAGTGGAACTCTAGCATCCCCGTCCGGGTGCCCGGAAATCCGTTCCTTGGCTGGTCACTCGTTGGCCGCGCGCGGCCGGCCGTCCTCGTCGTACTGGTCGAACAGGGGGGTGCGGCCGCGCTCGCGGGCGCGGCGGGCGGAGGCGGCGCGGCGGGCGTCGCAGCGTCCGTCGTCGGCCGCCGGCCGGTCCCCCTCCTCGTCCGCCGCGTCCCCGTCCGGCCCGGCGTCGGCGTCGGCATCGGCGTGCGCCGCGGTCCGCGCCTCCTGCTCCCGGGCCACGGAGCCGGAACGGGCCGAACTCCACGCGTCGGGCGCGCCCAGGTCCACATCGGAGGTGGCGCGGGGGGCGACCGGCGCGGTGACGTACGTCGGCAGCGGTACGGGGACCGGGTCCCAGCTGTCGCCGTGGCCGGGCCGGCGCTGCCGCTCGCGCTGCTGGTCGACCCATTCGGCGTGGTCGGTCTGCTCGACGAGGGCGCGGCGGTCGGCGGCGAGCGCGGAGAGTCCGGGGTCGCTCTCCGGTTCGGGTCCCTCGTCGGGCTCGTCGGCGCCCGGGTCCGCCGGCGCCCGCCTGCGCGGCTGGCGTTCGCGCAGCCGCTGGGCGGCGACCTCGGCCTGACGGCGGTCCATCTGGTAGGCGAAGCGCCGGCGTTCCTGCGACCGCAGATAGGCGATGTAGCCGCTGAGCAGCACCGCCGGCACCCCGGGCGCCCACAGCAGGGCGAGGCCGCCGACCGCGGCGACGATCGCGCCGAGCGTGAAGGCGAGGAACAGCATCACCGTGGTGCGCCGGCGACGCGCGAGGACCTTCAGGCGCCGGGCGCGCGCGGCGGCGGCCTCGGCGGCCGGGGTACGCCGGGGGGCGGGGACGCGCTGCCGCGCCGGGGCCGGTTCGGCCGGCTGTTCCCGGACCGGTTCGCGCATGGGCTGCCGTACCGGTTCGGCACGTTCCGGGGCGGGTGCGTGGACCGCCGCGTGCGCCTGGGGCCGGACCGGGGGCGCGGCGAAGGCCCGGACGTCCACCGAGTCGGTGACGGCATCCGGAACGACGGCGTCGAGCTCCTCCTCGTCGGCGGAGCGCGCCCGCAGGTCCTTGGCGTACCGGCGCTCCATCCCCGCCCGTCCGGACAGCAGCCGGATGGCGGTACTGAAGCGTTCCGTCGGACGGGCCTCGTTCAGCTCGTCCTGCCTACGGAGCCACATCGGCACCAAGTAGGCGGCCCAGGCCCCGACAATGACTGCGTAGATGAGGCCGCTGCTGCTCACGCCTCACACGGTAGAGGGGTTTGTGTGAGGCCATCCGCCAATTGAGTCGGTGTGTCGCACGATCCGGCTGATATTTCGAGCTTTTTTTGTGACCGATGCGATCAGCGGGCCATCAGATCCTCGAATTCAATGCCCTGAGTTGGTCAGACATCGATCAATTTCGAACACCCATTCGGATTATTCAGATTTTCCGGCGTGCGGCTTATTCAATTGGACGCGTTCTGGGACCTCGCCCGCTGCCAGCGCCTGAGCAGCCCCTCGGGCACCTCCTCCGCGGTGAGCGCGAAGACGAGATGGTCGCGCCAGGCGCCGTCGATGTGGAGGTAACGGGGTCTGAGACCTTCGTCACGGAATCCGAGTTTCTCGACGACCCGGCGGCTGGGCCCGTTCTCCGGGCGAATGCAGACCTCGACGCGGTGCAGTCCCACGGCGCGGAAACAGTGGTCGACGGCGAGTGCCACGGCCGTCGGCATCACCCCGCGGCCGGCCACCGCCTCGTCCACCCAGTAGCCGACGTGTCCCGAACACATCGAGCCCCAGGTGATCCCGGCGACCGTCAACTGCCCGACCAGTTGCCCCTGGTACTCGATGACGAACGGCAGCATGCGGCCCGAGTTCGCCTCGGAGCGCAGATGGCGGACCATCTGCCGGTAGGTCGGCCGGTGGGCGACGGGCCCGCTGGGGGTGGGCGGCGGGATGGTCGCCTCCCACGGGCGCAGCCAGTCCCGGTTGCGCCGGTTCACCTCGCGCCACGGCCGCTGGTCGCGCAGTTTTATCGGTCTGAGGACGACATCGCCGTCCGTCAGCACGACGGGCCAGGACGGGCTGTTCAGCTCGCACCCCCGGTGGGTCTGGAGTGGTCGCCGCCGCGGATCTGGTCCACGGCGTGCGCCAGCAGGGGCTCCAGGACGGCCAGTCCGTCCCGCACCCCGCCGGGGGAACCCGGCAGATTGACGACCAGTGTCCGGCCCGCGACTCCGGCCAGGCCGCGGGAGAGCGCCGACGTCGGCACCTTCGCCCGCCCGAACGCCCGGACGGCCTCCGCGATGCCCGGCACCTCCCGGTCGATCACCGCGCGGGTCGCCTCGGGGGTGCGGTCGGTGGGCGAGATGCCGGTACCGCCGGTGGTGACGATCACGTCGTACCCGGCGTCGGCCCCGGCGCGCAGGGCCGCCTCCACCGGGTCTCCGTCGGGGACGATCTCCGGCCCGTCGACGGCGAAGCCGAAGCCCCGCAGCCCCTCGGCGACCAGCGGGCCGCCGCGGTCCTCGTAGACCCCGGCGGCAGCCCTGTTGGAGGCGGTGACGACCAGCGCGCGGTACGGCGCGGGCAGCGGCGCGCCGCCGCCCGCCGCTGCGGCCGTCATGTCCGGCTCCAGTCGCCCGACTTGCCGCCTGTCTTCTCCTCCACCCGTACGTCCGTGATGACCGCTCCCTTGTCGACCGCCTTGACCATGTCGATCACGGTGAGCGCGGCGACGGAGACCGCGGTGAGCGCCTCCATCTCGACGCCGGTGCGGTCGGTCGTCTTCACGGTGGCGCGGATGCGCACGGAGTCGTCGGTGACCGACAGTTCCAGTCTCACACCCGACACCGACAACGGGTGGCAGAGCGGGATCAGCTCCGGGGTGCGTTTGGCACCCATGATCCCCGCGATGCGCGCGGTGGCGAGGGCGTCGCCCTTGGGCATCCCCTCGCCCCGCAGCAGCTCGACCACGCGGGGCGAGACGAGGACGCGTCCGCTGGCGGTGGCGGTGCGCGCGGTCACGTCCTTCCCGGACACGTCGACCATCCGGGCGGCGCCCGCTTCGTCGAGGTGCGTCAGTCGGTCTTGCGTACTCATGCTGTGCGGCGCTCCGGGTTCGGGCCTGTGGTGCGCGACACGGTACCGCCAACCGCGCGTACTCAGCCGAGCAGGATCACTTCGACGTCGGTGCCGGGCTCCACCGACTCGGTGTCCTCGGGGACGACGATCAGCGCGTCGGCGTGCGCGAGGGCCGCGATCAGGTGGGATCCGGCGCCGCCCACGGGCGTCACCCGGCCGTCGGCGCAGGTGGCCCGCAGGAACTGCCGACGCCCCTTCGGCGAGGTCAGCGCCCGCTCCGCGGTCAGGGTGGCCCGGGTCCTGGCCCGGTGGACGTCGCCGAGCCCCATCATGACGCGGATCGCGGGCCGCACGAACAGCTCGAAGGAGACGTACGACGACACCGGGTTGCCCGGGAGCGCGAGCAGCGGGGTGTGGTCGGGGCCGATGGAGCCGAAGCCCTGGGGTCTGCCGGGCTGCATGGCGAGTTTGCGGAACTCCACCCCGCCGCCCGGCCCGTCCTCGTCGCCGACGGACGACAGGGCTTCCTTGACGACGTCGTACGCCCCGACGCTCACGCCGCCCGTGGTGACCACGAGGTCGGCGCGGACGAGCTGGTCCTCGATGGTGGAGCGGAGGGTGTCGGCGTCGTCGGCGACGGCGCCCACCCGGTAGGGGATGGCGCCGGCGTCGCGGGCGCACGCGGTGAGGGCGAAGCTGTTGGAGTCGTAGATCTGGCCGTCGTCCAACTGCTCGCCGGGCTGGACGAGTTCGCTGCCGGTGGACATGACGACGACGCGCGGGCGCGGGCGGACGCGGACGGTGCCGCGGCCGATCGCGGCGAGCAGGGCGATCTGCGGCGGCCCGAGGACGGTGCCGGACTCCAGGGCGCGGTCGCCGGCCCGGACGTCGCTGCCCTTGGCGCGTACGTGGGCGCGTGCCTCGGCCGGCCGGTACACGTGCACGTGCCCGGTGGCGCCCTCGGGGGCCTGGCTGCGGGCGCGCATGGAGGTGACGGGGCCCTCGCCCAGGCCGCCGTCGGTCCACTCGACGGGGACGACCGCTTCGGCGCCGGGCGGCAGCGGGGCGCCGGTCATGATGCGGGCGGCTTCGCCGGGGCCCACCTGAAGCAGGTCGGCCCCGCCCGCCGCGACGTCGCCGACGACCGTCAGGACGGCCGGGAACTCGTCGCTGGCGCCGGTGACATCGGCGACCCGCACCGCGTACCCGTCCATCGAGCTGTTGTCGAACGGCGGGAGCGACACCGGCACCGTGATGTCCTCGACCAGGACGCAGCCCTGGGCGTCGAGCAGTTGCAGCTCGATGGGTTCGAGGGGGCGCACGGTCGCGAGGATGTCCTCCAGGTGCTCGTCCACCGACCAGAGGTGGTCCGGGCCGGCGGTGCGGGTCGCGGCGCTGCTCAACGTTGCTACATCTCCTCGGCTACGTAACTGCGAAGCCAGGCCCGGAAGTCGGGGCCCAGGTCCTCACGTTCGCATGCGAGTCGGACAATGGCACGCAGGTAGTCGCCACGGTCTCCGGTGTCATAGCGGCGGCCCTTGAAGACGACGCCGTGCACCGGGCCGCCGATCTTCTCGTCCGTCGCGAGCTGCTGGAGGGCGTCGGTGAGCTGGATCTCGCCGCCGCGGCCCGGCTCGGTCCTGCGCAGTATGCCGAAGATGTGCGGGTCCAGGACGTACCGGCCGATGACCGCGTAGTGGGACGGGGCGTCCGCCGCGTCGGGCTTCTCCACCAGACCGGTCACCTTGACGACGTCGTCGTCCTCGGTGAGCTCCACGGCCGCGCACCCGTAGAGGTGGATCTGCTCGGGGGCGACCTCCATGAGGGCGATGACGCTGCCGCCGTGCCGCTCCTGGATCTCCACCATGCGGGCGAGCAGGGGGTCGCGGGGGTCGATCAGGTCGTCACCGAGGAGGACCGCGAAGGGTTCGTCGCCGACGTGCGGGGCCGCGCAGAGCACCGCGTGGCCGAGGCCCTTGGGGTCGCCCTGGCGGACGTAGTGCATGGTGGCGAGGTCGCTGGACTCCTGGACCTTGGCGAGCCGGCCGGCGTCGCCCTTCTTCTGAAGGGCCGATTCCAGCTCGTAGTTGCGGTCGAAGTGGTCTTCCAGGGGGCGCTTGTTGCGGCCCGTGATCATGAGGACGTCGTCGAGACCAGCCGACGCGGCCTCTTCGACCACGTACTGGATCGCGGGCTTGTCGACGACCGGCAGCATCTCCTTGGGAGTGGCCTTGGTCGCCGGCAGGAACCGGGTGCCGAGACCTGCTGCGGGGATGACAGCCTTGCTGATCCTGGGGTGCGACTGAGTCATGCCCGCAACCCTATCCGGTGCCTTTGCAGCTAATCAGTGGCTCCGGTTGGTTGGCCGTCATATGGCCGGATGAGAAAGGGTATGGGTACGACCTGTGGGTCACAGCGGACGTGGGGCCGAGCCTGACAAGCGAAGGTTGCGACGGGAAATCCTCGCGGTGAGGAACACGTTGACGGCCGATGACGTACGGGAGTCGGCCGCCGCCCTGGCCGGACACGCGCTGGGGCTGCCGGAACTGGCACGGGCCCGGACGGTCGCGGCGTACGTGTCGGTGGGCGGCGAGCCCGGCACGCTCGCCCTGCTGGACGCGCTGCACGCGCGCGGGGTGCGCGTCCTGCTGCCGGTGCTGCTCCCCGACCACGATCTGGACTGGGGCGTGTACACCGGGGCCGGCTCTCTCGTGCGCGGCCGACTCGGCGGAAAACTGCCCCTGTTGGAGCCGGCCGGACCCTGCCTCGGGCCCGACGCGGTGACGGCCGCCGACGCCGTTCTGCTGCCCGGTCTGGCGGTCGACGGGCGCGGACTGCGTCTGGGGCGCGGCGGGGGGTCCTACGACCGCGTGCTGGCCCGGCTGGAGCGTGCGGGCGCCCGTGCGGCGCTGGTGGTGCTGCTGTACGACCCGGAGATCGTCGAGCGGGTGCCGGCCGAGCCGCACGACCGGCCGGTGCACGCGGTGGTGACGCCCTCCGGGACGCGTCGCTTCACCCGGGACTTCCGTTAGACCGGTCCGGCCCTCCACGCGCGCCACGACGGAATCCACTGCCTGCCCAACCCGTGGCCCTACCCAGGGAGTTGACAGCTGACGCTTATGTCACATTGACAC
>NZ_JBEXET010000011.1:0-185098 GCF_040606415.1 Streptomyces sp. NPDC005423 | reverse complement strand
CGAGAAGAACTCCACCCTCGTCCTGCCCTTCCCCGTCGAACTCCTCCGCTTCCTCGAACGCGCCCAGACCACCCCACCACCCCCACCACCCGCCGCCCCACCGGCGGAGGCACACCCGGTACAAGCCCCGGTGCAGGCTCCGGCGCAGGAGCAACTCGCGGCCAGCGAACCTCACTTGGCACCGGCCGCCGCCCCGGCCGCCGCGGAGTCGGGCGCGGAGTCGGGCGCGGGGCAGGGTTAGCGTCCCTCCGGCGGAACGGGGCGCGGGGCGCCGGACGGACGCAAGCGGCCCAGCAGACGTTCGTGCTTGTGCCGCAGGGCCGCCGCCACCAGGGTGATCACGATGCCCGCGAACGCCCACGCCGACAGGACGAGCAGCGAGGCGGTGGTGTCGTTGCCCTTGAAGTAGGCGATCGAGCGCGCCGCCCAGGTCCCGGCACCCGGCGGCAGCGCGGGCCCGATCGCCTTCCAGAACGGCGGCAGCAGGGGCAGCGGGAAGGCGCCGCCCGCGCTCGGGTTGCCCGCGATCACCACCAGCAGGATCGCGAGGCCGATGCCGACGATCCCGAAGACGCCCTGGAGGGCGAGGGTCGCCGCCCCGACGGCGAACGTGATCAGCGCGCCCAGTCCCCAGAGCGCCACCACACTGCCCGGCAGCGCGCCCAGGACCGGTCCGACGATCACCGCCCCGCCGAGCCCGCCGAGGACCGCCACCAGCGCCATGACGAGCAGCCGGATCACCGCGCGGCGCGGGTTGGCGGGCCGCGCGCCGGTGCTGATCGCCAGGATCGAGGCGCACAGGTAGCCGCCGACGCACCAGCCGACGACCAGGTAGAAGGACGACAGTCCGTCGAAGTCGTGGGGCGAGGCGGGGGCCACGTCCACCGTCCTGAACGTGCGCCGCTCCGACTTCTCCAGGGTGGCGGTCAGGTTCTCCAGGGTGGTGGCGAGGACGGTGCCGCCGCCGGTGGCGACCAGGAGCCGGTCGGTACGGCCGGCCGGATCGAGGACCAGGGCGCCGTCGATGTCCCGGCCGAGGATCCGCGCCCGGGCCGCCGCCTCGCCGGGCACCGTGCGCGGGTCCAGCGGCGAACCGGGCAGCCGTTCCAGCCGGGCCACCGTCCGCCCGGCCGCGGGCTGGGGCGCCGCCACCCCGAACGGCACGTCCCTCGGCTTCGGGTGGTGCAGCGCGCCCACGTAGGAGGCGATGAAGAGCAGCTGGAGGGCGAGCACACCGACGACGAGCAGCGTCGCCCGCGGGGTCACGGCATCCCTCACCTCGCCGAGGAAGGGCTGGTGCGGAGCGCCGGCGCCGGGGGTCTCTGTCATGTCCCCACGGTCTCGGCACGCCGGTGTTTGCGCAGGTGGGACGGGCCCGAACGGATGTCGTACGTATGTTCGAGAATTGGTCTATGGTGGAGGCGAGGTAGTTGGGAACAAGTGTTCGAGGAGCCCGCCGGCTCATGAGTACGGGAGGTGCGTGTGCCGGGTTTCACGCATCTGCACACCGTCTCCGGGTTCTCCCTGCGCTACGGCGCCTCGCATCCGGAACGGCTCGCCGAGCGCGCCGCGGAGCGGGGCATGGACGCCCTCGCCCTCACCGACCGGGACACCCTCGCGGGCACGGTCCGCTTCGCCAAGGCGTGCGCGAAGGCCGGCGTCCGCCCGCTGTTCGGAACGGAACTGGCGGTCGGCGAACCGGTACGGGGGGAGCGGCGCCGGGCCCCGGTGCGCGGGGGTGCCTTCATCGACGAGTCGACTCCCCGGGTGACCTTCCTCGCCCGGGACGGCGCGGCCGGCTGGGCCGCTCTCTGCCGGCTCGTCACCGCCGCCCACACCGCCGAGGGCACCCCCCTCCTCTCCTGGCCCGACAACCACGGCGACGGCCTGACCGTGCTGCTCGGCCCCGCCTCCGACGTCGGCCGCGCCCTCGCCGCGGGGCGCCCCGACCGCGCCGCGAAGCTCCTCGCCCCCTGGCGCGAGGTCCACGGCGACGCCCTGCGCCTCGAAGCGGTCTGGCACGGCCGCCAGGGCACCGGCCCCGGCTCCCTGCGGCTGGCCGCCCGCACCGTCGGGTTCGCCGCCGAGCAGCGGGTCCGCCCGGTGCTCAGCAACGCCGTCCGGTACGCCGACCCCGGCGCGGGCCCGGTCGCCGACGTCCTGGACGCGGCCCGCCGGCTCGTTCCCGTCGACCCCGCCAAGGAGCTGGACTCGGGCGAGGCCTGGCTCAAGGACGGCGACGCCATGCTCCGGGCCGCCGAACGGATCGTGGAGGCCGCCGGTTACCGCCGCGACACCGCCCACCGCCTGCTGGAGCAGACCCGGGCGACGGCGGCCGAATGCCTGGTCGACCCCGAGGACGACCTCGGCATCGGCACCGTCCACTTCCCCGAGCCGCACCTCGTCGGCGCCGGCCGCCGCACCGCCCAGCGCGCGCTCGCCTCCCGGGCGGCGGCGGGCATGGTGCGCCGGGGCTACACCCGGCGCGCGTACTGGGAGCGGATGCACCGGGAGCTGGACATCATCGCCCACCACGACTTCGCCTCCTACTTCCTCACGGTCGCCCAAGTGGTCGACGACGTGAGGGAGATGGGCATCCGGGTCGCCGCGCGCGGCTCCGGCGCGGGATCGCTCGTCAACCACCTCCTCGGTATCGCCGACGCCGATCCCCTCGAACACGGGCTGCTGATGGAGCGGTTCCTGTCCAAGCGCCGTTCCGTCCTGCCCGACATCGACATCGACGTGGAGTCCGCCCGCCGGCTGGAGGTCTACCGCGCGATCATCGGCCGCTTCGGCACCGAGCGGGTCGCGACGGTCGCGATGCCGGAGACCTACCGGGTGCGCCACGCGATCCGTGACGTCGGCGCCGCCCTCTCCATGGACCCCGCCGACATCGACCGCATCGCCAAGTCCTTCCCGCACATCCGGGCGCGGGACGCCCGCGCGGCCCTCGCCGAGCTCCCCGAACTCCGGGCGCTGGCAGGGGAGAAGGAGAAGTACGGCAGGCTCTGGGAGCTGGTCGAGGCGCTCGACGCCCTCCCGCGCGGAGTCGCCATGCACCCCTGCGGGGTCCTGCTCTCCGACGCCTCGCTGCTCGCCCGTACGCCGACCATGCCGACCAGCGGCGAGGGCCTGCCCATGGCGCAGTTCGACAAGGAGGACGTCGAGGACCTCGGGCTGCTCAAGCTCGACGTCCTGGGGGTGCGGATGCACTCGGCGATGGCGCACGCGACCGCCGAGGTGGAGCGGGCGACGGGGGAGCGGCTCGACCTGGACGCGGTGGCGCCGGGCGACCCGGCGACATATCAACTCATCCGCTCCACCGAGACGTTGGGCTGCTTCCAGATCGAGTCGCCGGGCCAGCGGGACCTGGTGGGGCGGCTTCAGCCGGACAGCTTCCACGACCTGGTCGTCGACATCTCGCTCTTCCGGCCCGGCCCGGTCGCCGCCGACATGGTGCGGCCGTTCATCGAGGCGCGGCACGGACGGGCGCCGGTCCGCTTTCCCCACCCGGATCTGGCGGAGCCGCTGCGGAGCACCTACGGAGTCGTGGTCTTCCACGAGCAGATCATCGACATCGTCGCCATCATGACCGGCTGCGGCCGTGACGAGGCGGACCGGGTGCGGCGCGGGCTCTCCGACCCGGAGTCGCAGGGGCGGATCCGGTTCTGGTTCGCGCAGCACGCGGCGGCGAAGGGATACGACGCGGAGACGATCCGACGGACCTGGGAGATCGTCGAGGCCTTCGGGTCCTACGGCTTCTGCAAGGCGCACGCGGTCGCCTTCGCGGTGCCGACCTACCAGTCGGCGTGGCTGAAGGCGCACCACCCGGCGGCCTTCTACGCGGGGCTGCTCACCCACGACCCCGGCATGTATCCGAAGCGGCTGCTGCTGGCGGACGCGCGGCGGCGCGGGGTGCCGATCCTGCCGTTGGACGTGAACCGGTCGGCGGTCGCCCACCGTATCGAACTGGTGTCTGATTCGCCGAAGGTGTGGGGGCTACGGCTCGCCCTCTGCGACGTGCACGGCATCAGCGAGGCCGAGGCGACGCGGATCGCGGACGGACAGCCGTACGCCTCGCTGCTCGACTTCTGGGAGCGGGCCCGGCCGAGCCGTCCACTGGCTCAACGGCTCGCACAGGTAGGCGCGTTGGACGCGTTCGGCGCCAACCGCCGTGACCTGCAACTGCACTTGACCGAACTGCAGCGAGGCACCCGGGGCGCGGGCGGCGGCCAACTCCCGCTCTCCGGCGGGCGGAAGACCGCCCCGGCCGGGCTGCCCGACCTCAGCTCGGAGGAACGGCTCAGCGCCGAACTGGGGGTGCTGGCGATGGACACCTCGCGCAATCTGATGGACGACCACCGGGCCTTCCTCACCGAGCTGGGCGTGGTGTCCGCGCGCCGGCTGCGCGAGCTGCGGCACGGAGAGACGGTCCTGGTGGCCGGTGCCAAGGCGGCCACCCAGACACCGCCGATCCGGTCCGGCAAGCGGGTCGTCTTCAGCACCCTCGACGACGGTACGGGCCTGGTCGACCTCGCCTTCTTCGAGGACTCCCACGACGCCTGCGCGCACACCGTCTTCCACTCCTGGCTGCTGCTGGTGCGCGGAGTGGTGCAGCGGCGCGGCCCGCGCAGCTTCAGCGTGGTGGGCGCCGCCGCCTGGAACCTCGCCGAACTGGCCGAACTGCGCGCCGAGGGCGGCCTCGACCTGGTCGCCGCCTGGCTCGCGGAACCCATGGAGCGGGCGGCCGAGGACCCGACGGCGGGACGCCGGATCGAGCTGCCCACCGGATACCGGATGCATCCCTGGGCCGATCTGCGTCCGGCGGGCGAAGAGCCCACCAGAACAAGGAAGTTGTGGCACCAGAGCCCGGGGAGTGCGGGATGACCATCCTCTGTGTACGTTTCCAGCCGCCGGCGACCGCCGAGGCGGCCCTGCCCGAACTGCTCGGCCTGCTGGAGGAGTTCACGCCCGTCGTGGAGGCGCTGCCGCCGGACGGGGCGCTGGCCGATCTGCGCGGCGCGGAGCGGTACTTCGGGCGCGGCGCGGTCGAACTGGCGGCGGTGATCCGGGTACGGGCCCTCGCCCGGTACGGGATCGACTGCGTGACCGGCGCCGGTCCCGGCCCGATGCTGGCCAGGGTGGCGCTGCGTGCCGCCCGGCCCGGGGTGACCTGCTCGGTCCCCGAAGAGCCGGACCGCATCGCGGAGTTCCTCGCCGGGCGGCCGGTCGGCATACTGCCCGGCGTCGGCACCGCGACCGCCCGCACCCTGTGCGATTACGGCCTCGACACCCTGGGCCGGGTCGCCGCGGCGCCCCTCTCCACCCTCCAGCGCCTGATCGGCGCCAGGGCCGGCCGCGAACTCCACGAGAAGGCGAACGGCGTCGACCGCGGCCGGGTCGTCCCGAACGCCACCTCCCGCTCCCTCGCCGCCGAACGTCCCTTCGAACGGGACGAGTTGGACCCCGGACGGCACCGCCGCGCGCTCCTCTCGGCCACCGAGGAACTGGGCACCCGGCTGCGCGCCCTCGACAAGGTCTGCCGCACCCTGACCCTCACCGTCCGCTACGCCGACCGCTCCGCGACCACCCGCAGCCGCACCCTGGGAGAACCGACCGCGCACTCCGTCGCACTGACCCGCGCGGTGTACGGCATGTACGAGGCGCTCGGCCTCCAGCGCGCCCGGGTGCGCTCGCTCACGGTCCGCGCGGAGGGCCTCGGCCCCGTCGAGGACTCCTCCCACCAGCTCACCTTCGACCCGGTCGACGAGAAGGTCCGCCGCATCGAGCAGGTCGCGGACCGGGCCCGCGCGAAGTTCGGGCCGCGTGCGGTGATGCCGGGGTCGCTGGCGGCGTGACCGCCGGTGTGCGGGGGCGCCCGGTCGGAGCGGACCGCGCCCGCTGCCCGCTCCGGCCGGCCCGGTGACCGGTTACCACTGCAAGTTTTTACCGACGCGTAACTTCACAGCAGAACTACTGGCCCGTAACTTGACGAGTGAACAGCATTCTTGTGATCCGGATCACAGGGCGTAAGGCCATCGCAACTCCCTTGAGCCGCAAGGAGATCACTCGGTGCTGTCCTGGAAACGACTGGTCAGACCCCTGACCGCCCTGCTCCTGACCGCCGCGGTCGCCGCCGTCCCCGCCACCGCCGCCCACGCGTCGAGCACCACCAGCACAGGCTGGAACGACTACACCTGCAAGCCGTCCGCCGCCCACCCCCACCCCGTCGTCCTCGTCCACGGCACCTTCGCCAACGCGACCGACAACTGGCTGGCCCTCGCGCCCTACCTGGAGAACCGCGGCTACTGCGTCTTCTCCCTCGACTACGGCCAACTGCCCGGCGTCCCCGCCTTCCACGGACTCGGCCCCATCGACCGGTCGGCCGCGCAACTGCAGACCTTCGTCGCCAAGGTGCTCGCCGCGACCGGCGCGGCCAAGGCGGACCTCGTCGGCCACTCGCAGGGCGGCATGATGCCCCGCTACTACCTCAAGTTCCTCGGCGGAGCCGCCGAGGTGAACACCTTCGTCGGCATCGCCCCCGACAACCACGGCACCACCCTGGACGGCCTCACCCAGCTGCTGCCGTACTTCCCGGGCGCCGAGGACCTGATCTCCGCCGCCACCCCCGGACTCGCCGACCAGATCAGCGGCTCGGCCTTCCTCACCAAACTGAACGCCGGCGGCGACACCGTCCCCGGCGTCCACTACACCGTCATCGCCACCAAGTACGACGAGGTGGTCACGCCGTACAGCAGCCAGTTCCTGAGCGGATCCGACGTGCACAACGTGCTGTTGCAGAACCTGTGCCCGCTCGACCTGTCCGAGCACGTCCTGATCGGGCTGACCGACCGGATCGTCTTCCACGAGGTGGCCAACGCCCTCGACCCCGCCCACGCCACCGCCACCACCTGCGCGTCCGCGCTGAGCTGACGCCCGGGGGACCTGTCCGACCTGAGCCGCCGGACAGGCCCCCCCGTACCTCCTAGCGGCCGTGGCGCCCGCCGCCGGTGGTCGCGCGGCGGCGGACCGAGGCGAACAGTGCCGCCGCGCCGAGGGCCAGCGCCGCCGCACCGCCCACGGCGTAGTACGGCGTCCTGCCGTCGCCGCCGGTGTCGGCGAGGACCTGCGAACTCCCCGCCGTCTGCGGCTGGTCGACCGCCGTCGCGGCGACCGGCTGCGCGGAGGTGCTCGCGTCGTCGTCACCGTGACCGTGGTGCTCGACCGTCGACTTGTCGGCACCGGCCGCGATCTGCTCGTCCGAGGGGGCCGAAGCGGACGGCGCGGGAGTGCTGACGGGCGCCGAAGTCGGCGCAGCGGAAGCGGAGTTGACGGCAGTCGGCCGCGTGCCGCCCGTCGCGGCAGCACCCCCGCCCCCGTTGCCGCCGCTGGTGCGGCCGAAGCTGACGTCCGAGCAGGAGTAGAACGCCTCCGGGCTGTCCGACCGCTGCCAGACCGCGTAGAGGAGTTGCTTGCCGGAGCGCTGCGGCAGGGTGCCGGAGAAGGTGTAGAAGCCGCCCGAGGCGACCGGGTCGGTGGCGGTCGCGACCGGGTGCTCCAGATCCAGATCGGCCCAGGCGAGCGGCTGCGACGGGTCGTAGCCGGACTTGGTGATGTACACCTTGAAGGTGCCCTTGTGCGGGGCCGTCACCCGGTACCTGAAGGTGTACGAGCCGCTGCTCACGCCGGTCGCCGGCCAGTCGGCGCGGGCCAGGTCGAGGCCCTTGAACTCCTCGTTGTTCGCGCTGCACAGCTTGCCGTCCGGGATCAGCGTCTGGTGCTGTCCGTTCGCGTCACCGATCCGGATGCCGTTCCAGTCGTAGAGCGCCTGGGTGCCGCCGATCGCGACCGCCGCCCGGCACGCGGCCGAGTCGGGACTCTCGGGGCCCTCCGCGTAGCACTGCGAGACCCGGCTGACGGGGCTGCTCATCGAACCGTGCGCCGACGCGGGCCCGGCACCGAGCACGGTCATCGCGAACGGGGTCATACCGAGGACGACGACGGCGGCGGCCTTGCGGCGTGCGGGCATGGGGGAACTCCAACTCCTCGAACGGTTCTCGGCACAGGGGGTGAATCCCGTGGGGGATGCTCAGAAGCTAGCCCCGGAGAACCGCGAAATCTCCTGCGGGAGACGGGATGGGGAGATCCTTATGGCCGCGTTAAGGGAGTCCTCAGACGGGGATCAGGTAGCGACTCCGGGGCGGCCCGGACGCCGGGCCGCCCCGGCGGGTGCCACCCTGGTGCCCATGACGAACGACAGTGCTGAGGGACGCCCGTCCGGGGTCGACTGGGACGTCGAGGCCGTCGCCTTCGACGAGGAGCCGGACCACGGTCTGCGCGACCCGGAGGTGCGCCGGGCCTGGGCGGACCGGCTGCGCTCCTGGCTGCCCGGCGCGCCCTGCGACCTCCTGGACCTCGGCTGCGGCACCGGCAGCCTGGCGCTCCTCGCCTCCGAGCAGGGGCACCGGGTGACCGGAGTCGACCTGTCCCCGGCGATGGTGGACCGCGCCCGGGCGAAGTCGGCCGGCCGGGACGCGGTCTTCCTCGTCGGCGACGCGACCACACCGCCGGTGGGCGAACAGCGCTTCGACACCGTGCTCGTACGGCATCTGCTGTGGACGCTCCCCGACCCCGCCCGCGCGCTGCGCGACTGGCGGGGCCTGCTGCGCCCGGGCGGCCGGCTCGTGCTGGTCGAAGGGGTCTGGGGCACGGTCGATCCGGTCGGCATCCCGGCCGGCCGGCTCACCGATCTGCTGGCCCCCCTCGCCGAGCGGGTGCGGGTGGAGCCGCTGTCGGACCAGGCCCTGCTGTGGGGCAAGCAGGTCGACGACGAGCGCTACGCGGTGGTGGCCACCGTCCTCTGACCGCGTCCGGCCGCCGTCACTCCAGCAGCGCGTCGAAGCCGCCCTCCCGCGCCAGCCCCTCCAGGGTGTCGAGCGCGGCCACGGCGGCCGCCGCCGCGCCGGGGTCCGCCGTGGCCAGCCCGCTCTCCGCGAACTCGTCCTCGTCTAGCCGCCGTACGTCCCTGCCGTCGGCGGACCGCCAGAGGTCCAGATCCAGGTCCTCGACGACGAGTTCGGCACCGGACAGCGTGGCGGGGCGGGTGATGTCGCAGTACCAGCCCTTCAGGGCGCCGGTGGCGTCCCGGACCTCCTTCACCGAGTACCAGCGGTCCCGCCAGTAGTACTCGGTGAAGACGTCACCGGCGACGAAGCGCACGAAGCCGAAGTCGCGCACCCCCGCACCGGCCCAGGGGGCGCGGACGGTGAGCCGGGTGCCGTCGTCGGCGAGCAGCTCCGCCGCGTAACGGATCTTCGTACGGCCCGCCTTGACGAGGACGACGTCCAAGTACCGTGCGGGATCAACCGAGTTCGCGGACATGACGTACCTCCGTGGCGCAGATCTCGTAGCCGAACCACTTGTTGATCGCGAGCATCGGCCCGTTGCCGGTGTCGTTGCCCGTCAACGCCTCGGTGTGTCCGGCGGCGCGGGCGCGGTGCAGGGAGTCGTTCTTGGCGAGCTTGGCGAGACCCCGGCCGCGGTACGCGCGGGCGGTGCCCGTCATGACCGTGCCGTAGGAGGTGCCGTGGTCCGTGCGGGCGGCGCTGAACGCGGCGGGGCGCCCGTCGACCAGGACGACCGAGGTCAGCCCGGGACTGAACAGGGGGTGGTGCCAGGTGTCGTCGAGCCAGGCCTCGTACTCCGTGAACTCCGTGTCCAGGTCGCCGGGTTCGTCCAGGGTCACCTCGGCGTCCAGCTCGAACAGGGGGCGCGGGTCGGCGGAGAAGTCCGAGCCGGGGCGTACCTCGACACCCGGCGGCGGGGCCTGGAGCGGGGGCAGGACGGCGTGCGCCAGGTCCAGCCGGAGGAAGTGGGCGGAGCGGGCGGCCCGGTAGCCGAACCGTTCGGCGAAGGCGCGGTTGCCCGGCTCGTCCAGGACCCAGGAGTAGAGCCTGCTCGCCCCGCGGAGGGCCAGGTGCTCCTCCGCGACCCGGACCAGCGCGCCCCCGGCGCCCCGGCGGGTCCGTCCCGGACGCACGTACACGTTGAGGACGCCCTGCCCGGGCTCCGCGCCGTCATGGGCGATGCTCACCTGCGCGGTCCCGATGATCTCGCCGTCCTCCTCCGCGACGAGCCTGCGCAGGGCCGCCTCCGGGTGCGCGTGGGAGAGCTCGTGGGCGATCGACTCGGGGGTGAACAGGACGTAGGGGAGGGCGTGTCGGCGGACCCGGACGAAGCCGTCCAGGTCCGCCGGGACATCGGGTCGCAGGTCACGGACGATCACCGTCATGGACGGGCACGCTACGGCGGTGCCGGGCGCCGTGCCTCTCATTTTCGGCGGGGGTGGCTCCCCGCGCCGCACGGCGGGTGCGGGAGAATCGGCCCGTGACCCTGAAGATCCGCATCGACGACAGCGCCGCGCCCTACGAGCAGATCCGGGCCCGGATCTCGGAACAGGCCCGGTCGGGAGCGCTGCCGGTCGGCTACAAGCTGCCCACCGTACGAGGGCTGGCCGAGTCGCTCGGGCTCGCCGCCAACACCGTCGCCAAGGCGTACCGGGCCCTGGAGACGGACGGCGTGATCGAGACACGGGGCCGCAACGGGACGTTCGTGGCGGCGGCGGGATCGGCCGCCGAGCGGGAGGCCGCGACGGCCGCCCGCGCCTACGCCGACCGGGCCCGCCGGCTCGGCCTCACGGAGGCCGACGCGACGGCCGCCGTACGCGACGCCCTGCGGGCGGCCTACGCGGGCTGAGGCCTGTCCGTCCGGACCGGGCGGCAGTCCGTCAACAGCTCCGCGGACCTACAGATAGAGCCCCGCGTCGGCGTCTTCCCGCGCTCCCGGCACCGAGGTCGGTGACGTCCCCCGGCGCAGGGCGTACAGCTCCGCCAGGGTCGCGCCCTCGCGGCCCACGCCCTCCTCCGTGCCGAGCCAGCCGACGGCCTCGGTGTGGGTGAGCGGGCCGACCTCGATACGGGCCAGACAGCGGCCGGGGCGGACGACGGCCGGGTGCAGCCGCTCCAGGTCCTCGTTGGTGGTGACGCCGACGAGCACGTTGCGCCCCTGGCCGAGCAGACCGTCGGTCAGGTTGAGCAGCCGGGACAGGGCCTGCCCCGCGGTGTGCTTCGCCTCGCCCCGGATCAGTTCGTCGCAGTCCTCCAGCAGCAGCAGCCGCCAGCGCCCCTTGCCCGTCGAGTCGTCCTCGCCGATCGCGATGTCCATCAGATAGCCGACGTCGTTGAAGAGCCGCTCCGGGTCCAGGACGCAGTCCACCTGGCACCAGTCCCGCCAGGACCGCGCCAGCGTGCGCAGCGCCGAGGTCTTGCCGGTGCCGGGCGGCCCGTGCAGCAGCAGCAGCCGGCCCGCGATGTCCTCCGGCCCCGTCTTCATCAGGCGGTCCATCGCCTCCGCCACCGGCGCCGTGTAGTTGGGGCGCACGTCCTCCCACGTGCCCGCGGAGATCTGCCGGGTGGTGCGGTGCGGACCGCGTCGCGGTGAGACGTACCAGAACCCCATCGTCACGTTCTCCGGCTGGGGTTCGGGTTCGTCGGCCGCGCCGTCGGTCGCCTGGTCGAGGACCTTCGAGGCGAGCTCGGCGCTGGTCGCCGTCACGGTGACGTCGGCGCCCCGGTTCCAGCGGGAGACCAGCAGGGTCCAGCCGTCGCCCTCGGCGAGGGTCGCGCTGCGGTCGTCGTCGCGGGCGACCCGCAGCACCCGGGCGTCCGACGGCAGCAGCGTCACCCCGGACCGGACCCGGTCGATGTTCGCCGCGTGCGAGTACGGTTGCTCGCCCGTCGCGAAGCGGCCGAGGAACAGCGCGTCGACGACATCGGACGGGGAGTCGGAGTCGTCGACGTTGAGCCGGATCGGCAGAGCGTCGTGTGGGTTCGCAGACATGCGCCCATGATCCGCCACCCGGGCGCCCCGTGCACCCGCTTTCCACACCGCGTCCCTCGGGCGTCCGCTCGGTCCCGTCCACCCGTTGTACCCGCGCCAGGTCCCCGCCACGTCCGCTCTACGTGCCCTCCGCGTCCGCTCTAGGCGCCCTCTACGTCCCTTCTACGTCCCCCTCCGGGTCCCCGACTCCCCAGGGCTGCCCCGTTACAGGCCCGTGCGTGCGCGGACCTGCCCCGCCGCCCCGCCCCGACGTTAGGGTTGCCCCTGATGGGACGTCAGGGGTGGAGATCGGGGGCACCGCGGTGGCGGCTCACCGCGCTGCTCGGGGTGGCCGCGGTGACCCTCGCCCTGGTGGTCACCCTGCTCAACTCCCCGCCGGGGAGAAGCCCGGGCACCGAGGGCACCTCGCGCGACGGCGGCAAGGCGCACGGCACACCGGCGGCCCCGCGCGACGCGGACCGGCCGGAGGTGGGCTGGGGTTTCACCCACACCCAGTACAGCGCCGACGAGGGCAGCGACGCCGCCACCGAGCGGGTCGGAAAGCTGCTCGCCGCGCGACCGCTGCCGCAGAACCAGGCGATCATGGGGTGGGGCGCCGACAACCCCGAGCCGGTGAGGGGCCGTTACGACTTCGGCGCCCTGGACCGCCGGATCGACCTCGTGCGCCGGTCGGGCGCCACCCCCGTCATCACGCTGTGCTGTTCGCCGGACTGGATGAAGGGCGGCAGGTCCGGCGCGGGCAACACCGACTGGAGCCGGCAGGCGCTGGAGACGGCCCCCCGCCCCGACCACTACGCGGACTTCGCCGCGCTCGCCGCGACCGTCGCCGAACGCTACCCGGACGTCACCCACTTCATGGTCTGGAACGAGTTCAAGGGCTTCTGGAACGAGGTGGAACAGCGCTGGGACTACGAGGGCTACACCCGGCTCTACAACCTGGTCCACCAGGCGCTGAAGAAGGTCAACCCGAAGATCATGGTGGGCGGCCCGTATCTCGTCATGGACAGCCTCGACCCGCGCGACCCGAACGCCTCCGCCACCTTCAAGGGGCCCTGGGGCGCGATGGACCAGCGGGTCGTCGACGCCTTCGACTACTGGAACACCCACAAGGCGGGCGCCGACTTCGTGGTCGTCGACGGCTCCAGCTACACCAACGACGACGAGCTGCTGCCCGACGAGTTCGGCGCCACCGCCAAACTCACCGCCGTGAGCGAGTGGGTGCGACGGCGGACCCGCGACCTCCCGCTCTGGTGGGCCGAGTACTACGTCGAACCCGCCGGCGCCGGCGGCCACCGCACGGGCTGGACCGAGGCCCACCGCGTCGCCGTCCAGGCCGCCGGTCTGATCGCCCTGGCCGACGGGGGCACCGGCTCCGCCTTCTACTGGAACCCGGAGCCCGCGAAGGGCACAACCTGCCCCGGCTGTCTGTGGACCCCGACCGACGGACCGGACGGCGGACGTCAACTGCCCCTGTACGGGCTGATCTCCCGGTTCGACGCCGCGTTCGGGTCGGGCAGCGCCTTCGTGCACGTGCCGGTCGCGGCGGACGACGTGCCCGGCGTCCGGGTCCTCGCCACCGCCAGGACGGTCCTCGTGGTCAACACCCTGGACCGGCCGATCACCGCGCGGATCGACGGCAGACGGTTCGGCATGCCCGCCTACGGCGTCAAGTGGCTCACCCGGCCGTCCGGTTGACGGCCGGGGGTGGCGGAGCCGCTACTTCAGCGTCAGGAACCGTTGCGCCAGCGCGGCCAGCACCACCGCCAGCAGCGGCAGCGAGAACCAGAAGCTGCCCTGCATCCACCGCAGTTGTCGCACACCGGGCCGCACCGCCACCCGGACCACCTCGCGGGCCGTCAGCACCAGGACCAGCGCGAGGGCGGCCAGCGCGCCGACCACCGACCACGGCGTCCAGGTGATCCGCGGTCCGACGGGCCCCGGCTCCGGCCCGGGCACCGGGCCGGCCGGCGGGGTCCGCAGCGCGTACATCGTCACGTCGTCGTTGACGAGGACCTTCCTCAACTCCCGCCGCCCGTCGAGGCTCCGGATCAGCCGGGACTCCCAGCCCGCCGGGTAGCCCGCGTCCGACCGGAGCGCGACGGCCTGACTCCGGTCGAGCATCAGATACGAGTTCGGGCCCGCGTCCCCGAGCGCCCTGAGCAGACCGGACATCAGCACCGGGTCCACCGGTGCCAGGGTCGGCACGTAGTCGACCCGCTCCATGTCCTTCGCACCCCACGGCAGCGCGGGCGTCACGTCGTTGACCGTGTCGTCGCTCAGCCAGAGCAGCCGCACGGTCGGTCTGTCGTGGGCGTACACGTAGTCCATGGCCGTGACCTCGCCCGGTCGGACCCGCTCGAACGGCTCGTTGCCCCAACGGGCCACCAGGAAGCCGCCCATGAGCAGCAGCCCGGCGAGCAGCGCGGCCGGGGCGGCGAGGTTCCGCCGGCCCGTGTCGCGCTCCGCGGCGGTGGTGCCGGTGCGCGGGAAGAGGGCGAGACCGGCGAGCAGGGCAGCGCCCGGAACGGCGAACATGAAGACCCGCAGGGCCATTTCGCCGCCGTACGACTGCATGCCGAAGCCCAGGAACGGGACGAAGGTGAGGACCGGCAGGGAGCGCTCGCGGTAGCGGTGGACGCGTCGGCGCCACCAGCCCCAGCAGGCGGCGGCCATGATGCCGGCGGCCAGCAGGACACGGGTGTAGAGGACCAGCTTGTGCGCCGGACTGCCGCCCTGGATACGGCCGGAGACGGAGGTGGAGACATTGCTGCCGACGCCCCCGACCCCGCCGAAGAGGTCGTTGAAGTGCCCGGACCAGTACGGCTCCGCCGGCCAGCCGAGCCAGACCACGACCAGCACGCCGAACAGGACGGGCAGACCGCGCAGTTCACAGCGGCCGAGCAGGACCAGCGCCGTCACCACGCCGAGCATCACGAACGGCGTGAGCTGATGGGCCGGTACGGTCGCCGTGAACAGCCCGGCCACGACCATGAGCAGCACGGTCCGTTGCCGCCGGTCGAGCGGTTCGGCCTCCGCCTCGCCGGGCCGGGTCCTCGCCCAGAGCATCCGGGGCGCCCGGAACCAGACCAGCAGCACCGCCACGAACACCAGATAGAGGAGGTAGGTGAAGCCCTGCGGCGAGAAGTAGTCCTGGCCCACCCAGCCGCTGAGCACGAAGACCCAGATCCCCGCCCACTTGGCGCGCCAGCTCGCCCGCAGCGACCGGACGAGCAGGAACATCGGGGCCAGGTAAGCGAGTTGGATGGCGGTGGGCCACCAGCGGATCACCTCGGTCCAGTCGGTGACCCCGCACGCCCGGCCGGCGAACGCGGCCACCGCGAAGAAGCCGGGCCAGCTCCAGCGCGCGTCCAGGTCGGGTACGGCCGAACCGGTGCGGTCGATGTAGTCGATGAACCCGAGATGCTGCCAGGCCGTCGGGAAGCGCGGCTCGGGTTCGATCACCGCGGGCAGCGCGTGCAGGGACACCACCGTCGCGACCAGCGTGACCAGCAGCAGCGCCCGGTGCTCGCGGGCCGGCCGGAGCAGCGCGGCGAACACCACGATCAGCAGCGCCGCCCCGGCGAGCGTCGCCGGCGGCAGGACCGAGACCAGCCCGAGCCCGCCCATCCGGTCCAGGCCGGACTCGCCGAGCCGTAGCGCCGGTACCCAGTACAGCAGCAGCGCGGCGGCGAGCAGGCAGCCCAGCGCCACTCCGGGCCGGGTCGGCTTCAGCCGCTCACACAGCGGCAACGGGCGTCCGGGCGGCGGCACTTCGGCCTCCGGCACCTCCTTCTCCCGCGGCTGTGCCGGTGCCTCCTCCGGTTCCTGATCCGGCACGGTCTCCGGCCGTCGCACTCCGAGCGCCCGGGTCCGCTCGTTTTCGGCGGCCGTTCCGGCGGCCACCACGGGGATGCCGGCGGGCGGGGTGCCGGGGCCCGGACGTACGTCGGGCCGGCGCTCCACATGGTCGAAGTCGAGGTGGACACCGAGGGCGACCGTGTCGGTGTCGAGCGCCCAGGCGGGGCCGCGGCGGCGGGCCGCGACGGGGACCTCGCGCGTCCCCAGGTCGGCGAGGTCCCCGTCGGGTGCCGTCTCCGCCGGGAGTTCGGCGGGCGGTCCGGTTCTGAGCGTCCGGTACAGCCTGGGCGCGGCGATGGCCACGAGCACCGCGAGGCTGGAGATCTCCGCGACGCCCGCGCCGGTCAGTCCCGTGCGGGGCAGCAGCAGCAACGTCAGACCGAGCACGAGCAGGCACAACAGCCCCTGCATCCAGGCGAGTCCGGCCGTCCGGCTCTGGGCGCGCAGCACCGCGAAGTACGTCTCCGTGACGACCCGCAGCAGCGCGCCGACGGCGTAGCAGCGCAGCAGCGGGGTGGCGGCGTGCGCGTAGCCCGCGCCGAAGACGCGCAGGATGAACGGCGCCCCCAGGAACAGCGCTCCGCAGACCGGGAGCATGATCCGTGCCATCCGCCGGAGCGCGGCCCGCGTGTTGGCGGCCAGCCGCGCCGGGTCGTGCGAGCCCTCGACGGTCAGGGAGGCGCCCATGTTGATGGCGAGCAGGTTGACGGTGCCGCCTGTCGTGGAGGCGATGTAGAAGTACGCGTTGTCGACGGAGCTGATCTGCGAGGCCACGATCACGGGGACCAGGTAGACCACGGCGAGCGAGAAGAGCGAGCCGGTGTAGTCGCCGGCCAGGAACCGTCCGATCTCCTTCAGCGTCGGCGGGCTGGTCCGGTCCTCGGTCGCCCGCACATGCCGGGGCACCAGCCGCCGGAAGACCAGCCAGCCCAGCGGCACCACGGAGGTGGCGATCGCGGCGACCCAGGCGGCGAAGACACCGCTCGTGGCGAGCGTCGTGGCGAGCGCGACGAGAAGGGCGAGCTTCACCGCGGAGAACACGGTGTTGCCGACCGGCACCCAGGGCGCGCTGCGCAGTCCGGTCAGCACCCCGTCCTGGAGGGTGAGCAGGTTCCAGGCGACGACGGCGACGACGAAGCCGGCCGCGGGCAGCGGCCCGTGCAGGAAGCGGTACGACGGTCCCCACGCGTCCAGCGTCAGCAGGAAGACCCCGGCCCCGACCGCGACGAGCACCGAACTGCCCGCGTAGGTACGGAAGATGAGCCGTCCGGTGGCCCGTCCGGCGACGGGGATGAAGCGGGCCAGCGCACCGGTCAGGGTGACCGCGGTGAGCCCGGCGAGGAACTTCATCGCGGCGATCGCGGCCGAACCCTGGCCGACCGCGGAGGCGGAGTAGTAGTGGGCGGCGATCAGCCAGTAGCCGAGCCCGAGCACCGCGGAGATACCGGTGTTGAGCATCAGGGCGTAGGCGTTGCGGAAGAGCGGACTGCCGCCGGGGGCCGGTCTGCGACGGCCGGGCAGGCGCAGCCGGCGCCCGGCCGGCCGGGACGCCTCCGTCGCGGGTGGTGCGGCCTGGGTGGTGGTCGTCGTGTCAGCCACGGGAACGGATCGCCTTCCGGCAGACCTGTCGGGCTCTGCGGACCACGGCGTACCCCTGGGTGAGGAGGCGGTCCCCGGCGAAGGCGCGGCCGATCGCGCGGCCCGCCACGAGCCGCTCGAACTCCTCGGTCCCCGTGCCGCACCGCACCGTCACCCGCCGCAGCGCGTACGGTCCCTGCCGGCGGCGCGCGAGTGCGTTGCCGACGGCGAGCGCCTGGGCGAACCCGGCCTCCCGCACCGCCCGGCGCACCCGGCGGCTGGAGTAGCCGTACGGGTACGCGAACGAGGCGGGTACGGCGCCGAGTTGACCGGTGACGATCTCCTTGCAGCGGACCAGCTCGGCCCGCAGGGTGTCGTCGTCGAGCTGGTCGAGCTGCGGATGGGTGTGGCTGTGTCCGCCGATCTCGACGCCCGCGCCCGCGAGTTCGCGCACCTGGTCCCAGTCGAGCATGGTGTCCAGGCCGCCCCCGGTGTCGTGTTCGCCCCGGAGCCAGCCCGTCGACACGAACAGCGTGGCCGCGAAGCCGTGTTGGGCGAGCACGGGCAGGGCGTGCCGGTGCACACCCTCGTAGCCGTCGTCGAAGGTGATCAGGACCGGGCGCTCGGGCAGCGGCTTCCCGGTCCGCCAACGGGCCGCCAGCGCCGCCGTGTCGACGGGTGTGCGGCCGAGACCGGCGAGGAGCGCCATCTGTTCCGCGAACGCCTCCGGTGTGACGGACAGGGCGCGGGTGGCGTCGTTCGGCGACGTGGCGACCGAGTGGTACATGAGGATCGGCACGGGTCCGTCATCGGGCACGGCCGCCTCCCTCGATCCGCGCCACCGCGAAGGCGGCGCCACCCCGGCGGGCGTTGACGCTGCCCACCACATAGCCGCCGGCCGCCGTGAGCACCCCGGCGACGATCGCGCCGGCCCGCCCCGCACCGCCCGGCCGGGCGAGCACGGCGTCCCGCACCCCGCGCGCCACCCCGGCGGGCAGCACCCGGGCCGTGTACCGGCGTTCGGACTCAAGTCCCTTGCCCGCGCCGACACTTCGTGCCACCAGCGCCTTCGACAGACCCTCGGCGTAGGTACGGGCGCGGAAGTACCGGAAGTGCTCGCGGGCCCGCGGCACCCGGTGGTGGATCACCGCCCGGTCGTCGATGAGCAGGATCGCCTCCGGTCTGGCGCGGCTGAGACGGATGCAGAGTTCCGTCTCCTCGCAGCCCAGCGGGCGCCGGTCGCCGTCGCGTCCGATCCCGGTGGCGAAACCGCCCGCCGCCTCGAACGCCGTACGACGGAACGAGGCGTTGCCGCCCAGGACGTTGCGGACCCGGACCCGGCCCGGGGGCAGGCCCCGGTAGGTGCAGCCCACCACCCAGTCGAACTCCTCGGGGAACCAGGCGGGGCGCCGGCCCGACGCCCAGATCGGCTCCGTACGGCCGCCGACGGCCATCACCCGGGGGTCCGTGTACGCCTCGGCGAAGCGGCGCAGCCAGTCGCGCTCGGCGACCGCGTCGTCGTCGAGGAAGGCGACGACCGCGCCGTGCGAGGCGGCGATGCCGGTGTTGCGGCCCGCGGAGAGGCCGCGGGGACCCGCGTTGGCGAGCACCCGCACCCCGCCGGTCTCCTCGAACTCCCCGGAGAGCCGGGCGAGCAGCGCGGGGTTGTGGTCGACGACGAGGAGCGTCTCCAGGGCGGGCCGGGACTGGCCCCGCACCGAGGAGACCGCCGCGAGGATGTCCTCCCAGCGGTCCTCGGTGTAGACGCAGATCACGACGGAGATGTCGGGACCGCTCAAGACACCTCTCCCCGCACCGAGTCGAGCATCGGGGAGTGCGAACGGCGGCGCAGCTCACGCCGGTTGGAGCGCTCCTTGAGGATGACCCGGAGCACCCGGAGCCCGTCCCGCACGGCGCGCAGATTGCTGGTGCCGTGGATGCGGAGGTACTCGTGGCTGGGGATCTCCTGGACTCTGAGGCCGGCCTTGACCACCCGGATGTTGATCAGGGTCTCGATCTCGAAGCCGGTGCAGTCGAGTTCGATCTTGTCGAGGCAGTGCCGCCAGAACGCGTTGTACCCGTAGCAGAGGTCGGTGTAGCGGGCGCCGAACTTGCGGTTGACGACCGTGCAGAGCGCCCAGTTGCCGAGCTTGCGGATGAAGGTCATGTCGTCGGTGCCGCCGCCGTTGGCGAAGCGGGAGCCTTTGGCGAAGTCCGCGCCCGAAACGAGGGCGGAGACGTAGCTGACGATCTCGTGGCCGTCGGCCGAGCCGTCCGCGTCGACCATCACGATGATGTCGCCGCTGCACGCCTCGAAGCCGGTGATCAGGGCATCCCCCTTGCCTTTGCCCCGCTGTCCGACGACCTTCACGCCGGGCCAGAGCCCGCGCGCCACTTCGACGGTGTCGTCACTGGAATTGCCGTCCACAAGAACCACTTCGTGTATCCAGTCGGGAAGTGTCTTGAAGACGTAGGGAAGATTCTCCGCCTCGTTCATGGCGGGAATGACCACGCTCACCGGTGGCGTGATCGCCAGGTGAGAGGAGATGGGTCGGAATGCGGTCGACATCAACGGATCTTGGCCCGATGTGGCTGGGCGCATGACGGAACTCACGAGTCTGATCCCTCTCGTCCGGTGGGCCGCCCGCCCCTGGGCGGCCCGGCTTTGTGCTCCGGTTCGAAAGGGGGGTTCTCACGGACGGCACGGCGAATGGGATGCCCGTGCACGCATGGTGAGCTGGCAAAGCTGACCGGCCCCCGGAAAAGACGGAAGCCGACCGCGCGGCCCGGCCCGGCCACCAGTTCGGCCACCGAGCACGGCACCCCCCAACCGCGCCCCGCCCCGGGCCATCGCGGTCCTTGAGCCCTCCCCTTGAGCCGCTCGATGATGGACCAGTGCGGGTGAGATGTACGACGGTATTGACGAATCAACCTGTATGGCAAGGCCTGGAACGAGGCCTCACGTTTTTGTTGGTTTGACCGTTACGGAAATTTGTCAGCCGTTGTGCGCCGGTGCATATGCCGCACCAGAATCGGCAGCGGAATCAGGACGCTGATCACGGCGACCGCGATGATTCCGCTCTCGACCGACCAGCGATGCGCCGCCAGCATTCCCTGGGCCACCAGCATGTCGACGACGACCGCGCCCGCCACCGAGGTGAGAAAGCGGCCGAAGGGATCAAGTCCACGCAGTGCCACGGCGATTGCCGCCGCCGGCGACGCGAACAGAAAGAACAGGGCGAACGGGCCCCGCAGAAACGACCCCGAGTCGATGAGCGCGAGCACCGCACCGAACCCTCCCACGGCGACTGCCGCGCCCGCGAGCAGTGGTGTCAGGTCCCTCCCCGGTCCTGACCGCGCACGCTCGGCGCCGTCCGTGGAAGCTCTGGTGGTTCGTGAGGTCTGCATGGGCGACTTTGCCCCCTGACGCGCCGGATGCCGGACTTCAATGTGGCCCGGCCGGGCGGGAGCCGTCAAGACGGCGAGGGCGGTCGTACCGCTTCAGGTGTACCCGTGAACATGTGTTCCCCAGGACGACTTTTGGCATGAGCACTTCCCGTCAATGCGCGTAGTTGCTACGACAGTTGTGGCAGAGATCCTGCTAAGGGAGGTTCCATGAGACGTTTCCGATTCACGGCATTCGTGACCTCGCTCCTCCTGGCCGCCGCGCTCGCCCTCACCGGGGCGGTCGCGGCGCAGGCGTCCCAACTCGCCGCGACGGGCGGCTATGTGGCCCTCGGCGACTCCTACTCCTCCGGGGTCGGCGCCGGCAGCTACATCGGTTCCAGCGGTTCCTGCGACCGCAGCACGAAGGCGTACCCCTACCTGTGGGCCGCCGCCCACTCACCCTCGACGTTCGACTTCACCGCTTGCTCCGGCGCCCGAACGAGTGATGTTCTGGCGAGCCAACTGACCCCGCTCACCTCGTCCACCGCCCTCGTCTCGGTCTCCGTCGGCGGCAACGACGCCGGCTTCTCCGACGTCATGACGACCTGTGTCCTTCAGTCCGACAGCGCCTGTCTCTCCCGCATCGCCACCGCGAAGGCGTACGTCGACTCGACGCTGCCCGGCAACCTCGACACCGTCTACTCGGCGATCCGCGCCAAGGCCCCCGCCGCCCACGTGGTAGTGCTCGGCTACCCCCGCTTCTACCAGCTCGGCACCGTCTGCGTCGGCCTCTCCGCGGCCAAGCGCTCCGCGATCAACGGGGCGGCCGACTACCTGGACAGCGCCATCGCCAAGCGCGCCGCCGACCACGGATTCACCTTCGGCGACGTACGCACCGGCTTCACCGGACACGAACTCTGCTCCGGCAGCTCCTGGCTGCACAGCCTCAACCTGCTCGACATCGGCGAGTCGTACCACCCCACCGCCACCGGCCACTCGGGCGGCTATCTGCCCGTCTTCACCAGCGTGGCCTGACCCCTCACTGCGACGGCGAAGGCGAGGCGGAGGCCCCGTCCGACGGGGTCTCCGCCTCGCAGTTCACCGAGAACGGGACCGAGTTGGACGTCGTCCGCACCGGACCGCGCACCTCCACACTGATCTCGCTCTCGACCTTCCCACCGCTCGCATACGTCGTCAGACGCACCTTGTCCTGCTGGGACCTGGCGCCCCCGGACGGGAACGTGAGCGTCTTCCAGCCGGCGTCCGAGAGCATGCCGTCCTTCGTCACCCACCGGTAGGAGACCTCGGCAGGCAGCCGTCCCACCGTGATCGTCGCGGTGAACGCCGGGGCCTGCGCGTCCGGCGGCGGACAGGCACCCGAGTAGTCGGTACCGGAGCCGCTCACGGTGGCGTGCACGGACTGCGCCGACGCGGAGGCCGAGGCGCTGCCGCTCGCACTCGGGGAGGCACTGTCACTCGGCTCGGCGCTCTTCTCCGCACTCGGCGAACCGCCGCCCCCCGCACGCGTGTCGGCGCTGCTGCTACTGGTGGCGGTGTGCGCGGCCCGGTTCCCGTCCCCGCCGCCGCTGTTCATCAGCGCGTACGTCAGCCCGGCGATGGCCAGCGCGAGCGCGGCCACCCCGGCGACCAGCACGACGGCCGTACGCCGGCCGCCGTGCGGCTCGGACCCGGTCGTCGGTGCCGTCGGCTGCCCCTGCGCGTAGCCGCCCCCCTGGGGGTGGGTGTCCGGGCGGTAGGCGTTCTGGGGGAGGCGGGCGGTCCCCGCTCCGTACGGCACCGTCCGGGTGGGGTCCGCGCGCGGGTCGCCTCCGGCGGCGACCAGCCGCAGGTCCCGTTCCGCCTGCTCGGCGGGGAGCCGTTCCGCCGGGTCCTTCCGCAGCAGCCCCACGATGACCGGGGTCAGCGGACCGGCCAGGCGCGGGGCGGGCAGCTCCTCGTCGACGATCGCGCGCAGGGTGCTGAGCGGAGTGTTCTGCCGGAAGGGCGAGTTGCCCTCCACGGACGCGTACAGCAGGACGCCCAGGGACCACAGGTCGGACTCGAAACCCGGGGTGCGCCCCAACGCCCGTTCCGGCGCCAGGAATTCGGGTGAACCGATCACCTCGCCGGTCATCGTGAGCGCGGAACTTCCCTCGACGGTGGCGATGCCGAAGTCGGTGAGGACGACCCGGTCGTCGTTGGAGAGCAGCACGTTGGCGGGTTTCACATCGCGGTGCAGCACCCCGGCGGCGTGCGCGGCCCGCAGCGCGGCGAGCACCTCGGCGCCGACGTACGCGGCCCGCTGCGGGCTCAACGGGCCCTCGGCGTCCAGGACATCGGCCAGGGACACACCCCGGACGAGTTCCATGACGATCCACGGGCGGCCGCCGTCGGTCGCCACGTCGTACACGGTGACGACGTTGCGGTTGGCGACCCGCGCCGCCGCCCACGCCTCGCGCTCCAGCCGCGCGTACATCCGCTCGACGTCACCGGAGGCCAGCCCGGCGGGCGCGCGCACCTCCTTGACGGCGACCTCGCGGTGCAGCACCTCGTCGCGGGCCCGCCACACGGTGCCCATACCCCCCTCGCCGAGCGGGGACAGGAGCCGGTAGCGGCCCGCGATCACACGGTCAGTGCCCGGTTCTTCGGACATGGGTACCCCCCGTTCGCAGCCGGGCGCATTCTCCACAAACGTAGCTCAGCCGAGTGCGGATGCCGCCCCCTTGAGTACCAGACCGGCCCCGAGGGCCACGACGACGAGCGCTGACCCCAGCGGGGCGGCCCGGCGGACCAGGACGGCCATGGGGTGGACGGTCCAGCGCGGACGCCGGTCCAGCATCCGGTTCATTCCCGTACCCAGCTTGACGACGGCGAATCCGGCCGCCGTGAGCGTGAGCGCCAGCCCCACGCCGTACGCGACGACCAGCAGCAGACCGAACCAGGCCTGGCCCAGCGCGGCGGCCCCGACCAGCACGACGACCGCGGACGGACTGGGCACGAGCCCCCCGGCGAAGCCGAGAAGGAGCGTGCCGCGCAGGGTCGGGGCGGTGGAGTGCGAGTGCGTGAAGCCGCCGTGGGTGTGCTCCACGGCGTGACGGTGGTCGTGGTCGTGGTCATGGTCATGTGTGTGGTCGTGGTCGTGGTCGTGCGGGTGCGGGTGGTGGGTGTGGGGTTCCGCTCGGGGGGACGGACCTTCGGCGTGGGCGGCGACCAGGACGAGCGGGCGCTCGGGTGCCCGCTCGACGGTCTCGTGGCCGTGTCCGTGATGGTGGTCGTGGCCGTGATCGTGTGAACGCGCTTGTGGTCGTGGGCGGTTGAGCCACGCCCGGCGTACGAGGTTGGAGCCGGCGAAGAGCACCAGGACACCGCTGGCGAGGCCGAGCCAGGCGATCACCGAGGGGGTCGCCGCGGAACCCGCGGTGACCAGCAGGCCGAGGGCGACCACGCCCAGGGTGTGGGTGACGGTGACCGAGGCGGCCAGCGGCAGGACGTCCTTCAGCCGGGCCCGGCCGCCCCGCGCGGCGGCGGTCGCGGCCATCAGGGTCTTGCCGTGGCCGGGAGCCAGCGCGTGCAGCGCGCCGAGGGCGACCGCGATCAGCAGGGCCAGGGCGGCGAAGCCGACGGTCAGGTCGTGGCGGGCCACCAGGGTGTTCAGCGCCTGTGTCCAGCGGTCGGCGCCACGTGGCAGCACGGCGGCACCGGGTGCGTCCGACTCGTCCTGGACGAGAGCCGGGCCGCCGGGGCGGACGCGCAGGGCGGCGGTCGCGGTGTCGGCGGGGGAGGAGAGCAACTGCTTGGGATAGACGGTGAGTTCGTGCGACACCGAGGACTTCGGTACGTCCGAGGCGGTGAGCGTCATGCGGTCGCCGCGCGCGGTGATCTCCCGCCAGCCGGGCCCGGTGGTGACGCCCGCGCTGTGAAAACCCACGGTCGCGGTACGGCCCTTGGGGAGCGGAGCGGTCGAAGCGCACTCCACCCGCAGGGTGTTGAGCCCGGCCTGTCCGGGCCGCAGGTGCGCGGTGCCGCGGCCGGCGGTCAGGGCGACCGTGTGGCCGTCGATGGTGACCTCGCTGCCCCGGGCGGCCTCGGCACAG
Organism: Streptomyces sp. NPDC005423; assembly: GCF_040606415.1. NCBI lineage: Bacteria > Bacillati > Actinomycetota > Actinomycetes > Kitasatosporales > Streptomycetaceae > Streptomyces > Streptomyces sp. NPDC005423. Next base: position 160,283 of record NZ_JBEXET010000011.1, on the reverse strand, counting down.
CGCTGCCGGGCCCACTCGGCCATGCCCAGGCGCCGGATGTCCGGCTTCGCCTGGGTCGCCGGGATCTCGGCGAGGTCCTCGACATGACGGACGCGGAGTTGGCCGGGGGCGACGACGAGTCCGTCGTAGCGGTTGACGGTGAAGTTGCCGAGGGGGTGGGCGCTCGCCGCCGTCGCGGGGACGAGCAGGAGGGCGCCGACGGCCACGAGGAGAGCGGCGGCTCGGGTGAACGGACGGCGGTGGAGGCTCACTTGGCCGCCTCCAGCGCCCTGCGGGCCTTGCTCGCCCCCAGCGGCGAGAAGCCGGGGTTCAGCTTCAAGGCCGCCGACAGGTGGGCTCGGCCGTCGGCGCGGTGGCCCGTGGCGAGTTCGATCGTGCCGCGGTGGTAGAGGAACGAAGCGTTGTGGTAGCCGGTGGCCGTGGCCCGTCGGGCGTAGGGCAGGGCCTCCTGGTCGAGGCCGTTGACGTGCAGGGCCCAGGCGAGGGCGTCCGCCGTGTGCACGGTGTGCCGGCGGGCCCACTCGGCGCGGGCCGCCCGCAGGGCCGACTTCGCGTCGCCGTGGTCGGCGGCGGCCAGCGCGGTGTCGAGGTCGGCGTTGACGCCGTTGGCGCGGGCGAGGGCGATCCAGGCGTCGACGAGGGCGTACTGGTCCTCGGCCTTCGCCCTGTCCCCGGCGGCGCCCCGGCTCTCGTACAACTCGCCCAACTCGACCAGGGGTTGGGGAAGCGGGTAGCGGGAGACGACCAGTTCCATGCCCTTGAGGGCCGCGGCGCGGTCGCCCAGGGCCGCCTGGGCGCGGGCGCGGCCCTCCAGGGCGGGGAGGTAGTTCTCGTCGGCGGTCAGCGCGCGGCCGTAGTCGTTGAGGGCGGTCTTGTAGTCGCCCTGGTTCCAGGCGAGTTGACCGAGTGCGGCGGCCACGTAGGCGATGTCCCCGGGGGAGGTGGCGGTGGAGAGGGCGCGTGCCAGGACGCGCCGGGCCGTGGTGACGTCGCCGCGCAGCTCATGGACGTAGGCGTACCGGGTGAAGACCGGGATGCCGGGTTTGCGGGTGTCGGCGAGGTCGGCGGCCTTCGACGCGTCGGAGTAGCGCCCCAGTTCGACGAGTGCGTCGATACGCGAGCACAGGGCGCGTTCGCTGTACGGGTTCTGCTTCAGGACCCGGTCCGCGTAGGTGAGCGCTTCCTTGAACTCGTGCCGGGCGGCGGCGAGCGCGGCGCTTCCGGCGAGGGCCTGTTCGTTGTCCGGCGCGATCTTCAGCGACCGGCCCAACGCGGCCTGTGCCTGCGGGTACCGGGACGGGTCGCCCTTGGTCCTGGCCTGCTCCACATAGGCGAGGCCGAGCGTTGCCCAGCCGTCGTGGTCCTTGGGCTGGCCCCGCAGATGTGCCTGGAGCGCGGCGATGCTCACGTCCAGGCTGCCGCTCGCCAGCAGCTCGGGCGAGACGGCCCCGGTGGAGGCGGCGACCGCCGCGCCGCCACCGCCGCGCGCCGCCCCGAACGCGATGGCCCCCGCGGTCATCGCCACCGCCAACATGGCCGCGCAACCTACGAGTTGGACCGTCCGCCAGCGCCGCCCGGCAGCGGCGACCCGACGCACGGCGGCGATGCGTTCCTCGTCGGTGGCGTCGGTGGCGTCGGTGGCGTCGGTGGCGTCGGTGGCGTCGGTGGCGTCCGGCGCTGCGTGGGTTTCGTGGGTCCCGGCCGTGGCGCCGTCGGTGCCGGTGGTGACGTCGGCGCCATCGGCTTTGTCAGAGTTGTCGGCGTTGTCGGTGGGTTCGGTGTCAGGTGCGTGGGAGGCGGCGTCGTGCTCCCGGAGCGGTGGGGTCTCCTCGGGGTCGCCCGCCGGGACGTCGTCGTTCTTGCGCGGGGTCATGCCGGTTCCTCCATCGCCTGGGGTGGCTCGATCGCCGTACTGCTCAAGGGAGTTGCACCTGAAAGGGGCGACGCGGCCCGCACCGTGGGGGCGTGTGCGGGCCGCGCCGGTCTGGGGGAATCAGTAAGCGCGGTGGTGCGTCCGGCGGCGCCACCACGCGAGGCCGGCGCCGATCAACAGGACTCCGGCCACGCCCGAGGCCGCCGACGCGACGATCAGCATCATGTTGTCGGTGCCGCCCGAGGAGCCCGCCGGCTGCAACGCGTCGCCCAGCTGGTTCTTGACGTCGGAGCCGCTGGTCGTGCCCTTGGCGAGCGCGCCGCGCGAGCCGGAGGTGGGCTCGGCCACGTACGGGAAGTACTTCTCGAAGCCCTTGTCGTTCTTGTCGACCGCGTCACCCAAGTCGTTCTTGGAACCGACCAGTTCACCCTCCATGACCTGGAGCGCGGAGTCGATCACGTCGTCGGTGAGCCGGCGCCCGTTGGGGAAGCCCGCGTTGTCGCCGTCCAGGACACCGAGCCGCTTGGGGTGGGCGGCCGGCTTGATCGACGTGTTGAGGCGCAGCATCTCCGACGGCGTCACGTACGGCTGCTCCTGGTTGAGGCCCTTCACGCCCTTGAGGAACACGTCGACGAGGTCGTTGCGCGGCTCGCTCGGCGCCTTGATCTTGTAGATCTGCTCGATGAGCTTCGGCAGCTCGGGGTTGGTCACGTTCTTCAGGAACTGCCCGTCGTCCTTGGGCGCGGACGCGTTGAACTTGTCCTTGTCCTTCTGCGGGTTGACGACCTCGTTGACCAGCGGGTTGCCCAGGCGCGAGACCTGCGTGTAGTAGCCCTGCGCGTTCTTGCGCTGGGTCGTCGAGTAGATGCCGACGGTCGGACGGCTCGCCGACTGCCGGATCAGGTCGTTCGGCACCTGGAGGGCGACCGTGTTGACGTTGTAGCCCTTGAGCGTGTCGTTGCCGACCTCGCTGAGGTTGCCGCCGTACAGCAGGTCGAAGACGCGCAGGTCGGCGAAGAACGGGTCGTCGGCCTGGCCGGCGAAGGTCGCGCCGCCATTCGCGGTCTTGTGGACCGCCTGCGCGCGCAGCTTGGCGTAGTCCGGCATCGACGCCTTGCCGACGTCCGAGGGGGCCACCGGGATGTCGTCGGCGACCTTGGTCTTGTAGACCGCCTTGCCCTTCTTCAGCTTGATGAGGTCGATGTCGTACGACTGCGTGATGTTGAGGTCGGGGTCGGTCAGGCTGGTGACCGGGCCCGTGTTGTAGAGGAAGGTGTTCTTGTTCTTCGTCTGGGTGCTGAAGGTGTAGCGGAAGATGATGTCGTCCAGCGCGTCACCGTTGTTGTCGACGTGCAGGTCGTACTGGGCGTCGTCGGCGAACTGGTAGAAGTTCGGGCCGCCGGCCGGCTCCTCGAAGGGGATCCAGTTCGCCACGATCGTCGTGGTGTCCGGCTTGTCCGGACTGACGAACGCGTACAGGTCCGTGTTGTCGTACTGCGGGGTCCCCGAGATCAGGGGAGCCTCCCGGTGGGAGGAGGCCGCGGCCACTCCCGGTTCCAGCGCGGTCACACCGGCGGCTGCGAGCGCCCCGGCGGCCAGCGCACCGCATATGAGGGCCGCGAGGTTCCTGCGTCCCGCACCGCTCCTGGAGATAGGTGTCATGCCGTCCGTCCTCAGTGCCAACTTGCCTGACGGACGGAGATTCGGAGCCGGCGCGGGGGCGGATTGGTCGAACCTGAAAACTTTTTTTGTGCGCCCCAATCCGCCCTCTGACCCGCGTTTTGTGTCCGCTGATCCGTAACTCCATGCGGAGGCACGCCTGGTGCGCATGCCTCGTGTGACGGGATGCGACGAGGGGACGGGCCGCGTGCGGTCGAAAAGTGCGGGAGCGGTGAAGGCTGACGAACTCCTGGTGCAGGTGGCCGGAGGCGACCAGCAGGCCTTCGAGCAGCTCTACGGGATGGTGTCCGGGCCGGTGTTCGGGCTGGTGCGCCGGGTGGTGCGCGACCCGGCGCAGTCCGAGGAGGTGTCCCAGGAGGTGCTGCTCGAACTCTGGCGCTCCGCCGCCCGGTTCGACCCCGGCCGGGGCAGCGCCCTCTCCTGGGTACTGACGCTCGCCCACCGCCGGGCCGTCGACCGGGTGCGCAGCGCCCGCGCGGCCGGCGAACGCGAGCAGCGCGAGGCGCGGCGCGCGCACCACCCCGCCTTCGACCAGGTCACCGAGGAGGTCGAGGCCGGCCTCGAACGCGAGTGGGTGCGCCGCTGCCTGGACCGGCTCACCGCCCTCCAGCGCCAGTCCGTCACGCTCGCCTATTACGACGGCTACACCTACCGTGAGGTGGCCGAGCGGCTCTCCCTGCCGCTCGGCACGGTCAAGACCCGTATGCGTGACGGACTCACCCGGCTGCGCGACTGCCTGGGAAGTGCCGCGTGAGCATTCTGGACCGGCTGCTGCGCAGCGACGACCCGCACTCGCTGGCCGCGCCCTACGCGCTGGACGCGCTCGAACCCGACGAACGACGCCGCTTCGAGCGGCACTTGAGGAAGTGCGACCGCTGCGGCGCCGAGGTGCGGGCGCTGAGCGAGGACGCGGTGCGGCTCGCCTGGTCGACGGCCGCACCGCCGCCGGCCGCCCTGCGCGACCGGGTGCTGGCCGCCGTACGGACGACTCCGCAGGAGCCCGGGCCGGCGCGGGAACAGGCGCGGGAGCGGGAGCGCGCGCCGCGGCTGCCCGCACACGTGTGGGGCACCCAGCCGCCGCCGTCGCGCTCCCGTACGCCCCGGGGACGCCCCCTGTTCGTGCCGTTCGCCACCGCGACGGCCGCCGCCGCACTCGTCGTCGCCTCCCTGTTCGCGGTGGAGGCCAACCGGACCCAGGACACCCTGGCCGCGGAGCGGAGCCAGGCGCGTGAGATCGCCCACGTTCTCGCCGCTCCCGACGCCCGCGCGACCACCGGGGCCGACAGCCAGGGCCGGGACATCGGGGTGATCGCCTCCGCGTCGGAGGGGCGCGCGGTCGTCACCCTGAGCGGATACGGAGCGCTGCCGAGCGGGCGAGTGCATCAACTGTGGCTGATGCGCCCCCATGTGCAACCGCGCTCCCTCGGGCTTTTCAAGGGCGACACGCCCCTGGTCGCGACCGGACTGGACAAGGCGGCGACGTCACTCGCCGTGACGGTCGAGCCCGGCGGGGGCTCTGAGCAGCCCACTACCCAGCCCGTTGTCCAACTCGCCCTGAAATCGGTTGGATTCGGAGAGTGATCGAAGAGGCGTCGTCAACACCCTTACGGGGAAGGGTTAATCCTGTGACCGCGATACACGCGTGCCTGGATGGGACGATAGGGTTAGCCTGCCCGGGCCGGGTGGACTCGTACGGGTGGGGAGTGACATGGAACAGATAGTGCGCAGCAGGGCAAGGGTCCCTGCGATCACGTGCGGTAGCAGCGCGACCAGTTCGCGCCTCGACCGTCATCTCTCGGTGCTGGGCGGCCCCGCCGTCCCGCAGCGCGAGACGGCCGAGGCGACGTTGCTGATGCGTGAGCTGACCTCGCGTGACGCCACGCAGGAACGCAGTGCCAGGGGAACCCGAGTGAGCCGGGTCAAGCTCTTCGCGCCGCTGCGCAGGCTGCGCCGTTCGCTGTTCGGCGGACGCTGAGCAAGTCCCAGGCGTTCCCGGGGAGTTACCCGGGACCCCGCGCTCAGGCCGCCGCACCGTCCCGGCGCGGTGCCGCGATCTCGCCGTCCGTCATTCCCACGGCACGCGGCACCACAACGGTGTGCGCCCCGAGCGCGGGCACCTCTCCGTCCGAGCCTCGCCCCCGCCGCCCGGCAAGCTGACGGGGACAGCAGTCCACGCGGCGGCCCGGCCGGCGTTACCGCCGTCCGCCACCGACCCCCGGCCGCCGGTTCCGTCAGGTCTCTCAGCCGCGCGCAGGCAATGCCCCCCTCCCACCGGGCGCCGGGCTCCGCGCCCGGCCGGGTGTCATGGACGCCTTCGACCCCGACCGGCACGGGTGCCACGGCACTACAGCAGCGCGAACTGCCCTTCCGGGCCCTCCTCGTGGTGGTCGAGGACGGAGGCCGGCCGGCGCGCCGCGTCCGGGACCGGCAGGACGCCCGCCCCGCGCAGCTCGGCCGCGGTGACCTGGGCGGTGACCGTCAACTCCGCCCGCCTCGGACCGAGTTCGGCCAGCAGTGCCAGCACGGTGATCAGCTCCAGCAGCTCCGACGTCCACGCCTGCGGCCAGTCGGCCGGACGGATCGCCGCCAGCGTGCCGGGCTCCGCCTCCGTCATCCGCGCCGCGAACCACCCTTCCAGGACGCGTACTCCGCTCACCTCGAAGTCCCACGCCTCGGGCGGGACCGGTGCGACACGGCCCTCGTCGAGGTGGAGGGTCTCCTCGTCACGGTCGTAGAGGACGGTGAGCGGGCGGGGCGGCAGGGGAGCGCGGACGTAGGGGCGCCGGCCGCCGGGGAGTCTGGGGCGGTCGCCGTCGCGGCGCAGCAGCCAGAGCAGGCGGTGGCCCAAGTCCAGGCCACGCGCCCAGAGTTCGGCGTCGGCGGTGAGCGGCACGGCGAGCCCGGCCGGGCCGGGGCGTACGGTCGCCACCGTCCAGGCGAGGAGGTCCACCGGTTCCGGTGAGCCGCCCAGCCGGGTGGCCAGGTGGGCCAACAGGCCCGGCGCCAGGTTCGGTTCGGCGGCACCGGGGCGGCGGTAGAGGGGGCGGACGCGGCCGGGGCGGAACAGGGGCAGCAGCGCGGAGGCGAGGAGGAGCGGGCCGGTGGCGCCCGGGGCAGCCGGTGTCTCCACGGCGAAGATCTGCCGTGCGTCCGCCACCCGCCACAACTCCGGGCGGGCCGCGTCGATCAGGCGGTGGTCGGGGATGAGCCACTGTTCGTCGAAGGGCGCGGCCAGTACCCGGACGGGCTCGGGGCAGGGGCCGCCGGCGCGCGCCAGCCTGCCGGTGCCGCTCGGGCCGCCCGGCAGCTGGCCGACCGCCGAGTGCAGCGTGCGCGAGCGGGTCGGCACGAACAGCGCCTCGCGGGCGGGGCCTTCGGCCTTCATGAGGGCATCCCAGCGGGCTTTCAGGGACGCCTCGTCCGGCGCCGTCGGCCACCCCCGGCCCGGCCGCGGCGGTGCGACGGACCACGGCATGAGGTCCGCCAGGAGCGGCGCGTCGTCGTGCGTCACGCTGGGCATCGTACGACGGTGTCAGGTGGCCGCGTCGAGGGTGACCGTGAAGGAGAACCGGTCGCCGCGGTAGTGGATGACGGCCACGTCCAGCACCCGGCCCCGGCCGTCGTAGGTGACGCCCGTGTAGTGCAGGATCGGGCTCAGCAAGGGGACTTGGAGCAGTCGCGCGGTCTCCGGGTCGGCGAGCCGGGCCTCCACGGTGTCCGTGATGCGGCTGATGTCCGCGCCCACGACGTCCCGCAGCACCTTCGTCATCGGCCAGCGCACCAGGTCGTCCAGGTCGACGCGGGCGGCCAGTTCGGGACGGAGGTGGTTGCGGGCGTGGTTGGTGGGCTCGCCGGTCTTCTCGTCACTGCGCAGCCGGTGGTACGTCGCCACCTCGGCCAGATCCGGGAAGTGCTCGGCGAGTCCGGGCGGCACCGGCGCGCTGCCGTGGCCGAGCAGCTCGGCCGTCATGCCGGACTGCTGGGCCACGATCGCGTCCACCGAGCCCAACAGCCGTACGGGGGAGCCCCTGCGCACATCGGGCTCGATGAACGTGCCGCGCCGCCGGTGCCGGCTGATCAGCCCCTCCTCCTCCAGCTCCTTCAGCGCCTGCCGCATCGTCAGGACGCTCACGCCGTAGTGCTCGGCCAGTCGTTCCTCGGTGGGCAGCCGCAGCGGGTCCCGGGGCGAGCGGCCGAGTATCGAGGCGCGCAGGGACTGCGACACCTGGTACCAGAGCGGCAGCTTGCGGTTGAGGACGATCGAGTCCGGGGCGAAGGAGGTCACGGGGCCATCCGTACCGGTAGGGGAGGGACCGTGCAAGGGGCGGGGGCCGGTGGGGGCGGTCATCGCGAGGGGCGGAAGTGGCGCTGGAGGCCCTGCCAGACGTCGTCGTAGCCCTGTTGCAGATGCGCGGCCGTCGCCGCCTGGGCCGTCGCCGTCACCGGCCAGCGCGTCTCGAACATGAACGCCAGCCCGTCGTCGACCTTCTGCGGCCGCAGCTCGGCCGCGCTGGCCCGCTCGAACGTCTCCCGGTCCGGCCCGTGCGCCGACAACATGTTGTGCAGCGAACCGCCGCCCGGCACGAAGCCCCCCGGTCCCGCCGTCTTCGCGTCGTACGCGCCCTCGATCAGCCCCATGTACTCGCTCATCACGTTGCGGTGGAAGTACGGCGGCCGGAAGGTGTCCTCGCCCACCAGCCAGCGCGGGACGAACGCCACGAAGTCCACGCCGGCCAGCCCCGGGGTGTCGCTCGGCGAGGTCAGCACCGTGAAGATCGACGGGTCGGGGTGGTCGTAGCTGATGCTGCCGAGCACGTTGAACCGGCGCAGGTCGTAGGCGTACGGCACGTGGTTGCCGTGCCAGGCGACGACGTCGAGCGGCGAGTGGTCGTAGACGGCCGTCCAGAGGTTGCCGCAGAACTTGTTCACCACCTCGACGGGGCCCTCGACGTCCTCGTAGGCGGCGACCGGGGCCCGGAAGTCCCGGGCGTTGGCAAGGCCGTTGGCGCCGATCGGACCGAGGTCGGGAAGCTGGAACGGCGCCCCGTAGTTCTCGCACACGTAGCCGCGGGCGGCCTGGCTCCGGCCGTCGTCGGGCGCGGTGTCGAGCAGCTCCACCCGGAAACGCACCCCGCGAGGGACCAACGCCACGTGTCCCGGCTCCACTTGGAGCAGCCCGAACTCGGTCCGCAGCAGCAGCCCGCCGCGCTCCGGGACGATCAGCAGCTCGCCGTCCGCGTCGCTGAAGACGCGCTCCATCGAGGAGTTGGCGCGGTAGAGGTGGACCGCCATGCCGGTGCGCCGGGTGGCGTCACCGTTGCCGCCGAGGGTCCACAGACCGGCCAGGAAGTCGGTGCCGGGCGCGGGTTCGGGCAGCGGGTTCCAGCGCAGCCGGTTGGGGTCGGGCACCGACTCCGTGAAGGGGGCCGTGCGCACCCCGCCGTTGTCGGCGCGGACGAAGGCGGGGTGGGCGGCCGAGGGGCGGATCCGGTAGAGCCAGGAGCGGCGGTTGTGCGCCCGCGGCTCGGTGAACGCCGTACCGCTGAGCTGCTCCGCGTAGAGGCCGAGGGGGGCGCGCTGCGGGGCGTTGCGGCCCTCGGGCAGGGCGCCCGGCTCCGCCTCCGAACTGTGCTCGTTGCCGAAGCCGTGGAGATGAGTCAGTCCCTCGGCGGTCTTCCGCGCCTCCCCTGGCTCGGATCCGCCTGCGCGGAAGGTGCCCCCAACGGTCATGATCGCTCCCTTGCGATTCGATTCCTATGGTTCACCGTAGGATTACGTTTTCGCGCGCGCAAGAGGGCCGCCTCCCACCGGGGGCGGACCCGGTCTCCTCCCAGCCGGTGACGCGGAACCCGACCTGAGGGGGATCCGCGCTGTCAGACCGGTGTCCTAGGCTCCCCGGCATGTCGTGGACGCGCGGACTTCCCGCCGTGCTCGCGGTCTGTGCGCTGTTATCGGCCGGATCGGCGGGCTGTGGCTCGGGCGAGGCACACGGGCGGGACAACGGCCCGTCGGCCTCGCCCGTGGGCAAGGTGCTGGAAGACACGGACGAGGGAGGACGGCACTACCGTGAAGTGGACGAGAAGAGCGCGCCGGAGATCGGTATCGAGGTGGCACCGGTGACCGCCGCAGCCGACTGGGACGTCCGGCTGACCGTCCACGGCTTCCGTCTCTCGCCCGCCGGCACGGCGCCGAAGGCGGTGGCCGGCCGCGGCACCGTCCGGCTGCTCGTGGACGGCCGCACGGTCGTCGCCCGGCTTCGCGCCTCCGAGTACGACCTGCCGGGTGCCCTGGTGCCGCACGGCACCCACCACGTCACCGCGCGCCTCTACGCCGACGACGGCACGGTGTGGGCCGTGCACGGCAAGCCGGTCCAGAGCACGGCGGACATCACCGCGTCGGAGTCGCAGGCCACGCCGGACGGAAGCGGAACGGGAGCCGGAACCGGTCGATGAGTGCATCGGGCACCCGGTTCCGTACTGAGGGGCGAGCTGCACCGGACCGCGACGGAAAGGCATCATGAAGCCCGTGTCCCAAGCGACTTCGCTCCGTCGTGCGCCCGTCCAGCGGCGCAGTGCCGAACGGCTGACCAGAATCCTCGACGCCTGCGCCGACCTGCTCGACGAAGTGGGCTACGACGCGCTGAGCACGCGTGCCGTGGCCCAGCGCGCCGGGGTGCCCATCGGCTCGGTCTACCGCTTCTTCGGCAACAAGCGCGCGATGGCCGACGCCCTCGCCCAGCGCAATCTGGAGCGTTACACGGAGCGCGTCACCGAGCGGCTCAAGGAGACCGGCGCGGCGGGCTGGCGGGCCGCCATGGACGCCGTCCTCGACGAGTACCTCGCGATGAAGCGCACCGCGCCCGGCTTCTCCCTCGTCGACTTCGGCAACCAGATACCGGTCGGCTCGGGCCACGCCGAACCCAACCGTCGGGTCGCCGACCGGCTCTCCGCCCTCCTCTCCGACTACTTCGAGGGCGAGCCCGACGACGACATGCGGCGCACCTTCCTGATCGCGGTGGAGACCGCCGACACCCTGGTCCACCTGGCCTTCCGGGTCGCTCCGGAGGGTGACGAGAAGATCATCGCGGAGACGCGGGAGCTGCTGCGGGCGTATCTGGCGCGGGTGTTGGACTGACGGGTTCCGGGATCCGCGGCGGGCCCTCCCCTCGCCACCGTCCATACCGGTCGGTATGCTCACCGGGACAGGCAATGCCGCCGCCCCCGGGAGGACCCGTGTCCCGCACCGCCCTGCGTATCTGCCCGCTGTGCGAGGCCACCTGTGGCCTGACCCTGACCATCGAGGGCACCCAGGTGACCGGCGCCCGGGGCGACCGCGACGATGTGTTCAGCCGCGGGTTCATCTGCCCCAAGGGCGCCGCCTTCGGCGCCGTGGACGGCGATCCCGACCGGCTGCGCACCCCGCTCGTCCGCCGGGACGGCGAACTGCGCGAGGCCACCTGGGAGGAGGCGTTCGACGCGGTGGCGGCCGGCCTGCGCCCGGTCGTCGAACGGTACGGCCCGCACGCCGTCGGCGTCGTCCTCGGCAACCCCAACGTGCACACCATGGCCGGCGCCCTCTACCCCACCCTCCTGCTCGGCGCCCTCGGCACCCGCAGCGTCTTCACCGCCTCCACGGTCGACCAGATGCCCAAACACGTCTCCAGCGGACTCCTCTACGGCGACGCCAACGCGATCCCGGTGCCGGACCTCGACCACACCAGCCACCTCCTCCTCATCGGCGCCAACCCCCTGGAATCCAACGGGAGTCTGTGCACCGCCCCCGACTTCCCCGGCCGGCTCAAGGCTCTCAAGGCGCGCGGCGGCACCCTCACCGTGATCGACCCGCGCCGTACCCGCACCGCCAAACTCGCCGACCGGCACATCGCCATCCGCCCCGGCACCGACGCGCTGCTGCTCGCCGCCATGACCCACGTCCTCTTCGACGAAGGGCTGGTGGACCTGGGCGAGTTGGCGCCGCACGTCGAGGGCGTCGATGAACTCCGTGCGGCCGTAAGGGACTTCACCCCCGAGGCGGTCGCCGACGCCTGTGACGTGGACGCCTCGCAGACGCGCGCCCTCGCCCGCGAACTGGCCGCCGCGCCGACCGCCGCCGTCTACGGCCGGATCGGCAGCTGCACCGTCCCGCACGGGACCCTGGCCAGCTGGCTCGTCGACGTCCTGAACATCCTCACCGGCAACCTGGACCGGCCCGGCGGCGCCCTCTTCCCGCAGGCCGCCACCGACCGGACACCCCGGCCCGCCGGACCCGGCCGCGGCTTCGCCCTCGGGCGCTGGCACTCGCGGGTCAGCCAACACCCGGAAGCCAAGGGCGAGTTGCCGCTCTCCGCGCTCGCCGAGGAGATCGACACCGTCACCGCCGAGGGCGAGCCGATCCGGGCGCTCATCGCCGTCGCCGCCAACCCCGTGCTCTCCGCACCCGACGGCGCCCGCCTCGACAAGGCGCTGGACGGACTGGACTTCATGGTCAGCGTCGACCCGTACCTCAACGAGACCGCGCGCCACGCCGACGTCGTCCTGCCGCCGCCCCCGCCCGCCCAGAGCCCGCACCACGACTTCGCGTTCAACACCCTCGCCATCCGCAACCAGGTCCGCTACACCCGCCCCGCCGTCCCGCTGGAGCCGGGCCGGATGGCCGAGACCGAGATCCTGGCCCGGCTGGTCCTCGCCGCGACCGGCATGCACGGCACCGACCCGGCCGCCGTCGACACCATGGTCCTCGACCAGACGCTCGCCAAGGCCGTCGCGGACCCGCACTCGCCCGTGCACGGCCGGGACCCGCGCGAGCTGTCCGCGCGGCTCACCGGCGACACCGGCCCGGAGCGGCGGCTCGACCTGATGCTGCGCCTCGGCCCCTACGGCGACGGCTTCGGCGCACGGCCCGACGGGCTGACCCTGGAGCGGCTGCTCGCCCGGCCGCACGGCATCGACCTCGGACCGCTGAAGCCGCGGCTGCCGCAGCCGCTGAAGACCAGGAGCGGCAAGGTCGAGCTGCTGCCGGAGCCGATCGCGGGCGACCTGCCCCGCCTCCGGCAGGCGAGGGACGAGCGCCGCGACGGTCTGGTCCTGGTCGGCCGCCGGCACCTGCGCTCCAACAACAGCTGGATGCACAACGTGCCCGCGCTGACCGGCGGTTCCAACCGCTGCACCCTGCACATCCACCCCGAGGACGCGGCACGGCTGGGCGTGCGCGACGCGGAGCCGGTGCGGGTGAAGGGCGCCGGGGGAGAGGTGACCGTGCCGGCCGAGGTCACCGACGCCGTCCGGCGCGGGGTGGTGAGCCTGCCGCACGGCTGGGGCCACGACCGGCCCGGCACCCGGCTCGGCCACGCCTCCGCCGACCCCGGTGTCAACGTCAACCAGCTCCTCGACGGCAGTCTGCTCGACCCGCTGTCGGGCAACGCGGTCCTCAACGGCGTGCCCGTGGAGGTCGCCGCGCTCACCGCACCCCCCGCCTCCTGAACCCGGTCGTCCGTTTCCGCCCGACCGGGACCGGAGCGTCCGATCCCGTCCGGTCTCTTCCCCCGGGCGCGCACCGTCCGTTGACTTCCGTGACTCACAGGCCTCGTGACCCGCACGAGGCGTTCCGACCGCCGGGCACCGGCGTCCAGTGAGCCCCCGGGGGGCATCTGCCATGACACGCGCCATCTCCCTGCACCAGGTGAGCAAGTCCTCCCCGGCCAGCTCTCCGGCGGCGAACGCCAGCGCGTCGCGATGGGCCGGGCCATCGCCTGCCACCCCTCCGCCTTCCTGATGGACGAGCCGCTCTCCCACCTCGACGCCAAGCTCCGCAACCACCTGCGCGCCGAAATCTCCACCCTCACACGGAAGTTGGGCGTGACCACGGTCTACGTCACGCACGACCAGGCCGAGGCGATGTCGCTCGGCGACCGGGTGGCCGTACTGCGCGGCGGAGTCCTCCAGCAGGTCGGCACTCCGCGCGCGGTCTACGGGCTGCCCCGCAACGTGTTCGTCGCCGCGTTCATCGGCACCCCGCGCATCAACCTTCTGCGCGGAGTGGTCCGGGCCCCACTGGACGGCGCGATGACGATCAGCCTCGGCAAGCAGTTCCTGCGGCTGCCCGAACCCCTCTGCCTGGACCACCGGTTGCTCCGGGTCCAGCAGGGCCGCGAGGTCATCGTCGGGCTGCGCTCGGAGGCCGTGCGGATCGCCGGACCCGCCGCGCGCCGGCCCGGTGAGGTGGTGCTCAGCGGTCTGGTGCGGCACGTGGAGTTCCAGGGGCACGAGGTCCTCGCGCACTTCGACACCGGCTCCCGCCCCGCCGTCGTACCCGACCTGGAGGCCCCGCGTCCCGCCCGTCCGGTCCGGCGCCGACGGAGGGAGGGAAGCGTCATCGAGCGGCTGCGGGAGCGGGCGGGAGTGCTGCGGGCCGGGCCGGTCGTCGTCCTCGACCGCCCCGGGGACGCGGCTGCCGAGCCGGCGCCGCCCGAGGGGCGGCTGCCCGGGGACCTGGTCGTGCGGACCACCCCCGACCTCCGGCTGCGGCACGGCATGCAGGTGCCGCTGCTGGTCGACATCGCCCATCTGTTCGTCTTCGACCAGCACGGCGAACGCATCTGCCCGTCACCGGCGCGGCTGCCCGACCTGGAGGAGTGACAGCCGGTACGGATGGGCCCATGACTGTACATATCACCCGAGACCGGGCGGCCTTCGCGCTGGCCGGCGTCCTGCTGACCGCCGCCCCCGCCGCGTACGCCCACCTCGGCGCCCGTCCCCCGGCCCAGGAGTCGGCACCGGCGCCGACGCGCGGCACGGAGTACGTCGAGACGCGGCTCTTCTTCGGTACCGAGCGGCCGGACGGCGGACCGGCCGTCACCGAGCGGCAGTTCGGCGACTTCGTCGACAAGGAGGTCACGCCCGGCTTCCCCGGCGGGCTCACCGTGCTGACCGGGCGCGGACAGTGGAGGGACACCACCGGCACCATCGAGAAGGAGCGGTCGTACCAGCTGATCCTGCTGTATCCGGTGAAGCAGGCGGCCGTCCGCGACCGCAGGATCGAGCGGGTCCGCCGCGCCTACGAGAAGGCCTTCGCCCAGGAATCGGTGGGCAGGGTGGACGACCGCGCCAGGGCCGACTTCTGACCCGGACCGGCGTCCGGTTCCGGCGATCCCTGGCGCCGGAAAACTAACACCGCTAGTTTGTGTGGCGGACGACGCGGTCACGCCCGGGAGGAAGCACGATGAAGGCACACGACGGTCTGTACATCGACGGCGCCTGGCGCCCCGCCGCGAGCGGGGAGGTCATCGACGTCGTGAACCCGGTCGACGAGCAGGTGATCGGCCGGGTCCCGGCCGGCGGCGCCGAGGACGTCGACACCGCCGTACGGGCCGCGCGTGCCGCCCTCCCGGGCTGGGCCGCCACCCCGCCCGCCGAGCGGGCCGCCCGGCTCACCGCGCTGCGGGACGTGCTCGTGGCCCGCAAGGACGAGATCGCCGAGACGGTCACCGCCGAACTCGGCTCCCCGCTCGCCTTCTCGCAGGCGGTCCACGCGGGGGTGCCGATCGCGGTCGCGGGCTCCTACGCCGAGCTGGCCGCGACCCACCCCTTCGAGGAGAAGGTCGGCAACTCGACCGTCTACCACGAGCCGATTGGTGTGGTCGGCGCGATCACCCCCTGGAACTACCCCCTCCACCAGATCGTCGCCAAGGTCGCCCCGGCGCTCGCCGCGGGCTGCACGGTGGTGCTCAAGCCCGCCGAGGACACCCCGATGACAGCCCAGCTGTTCGCGGAGGCGGTCGCCGAGGCGGGCGTCCCGGCCGGTGTCTTCAACCTCGTCACCGGCCTCGGACCGGTCGCGGGCCAGGCCCTCGCCGAGCACCCGGGGGTCGACCTGGTCTCCTTCACCGGCTCGACGGCCGTGGGCCGGCGGATCGGCGCCACCGCCGGCGCCGCCGTCAGGAAGGTCGCCCTGGAACTCGGCGGCAAGTCCGCCAACGTGATCCTGCCCAGCGCCGACCTCGCCAAGGCCGTCCACGTGGGCGTCGCCAACGTGATGTCCAACTCCGGCCAGACGTGCAGCGCGTGGACCCGGATGCTGGTCCACCGCGACCAGTACGACCAGGCCGTCGACCTCGCAGCGACCGCCGCCGCCAAGTACGGCGACCGCATCGGCCCGGTGGTCAACGCCAAGCAGCGGGCCCGGGTGCGCGGTTACATCGAGAAGGGGATCGAGGAGGGCGCCAGGCTGGTCGCGGGCGGCCCCCAACCCCCGCGCGCACAGGGCTACTTCGTCAGCCCGACCGTCTTCGCCGAGGTCACCCCCGGCATGACGATCGCCCAGGAGGAGATCTTCGGCCCGGTCCTCTCCGTCATCCGCTACGAGGACGAGGACGACGCCGTCCGCATCGCCAACGGCACGGTCTACGGCCTCGCGGGTGCCGTCTGGGCCGGCGAGGAGGGCGAGGCGGTCGCCTTCGCCCGCCGGCTGGAGACCGGGCAGGTCGACATCAACGGCGGACGCTTCAACCCCCGTGCCCCGTTCGGGGGTTACAAGCAGTCCGGCGTCGGCCGCGAACTCGGCGCGCACGGCCTCTCCGAGTACCTCCAGACCAAGTCCCTCCAGTTCTAGACCCCGAGGAGCACGCGCATGGTCCGCGCCGCCGTCCTGCCCGCCGTGGGCGCCCCGCTGGAGATCACCGAGATCGACCTGCCCGACCCCGGTCCCGGCCGGGTCCGGATCCGGCTCGCCGCCGCCGGCGTCTGCCACTCCGACCTGTCCCTCTCCGACGGCACCATGCGGGTGCCGGTCCCGGCGGTCCTCGGCCACGAGGGCGCGGGCACGGTCGTCGCCGTGGGCGAAGGCGTCACCCATGTCTCACCGGGCTCCACCGTCGTCCTCAACTGGGCCCCGTCCTGCGGGAGTTGCCATGCCTGCACGCTCGGCGAGGTGTGGCTCTGCGCCAACGCCCTGAACGGCGCCGCCGACGTCTACGCCCACCGCGCCTCCGACGGCAGCGATCTCCACCCGGGTCTGAACGTCGCCGCGTTCGCCGAGGAGACCGTGGTGCCCGCCGCTTGCGTACTGCCCGCCCCGGAGGGCGTCCCGCTCACCGACGCGGCCCTCCTCGGCTGCGCGGTCCTCACCGGCTACGGCGCCGTCCACCACTCGGCGCGGGTCCGGGCCGGCGAGACGGTCGCGGTGTTCGGCGTCGGCGGGGTCGGCCTCGCCACCCTCCAGGCGGCCCGGATCGCGGGCGCCGAGCGGATCGTCGCCGTCGACGTCTCCCCCGCGAAGGAGGAGCTGGCCCGCGCCGCCGGGGCCACCGACTACGTCGTCGCCTCCGAGAACACGGCCCGCGAGATCCGCGCCCTGACCGGGAAACAGGGGGTCGACGTCGCCGTCGAGTGCGCCGGCCGAGCCGTCACCATCCGCACCGCCTGGGAGTCCACCCGCCGCGGTGGCCGCACCACGGTCGTCGGCATCGGCGGCAAGGACCAGCTGATCACCTTCAACGCCCTCGAACTCTTCCACTGGGGCCGCACCCTCTCCGGCTGCGTCTACGGCAACGCCGACCCGGCGAAGGACCTGCCGGTGCTCGCCGACCACGTCCGGGCGGGCCGGCTGGACCTCGGCGCGCTGGTGACGGAGCGGATCGGTCTCGACGGCATCCCGGACGCCTTCGCGAACATGGTCGCCGGAAAGGGCGGCCGGGCCCTGGTGGTGTTCTGAACTCCCTCCCCTACGGCACCTGTTCGGGCTGCGGCGCCGGGTCCGCGGCCCGCTCCGCCCGGTTGCGGGAACGAGACCGCGACACCGCCACCCCCGCCAGGCAGAGCACCCCGCCCGCCAGTGTGAGCACTCCCGGTACCTCACCGAGCGCGAGCCACGACATCAGGACCACCAGCGCGGGCACCGCGTACGTGGTGGCGCCCATGCGGCTCGCGGTCGTACGGGCGAGGGCGTACGCCCAGGTGGTGAAGGCGAGCGCGGTCGGGAACACGCCCAGATAGACCATGTTGAGGGTGGCCGCGATGGGCGCGTCGGCCGCCTGGTGGAGAAGCTGTCCGAGGAAGGGCAGGCAGCACATCGCCCCGATCAGACACCCGAAGGTCGTCGCCTGGAGCGCGCTCGCACGGCTCAGCGCGGGCTTCTGGGCCACGACCCCGCCCGCGTAGGCGACGGCCGCGAGCAGGCACAGCACCACTCCGAGCACCGACGAACCGCCGCCGCCCGACATCGACAGCCCCACGGTCACCGCACCGGCGAACGACACCGCCATGCCCGCCAGCAGCCGCGGCGGCATCGCGTCACCGAGCAGCCGGGCGCCGAGGAGAGCGATCAGCAGCGGGCCCGTGTTGACGACCAAGGCGGCCGTACCGGCGTCGACCTGCTGCTCGCCCCAGTTCAGGACGACCATGTAGAAGCCGAACCAGAGCACCCCGGACATCGCGATCCCGCGCCAGGCGGCACGCGGCGGCCACCCCTCCCGCCGCACGGCACACAGCACCCCGAGCACGAGACCGCCCGCCAGCAGCCGCCCCAGCGCGAGGGCGCCCGGCGAGTAGGCGTCGCCCGCGCTGCGGATCGAGACGAAGGCAGAGGCCCACAGGACCACGGTGACGCAGGTGGCACCGGCGGCGAGCAGCCGGGTCCGGGAGGTGTTCATCATGCTCCTTGACGTTAGGGAGGGCGCGGGGAAAGGGCTGGCGGATTTCGGACGGGACCGTCGCGGCTCCACGGCGACGGAGCAACGCCCCGTCCGTGCGCGGCAGTTCGGCCGGCGCTCGTTCCCCGGACCCTGGCACCGGCCGGCTCTCGCAGGCGTTCGCCGAGCGTGGAGGAGGGCGGCCCCCGCGCACCGCGCCGGCTCACTCGCGGTCCGCGTCCCGCCGTCGGGCGGCGCCGGGCGGCACGCGGGAACGCCCGGTGGCCATGGTTCCAGCATGCGGCACGGACGCTCCGGCCCCCCGCGACGTCTCAGCCGGCCCGGCCGACCTGCTCGTACTGGTGCGCCAGCCCGTCGAGCAGCGCGGTGAGCCCGGTCTCGAAGGCCCGCTCGTCGATCTTCTCCTGCTGGTCGGCGAGGAGGTGGGCCTGTCCGAGGTGGGGGTAGTCGGCGGGGTCGTAGGCGCTCTGGTCGTCGACGAAACCACCGGCGAAGGAGCCGAGCGCCGAGCCCATGATGAAGTAGCGCATCAGCGCGCCGATGGAGGTGGCCTGGGCCGGCGGCCAGCCCGCGTCGACCATCGCGCCGTAGACCGCGTCGGCGAGGCGCAGGCCGGCCGGGCGGCGGCCGGGGCCGGTGGCGAGGACGGGCACGATGTTGGGGTGGTCGCGCAGGGCGGCGCGATAGGAGACGGCCCAGTCGTGCAGCGCCGTCCGCCAGTCCCGGACGTCCTCGAACATCGACAGGTCGACCTGCGCGCTCACCGAGTCCGCGACCGCCTCCAGGATCTGGTCCTTGGTCCGGAAGTGGTTGTAGAGCGAGGGCCCGCTGACCCCCAGCCGGCCGGCGAGCCGGCGGGTGGAGACGGCCGCCAGCCCCTCCGCGTCCACGAGCGCGCGGGCTGTCTCGACGATGCGGTCGGTGCTGAGGAGGGGCTTGCGCGGTCGGGCCATGGCGCACATAGTAGGGCTGCGCGACGTAAACTAGCAGTGCTAATTTAAGGGCGCGGTTCTATCCCGTACGGCTTTCGACTTGGGGTGAGGCGTCATGAACCTGGGGCTCAGCGAGGAGCAGGAGGCCGTACGGCGGCTCGCCGCGGACTTCGTGGCCCGGGAGATCGCGCCGCACGTCATCGCCTGGGACCGCGCCGAGGAGGTCGACCGGGGCATCGTCAAGAAGCTCGGCGAGGTCGGCTTCCTGGGGCTGACCGTCGACGAGGAGTACGGCGGCTCGGGCGGCGACCATCTCTCGTACTGCCTGGTCACCGAGGAGCTCGGCCGCGGGGACTCCTCCGTGCGCGGCATCGTCTCCGTCTCCCTCGGGCTGGTCGCCAAGTCGATCGCCGGCTGGGGGAACGAGGAGCAGAAGCGGCACTGGCTGCCGGGGCTGACCTCCGGCGCGTACCTCGGCTGCTTCGGCCTCACCGAGCCCGGCACCGGATCCGACGCGGGCAACCTCGCCACCTGGGCGGTCCGCGACGGTGACGGCTACGTCGTCAACGGCACCAAGATGTTCATCACCAACGGCACCTGGGCCGACGTGGTCCTGCTCTTCGCCCGCTCCACGGACGCCCCCGGCCACCACGGCGTCTCCGCCTTCCTCGTGCCCACCGACACCCCGGGCCTGACCCGCCGCACCATCCACGGCAAGCTCGGCCTGCGCGGCCAGGCCACCGCCGAACTGGTGCTGGAGGACGTCCGCGTGCCTGCCTCGGCGATGCTGGGACCGGAGGGCAAGGGTTTCTCCGTCGCGATGTCGGCCCTGGCCAAGGGGCGGATGTCGGTGGCGGCGGGCTGCGTGGGCATCGCCCAGGCCGCCCTGGACGTGGCGGTGCGGTACGCGGGCGAGCGCGAGCAGTTCGGGAAGAGCATCGCCCACCACCAGCTGGTCCAGGAGCTGCTCAGCGACATCGCCGTCGACGTGGACGCGGCCCGGCTGCTGACCTGGCGGGTCGCCGACCTGATCGACCGCGGGCTGCCCTTCGCCACCGAGTCCTCCAAGGCCAAGCTGTTCGCCTCGGAGGCGGCCGTCCGCGCCGCCAACAACGCCCTCCAGGTCTTCGGCGGCTACGGCTACATCGACGAGTACCCGGCCGGGAAACTGCTGCGCGACGCCCGCGTGATGACCCTCTACGAGGGCACCAGCCAGATCCAGAAACTGCTCATCGGGCGTGCCCTGACCGGGATTTCGGCGTTCTGAGCCCCGCCGTCACCGAGCGGCCGAGCTGAGTACGCGAGCTGAGTATCCCGACGGATGCGGCGCCTGCCGCGTCCGCCGCATGGTGGACCCATGAGTGACACACCGGTCAAACAGCAGACCACGGCCGCCTATCACGGCCAGGCCGTCGCCTCGTTCGCGATCGCCCTCGGGGCCACCGCCATGGGCATCCTCCGGCTGCACGCCGACGCCTGGGTACGGGCCTTCCTCGGCATCGCCGTCCTGTACCTGGTCACCTCCGCCTTCACCCTGGCGAAGGTGGTCCGGGACCGCCAGGAGGCCGGGCAGATCGTCAGCCGGGTCGACCAGGCACGGCTGGAGAAACTCCTCGCCGAGCACGACCCCTTCGAGAAGCTCTGACCCCCGCCGCCGGCCCCCGGCTCCCGCGGGCAGCCCTGAGCGGGCACTCTAAGCGCCCGCTCAGCTTCGGCGGTATGGTGGAGCTCCTGTCATCCGAGAGGGGCTTACGAGCGATGAGTACGGCGGAGGAGACGGCCGGCGGCGAGCCGCAGCCGTGGGGCGAGGTCACGCCTGACGCGGCCAGGCGGCTGCTCGTGGCCGCCGTGGAGGCCTTCGCCGAGCGCGGCTACCACGCGACGACCACCCGGGACATCGCCGGCCGCGCCGGGATGAGCCCGGCCGCGCTCTACATCCACTACAAGACCAAGGAAGAACTTCTCCACCGGATCAGCAGGATCGGCCACGAGAAGGCCCTGGAGATCCTGCGCACGGCGGCCCGGCGCGAGGGCGGCGCGGCCGAGCGGCTGGCCGACGCCGTCAGCTCCTTCGTCGGCTGGCACGCCGGCGGCCGTACCACCGCGCGGGTCGTGCAGTACGAACTCGACTCGCTCGGCCCGGACGCCCGCGCCGAGATCCTCGCGCTGCGACGGCAGGTCGACGCCGAGGTGCGCGGGATCATCGAGGACGGTGTGGCGGCCGGGGAGTTCGACGTCCTGGACGTGCGGGGCACGACCCTCGCCGTCCTCTCGCTCTGCATCGACGTGGCCCGCTGGTTCAGTCTCGACGGGCCCCGGACACCCGAAGAGGTCGGCGCGCTCTACGCCGACCTCGTCCTGCGGATGGTGGGGGCCAAGTAGCCGCTGGGCGCGGGCTGTTGGGGGTGTCAGAGGTAGTAGCGCGACACCGACTCGGCCACGCAGACCGGCTTGTCGCCGCCGTCGCGCTCCACCGTGAAGGCGACGGTGACCTGTACGCCTCCCGGCACGTCGTCGGCCCCGGTGATCGTCGCGGTGGCCCGCAGCCGGGAGTCGACCGGGACCGGGGCGGGGAAACGGACCTTGTTCGCCCCGTAGTTGACGCCCATCCGGACGCCCTCGACCCTGATCAGCTGCGGCCCGAAGAGCGGCAGCAGGGACAGCGTCAGATAGCCGTGCGCGATGGTGGTGCCGAAGGGGCCGGCGGCCGCCTTCTCGGGGTCGACGTGGATCCACTGGTGGTCGCCCGTCGCCTCCGCGAAGAGATCGATCCGCTTCTGGTCGATCTCCAGCCAGTCGGTGTGCCCCAACTGCTCGCCGACCGCCGCCTTCAGCTCGTCGACGGAGGTGAAGATCCTCGGCTCTGCCATGTCCCGGCCTCTCGCGTCATCCTGCGTCATCTGTCTAAGCAACTGCTTAGCATGGTCGGCCGCGGGGCGCCTGTCAACGGACCGGAACCGGGACCCGGCGGGTCGCGGTCGGTAGGGTTGCGGAGGTGCCCCAGATTCCCGAGCAGATCCACGAACTCACGGTGGGCCGGCTCGCCGCGCGCAGCGGTGTCGCCGTCTCGGCCCTGCATTTCTACGAGGCCAAGGGGCTGATCAGCAGCCGCCGCACCGCGGGCAACCAGCGCCGCTACACGCGTGACACTCTGCGCCGGGTCGCCTTCGTGCGGGCCGCCCAACGCGTCGGCATCCCCCTCGCCACCATCCGCGAGGCGCTCGCCGAACTCCCCGAGGAGCGCACCCCCACCCGGGAGGACTGGGCCCGTCTCTCCGAGGCCTGGCGCTCCGAACTCGACGAACGCATCCATCAGCTCAACCGCCTCCGCGACCACCTCACCGACTGCATCGCCTGCGGCTGCCTGTCCCTCGCCACCTGCGTACTGTCCAACCCCGACGACGTCTTCGGTGAACAGCAGTCGGGATCACGGCTGTCGACGCGGGCGGGGCGGGGGCCTGCCGCGGCCCCCGCCCCGCTCACTCGTACTCCGTACCGCCCTTCCGCGTCAGATACGCCGGACTGACCGCCTTGGCTATCGCCCGGCCGCCGGTCACCGGGCTGTACCGCTCCACCGCCGTCCGGATCACCACGCCCTCGCGCAGATGCAGCTCCCGCCCGGACACCGTCTCGCGCCCGCTCGCGCACTCCAGTACGCGGTCGATGTCGTACGGACCCCGGAACAGCCGGGGCACCAACGGCAGTACCCCGTCCAGGAGTTGGGCGGAATCCAGCCAGTGGAGCGTGCCGTCGAGGTCGGCTCGGACGTCGAACACGGCGTAGCCGAGGGTGGAGCGGCGGCCGTCGGCGCCGTAGGCGAGGTCCTGTACGCCCGCGCCGTAGACCTCGCCGTAGATCCCGACGCGGCGCGCGCCGAGGCGCTCGGCGAGCCGGGCGGCGGCTTCGGGGACGCCGTGGCCGCGGACCGCGCGCCAGTACAGGTTGCGCGGATCCTCCCTCAGGGCAAGGGACTTGGCGCCGAAGCCCTTCGAGGAGACCTGGACGCGGCCGTCCTCGGCGAAGTACGTCAGCAGACAGGCGGAGCCGTGCAGCTTCTCGGTCAGGACCACGTCCTCGCCCGCCGTGAAGATGTCGGGGAAGCGCTGGATGTTCTCGATGTCCACCCAGGGCAGCAGGTCCGGCGCGGCCTCGACGTCGCCGTTCATCGTGGGCGGGATCGGCGGCACCCACTTGGTGATGCCGAGCCGGTCCGCGAAGTCGGTGCCCTCGGCGGCGGCCCGCCCCAGGTCCACGTCGGCGAGGGCCCTCGGCCGGCAGACGATGCCCTGGGACAGCTCACCGCGCAACCGCACCGCCCTGACCCGGTCCGCGCCGCTGCCCGCGAGGCGTCCGGTGAGCCCCAACTCCTCGATCAGACCGGCCGGGAGCACGGCCTGCTCCGGGATGTAGACGGCGGTCTCACCGGTGCGGTACGCGCCCTTCGCCACGACCGCCCGGTACAGGCCCACCTGGGCCAGTTCGAGCGCGTCGGCGTTCGGATGCTCGTGGACGGTCAGCACTTCGGCGGTGACGCGCAGCGTCGACATCGGGGCTCCTCGGCTCACGGACCGCGTGCTCATGAGCGGTCCATTCGCCCCCAACTCTCCCGACGGGAAAGGGGTGGAGACAGGCAATTAACGCCTGCTAGCGTCGTCGTCCCCGGCCCGCCGGGTGCCGGGCGCGGAACAGGGGACCCGGTGCACCGGCCAATGGCCGGACCGGGGAACAGAGGGGGTGCGGCATCCCCGGCGCACCCCCGGTCGGCTACGCCGACATCAGCAGCGGCCCCCGCCTGGCGTAGGCCAGGGCGTCTGTTGTCAGCACCGGGCGCGGGACGAGGATTCCGCAGTCGGCGCAGACCGGGCCCGACGACGGCTCATGGGCCAGGCCGTACTTCCATCGGAGGCGCTCCCCGCCGCACGCCGGGCAGACCGAGCCCGGTTCGCGCTCCAGAGCGGCGATCAGCCGTCGCAGCACCTCGGCCATCGGTCCGTGCGGGTGGACGCGCGGGTCGTCGCACCAGGCGACCCCGAAGCCGCCCCAGGTCAGCCGGTGCCAGTCGTCGACACTGCCCGGGCGGCGCAGGCCGTCGTGCTTCTCCTTCTTGCGGCGCTCCGCGAACTCCGCCTCGTAGGCGAGCCAGACCGAACGGGCCTCCTCCAACTCCTCCAGTGCGGCCACGAGCCGCGCCGGGTCGGGGGAGCGGTCCTCAGTACCGAACCCGGCCCGGGAGCAGAGATGGTCCCAGGTCGCGCGGTGCCCGTAAGGGGCGAACCGCTCAAGGCACTTGCGCAGTGAGTAGCGCCGAAGCGCCAGATCGCACCGGGGATCTCGCACCTGTCTCGCCAGACTCCGGAAACCGGCCATCGCCCTGCACCTCCGTCACACCTGCACCTGTACTTCGGTCACCTCGGCGTCGTCGTACGGACGTCGCCGAATAGACGTATCGACAAGCGATTCGGCTCCATCGAATTTCCGATGGCTCCCCATAAGCCGATCCACCCGACTCCAAAAAGTGACGCATGTTCATCTTCAATCTCGGGGATACCGGCGGTAACGTCCGGCCCACCCCCGTCGGTAGGAGCTGCCATGCCTCGGCGCACCCCACGTAACGTGCTCGACAGACTGAGAACTCCCGGGGGATTCCCGGGGTTCCTGAAGACCGCATCCGTCTGTGCTCTCGTCGCCGCCCTGCTGTCCCCGCTCGCCCAGGCGGTGGCCGCCGACGCCACGGCATCGAACGACTACTGCGGCGGCCAGTGTTCGGACATATTGCCGCCCGGCGAGAACGGCAACGCCACCCTCGCCCAGGTCCTCCTCAACCAGGCCTTCGGCACCCAGCCCTCGCACGCGGAGGACCAGCTCGGGCCCTATGCCAACCTCGCCACCGGGGCCTCCACGCTGACCGACGCGAAGATCAACAACTTCTTCAACGACGCCTCTTTCGGGGTCGCCTCCGACCAGGTCGCCTCCACCGAGAAGCCGGCCGGCCGAACCGACGTGTCGATCGTCCGCGACAAGAAGAGCGGTGTGCCGCACATCACAGGCACCACGCGGTACGGCACCGAGTTCGGCGCCGGGTACGCCGCCGCCGAGGACCGGCTCTGGCTGATGGACGTCTTCCGGCATGTGGGACGCGGCCAGTTGACCACCTTCGCGGGCGGCGCGCCCGCCAACCAGGGCCTTGAGCAGGAGTTCTACCGCAACGCCCCGTACAGCGAAGCCGACCTGCAGACCCAGATCGACAGCGCCGTCGCCAACAACGGCACCCGCGGCCAGCAGGCGCTGACCGACGCCAACGCCTACCTGGACGGCATCAACTCCTACATCGACGCCTCCGACAGCGGCCGTTACTTCCCCGGCGAGTACGTCCTCACCGGCCACAAGGACTCGATCACCAACGCCGGCACGATCGACCACTTCAAGATCACCGACCTGGTCGCGCTCGCCTCCGTCATCGGCACCCTCTTCGGCTCCGGCGGCGGCGGCGAGGTCAACAACGCGCTGTCGCTGATCGCCGCCCAGTCCAAGTACGGCGTCGAGGAGGGCACCAGGGTCTGGGAGTCCTTCCGCGAGCGAAACGACCCCGAGGCCGCCGTCACCGTCCACAACGGCGAGAGCTTCCCGTACGCCACCAAGCCCGCGAGCGCGCAGGGCGAGGCCCTTCCGGACGCCGGCTCGGTGACCCAGGAACCGCTGGTCTACGACCGCACCGGCAGCGGAGCCATCGCCGCCGCCACCACCGCCTCCACAACGGCCGCCGCGACCACGCTGACCTCCGCGAAACGCGGGATGTCCAACGCCCTTGTGGTGAGCGGCAAGTACACCGCCAGCGGCCACCCGATCGCCGTGTTCGGTCCGCAGACCGGTTACTTCGCGCCGCAGCTCCTCATGCTCCAGGAGATCCAGGGACCGGGCATCAGCGCCCGCGGGGCCTCCTTCGCGGGGCTGAGCATGTACGTCGAACTCGGCCGCGGCCAGGACTACTCGTGGAGCGCGACCACCTCCGGCCAGGACATCATCGACACCTACGCCGTCGAACTCTGCCAGGACGACTACCACTACCTCTTCCACGGCACCTGCACGGCGATGGACCAGATCCAGCAGGCCAACTCCTGGAAGCCGACCACCGCCGACGGCACCGCGGCCGGTTCCTACACGATGAAGGTCTGGAGAACGAAGTACGGCCCGGTCGAATACAGGGCGACCGTCGGCGGCAAGAAGGTCGCCTACACGACCCTGCGCTCGTCGTACCTGCACGAGGTCGACTCGATCATCGGCTTCCAGATGCTCAACGACCCGGACTACGTGAAGAGTCCGCAGACCTTCGAGAGCGCCGTGCAGCACATCAACTTCACCTTCAACTGGTTCTACGCCGACTCCCAGCACACCGCGTACTACAACAGCGGTGACAACCCGGTCCGCGCGACCGGCGTCGACGCCGAGTTCCCGGTCTGGGGCCAGGCGGCCTACGAGTGGAAGAACTGGAACCCCACCACCAACACCTCCGACCACACACCGGCCTCCGCCCACCCCAACTCCATCGACCAGGACTACTACGTCTCCTGGAACAACAAACAGGCCGACGACTACACCACCGCCTCCTGGGGCGACGGCTCGGTCCACCGCGGCGACCTCCTCGACGACCGGGTGAAGAAACTGGTCGCGGCCGGCGGGGTGACCCGTACGGCACTGGTCAAGGCGATGGCGGACGCGGCCCTCGCCGATCTGCGGGCCGAGGACGTACTGCCCGAACTGCTCCAGGTGATCAACAGCTCGACGGTGACCGACTCCACCGCGGCGGCGGCGGTCGCCAAGCTGTCGGCGTGGGTCACGGCCGGCGCCAAACGCACCGAGACCGCGGCCGGTTCGAAGACCTACGCCAACGCCGACGCCATCCGCGTCCTGGACGCGTGGTGGCCGCTGCTGGTGCAGGGCGAGTTCCAGCCCGGCCTCGGCAGCGACCTGTACACGGCCTTCACCGCCAACCTGACGGTCGACGAGTCGCCGTCGGCCGCGCACGGTCCGACCGGTTCCCATGCGGGCAGCTCCTTCCAGTACGGCTGGTGGAGTTATGTGGACAAGGACATCAGGGCGGTGCTGGGGCAGTCCGTGCGGGGCGGCCTCGACCAGAAGTACTGCGGCGGCGGCAGCCTCACCGACTGCCGGACCATGCTGATCAACACCCTGAAGACCGCGGCCGGCCGGACGGCGGCCCAGGTCTACCCCGGGGACACCCTCTGCTCGGCGGGCGACCAGTGGTGCGCCGACTCGATCGTGCAGCGCACCCTCGGCGGTATCAAGCACTCCAACATCAGCTGGCAGAACCGGCCCACCTTCCAGCAGGTGGTGGAGTACACGTCACACCGGTGACGTCGGCGCGGCGGCGGGCCGGGCGATCCGGCCCGCCGCCAGCACCACCCGGGCGAGTTCGGGGTGCAGGATGTCGCTGTGCGCCCCGGCCGGCGCGCCGCCGCGCCGGACCACCGAAGCGGCGTCCACGTTCACACAGCCCGAGTCGGGCAACCGGGTGGCGAGCGCCTCGGCGAGCGTCACCTCCACCGTTCCCGGCACCCCTCGCACCCCGTCGTGGCCCAGCGCCCCCCACTTGGGGCCCAGCAGCCCGCCGAGGCCCGAGCCGGCCAGTGACCGGCAGTCGTCCGAGAGGCACGAGACCAGCGGATAGATCGTGCCGAGCGCCGAGTCGAAGTGCGAGTAGCAGCACACCAGCGGACCGTCGATCCGGTTCTGGCGTCCCCGCAGCACCCCGCCCGTACCCGGTTCCTCGGGCAGACAGGCCGCGAACGCGTAGTGCGAGAACGCCCCTTGGAGCAGCGTCACCGACTTCACCGGCCGCACTCCCTCCGGCAGCCCGGCCAACGCGAACGCCACCAGCCGCGCGCCGAAGCTGTGCCCCACCAGATGCACCCGTAACCGCGGTGCGGACAGGGCGAGTTGGCCGAGCGCCAGGCCGAGCCCGTGCTCCCCGACGGTCCCCGCGCGCCGCTTGATCGCGAAGTACGCGGCCTGGCGCAGCAGTTCACGGGCGCCGTCCCACGGGTCGGGGAGGGAGAAGCCCGGCGTGCCGCCCGGGGAGGCGAGCCCGTCGAGCGCCCGCGCCAACTCGTCGCAGACGGTCTCGGGGGGTGCGGAGAACATCCAGGGCTCGCCCTCCGCCGAGAGGTCCGCCGCGAACGGCTCCCGTGGCCCGACCTCGACGAACTGCCGCACCAGTTCGCCGAACCGCGCCAACTCGGCCCTCTGCCTGGGGCGTTCGTCCAGCAGGTGGCCCATCCGGTCGAGCACCTCCGCCCGGCCGGGGAACGTCTCCAGCAGCGCGTGCCGGGTCCCGGTGTCCAGTGCGGGCCGGGCGGACGGCGCGGCGGTCGCCGAGGGGGTGAAGTCCGGGACCGGCTCGTCCGGGAAGCGCATCGACGGCCAGACGACGCCCACGTACCCCAGCGCGGCGCCCGGCGCGAGGGCGGGCAGGGGTGCGAAGAAGCGGTCGTAGAGCCGGGTCGCGGTCGCGCGGTCGGCGTTCCAGCCGTGTGCGAAGACCAGGAGATCGCGCACCCCTTCCCGCGCCACCCCGGCGAACAGCCGCTCCCGCTCCCCGCGGTCCACGTTCCCCTCCGCGTCGAACGTCAGCTCCCAGTACGGCCGTACACTCATCGACTGCTCCGCCACGACGGGCCTCCTCGTCCCCCGAAGCGGCGCGATGAGGGCGAAATGTCCTGCTGTCGGCCACGGTTGGCCGTGGGGCGCGCCACTTCGGTACAGGGGTTATGCCCCTCTGTAGTCATTGAACACGCAGAGTCACTATCGAATGTGAATGCCTCCCTCCGCCTCCCGCCGGCCCGTTCCGGGGTCACGACCGGCCTTCCTTCTTCGCATACCGACCGGTTAGTCTGGCCGCGCAGAGCCGAGCCGAGCCGCGTCGAAGGAGACCGATGGTGGAAGCCGTGCAGGATGCGGGAGTGGTCGTCACCGGAGCCGGAGGCGGCATCGGAGCCGCGCTGGCCCGCCGGTTCGCCTCGGAGGGAGCCCGGGTCGTCGTCAACGACCTGGACGCCGGCCGGGCGCGGGCCGTCGCCGAGGAGATCGGCGGGATCGCCGTACCGGGGGACGCCTCCACGATCGTCGGTGCGGCGCGGGAGGCCCTCGGCGGCACGGTCGACGTGTACTGCGCCAACGCCGGGCTCGGGTCCGGCGGCACGGAAGCGGCCGGCGAGGAGGTCTGGGCGCGGGCCTGGGACGTGAACGTGATGGCGCACGTCCGGGCCGCCGAGGAGCTGATCCCCGGCTGGCTGGAGCGCGGCGCCGGCCGTTTCGTCTCCACCGTGTCGGCCGCCGGACTGCTCACCATGATCGGCGCCGCGCCCTACAGCGTCACCAAGCACGGCGCGTACGCCTTCGCCGAGTGGCTGTCGCTGACGTACCGGCACCGGGGGATCAAGGTCCACGCGATCTGTCCGCAGGGTGTGCGCACCGACATGCTGGCCGCCACGGGCAGCGCGGGCGACCTGGTGCTCCAGCCGACCGCGATCGAGCCCGAGGCCGTCGCGGACGCCCTGCTGAAGGGGATCGAGGAGGACCGCTTCCTGATCCTGCCGCACCCCGAGGTCGCCGGGTACTACCAGCTCAGGGCCTCCGACCCGGACCGCTGGCTGACCAACATGAACCACCTCCAGCAGAAGTGGGAGACGGAGTCGTGACCGGATCCGGGTACGCGGCCCGCCCCTGGCTGGCCCTCCTGAACGAGGCGCAGCGCGGGCCGGTCACCCCCGAGGACTCCCTGGTGCACAGCCTGCGCCGGGTCGCCGCGGAGAGCCCCGACCGCACCTTCCTCACCTACTTCGACGGCCGGCTCGGCTACCGCGAGGTCGACGAGCTGAGCGACTCCGTCGCCGGCCACCTCGCCGCCCGCGGCCTGGAGCGCGGCGACCGGGTGGCGATCCTGCTCCAGAACTCCCCGCACTTCGTGCTCGCGCTGCTCGGCGCGTGGAAGGCGGGCGCGATCGTCGTCCCGGTCAACCCCATGTACAAGTCGGGGGAGGTCACCCACGTCCTGCGGGACGGCGAGGTGGCCGCGCTGATCTGCTCCGACCGCGCCTGGGAGTCGTACCTGCGCGACACGGCCGCCGGATCGCCGGTGCGGATCGTGCTCACCGCCTCCGAGCTGGACTTCCAGACCCGCGGCGACGCGCGCGTGCTCGCCTTCGAGCGGCTGCCGCGGGCCGCGGACGCCGACGACCTCGTCACCGTCGCGCGCCAGGGCCACAAGGCACCCGAGGGCCGCGACCCGGTCCCGTCCGGCACCGCGCTGATCAGCTACACGTCGGGGACGAGCGGCACCCCCAAGGGCGCCACCAACACCCACGGCAACATCATGTACAACGCCGAACGGCAGCGGACCGGGCTCGCGCTGCCCGAGGCGCCGGTGTACTTCGCGCTGGCCCCGCTCTTCCACATCACCGGCATGGTGTGCCAGCTCGGCGCCTGTCTCGTCAGCGCCGGAACGCTCGTCCTGGTCTACCGCTTCGAGGGCGGTGTCGTCCTGGACGCGTTCACCGAGCACCAGCCGCACTACACCGTCGGCCCGTCGACCGCGTTCATGGCACTCGCCGCCCATCCGGCCGTCACCCGCGAGCACTTCGCGTCCTTCCGGAACATCTCCTCCGGCGGCGCACCGCTGCCGCCCGCCCTGGTGGAGAAGTTCCGGGCCGGGTTCGGGCCGTACATCCGCAACGGCTACGGCCTCACCGAGTGCACCGCCCCCTGCGCCTCCGTGCCGCCCAGCCTGGAGGCGCCCGTCGACCCGGGCTCCGGGACGCTGGCCGTGGGGGTGCCGGGACCCGACACCGTCGTACGGATCGTCGACGACCGGGGCGCCGAGGTGCCCGTCGGCGAGCAGGGCGAGATCCTCGTCCGCGGTCCGCAGGTCGTGCCCGGGTACTGGGGCCGCCCCGACGCCACCGCCGAGACCTTCCCGGACGGCGAACTGCGCACCGGGGACATCGGGTTCATGGACCCGCAGGGCTGGCTGTACGTCGTCGACCGCAAGAAGGACATGATCAACGCGTCCGGCTTCAAGGTGTGGCCGCGTGAGGTCGAGGACGTGCTCTACACCCACCCGGCGGTGCGCGAGGCCGCCGTCGTCGGGGTGCCCGACGGCTACCGCGGCGAGACGGTCAAGGCGTACATCAGCCTCCGGCCGGGCGCCGACACGGACCCGGACGCGCTCGCGGTGTACTGCAAGGAGAGACTGGCCGCCTATAAGTACCCGCGCCAGGTGGAGATCCTGCCCGAACTGCCCAAGACGGCCAGTGGGAAGATCCTCAGACGGGAACTGCGTACCCGGTCGCACCAGAGCGAGTGAACATCCAGGAAAGGCAGGTGGCGGCAGTGCCCAGGACGACGGACGGCGACGGTACGCCCGTCCCGCAACGGCTTCTCGCCGCCGCCACCCGGCTCTTCGCCGAACAGGGCTACGACCGCACCTCGGTGCAGGAGATCGTCGAGGCGGCCGGCGTCACCAAGGGGGCGCTGTACCACTACTTCGGCTCCAAGGACGACCTCCTGCACGAGGTCTACGCGCGCGTGCTCCGCGTCCAGCAGGAGCGCCTCGACGTGCTCGCGGGCGCCGACGAACCGATCGAGAAGCGGGTGCGCGCCGCCGCCGCGGACGTCGTCGTGACGACGATCGACAACCTCGACGACGCGATGATCTTCTTCCGGTCCATGCACCATCTCAGCCCGGAGAAGAACAAGCAGGTCCGCGCGGAGCGCCGGCGCTATCACGAGCGGTTCCGCGCCCTGATCGAAGAGGGGCAGAGGGAGGGCGTGTTCTCCACGGCGACCCCCGCCGATCTCGTCGTGGACTACCACTTCGGTTCGGTCCACCACCTGTCGACCTGGTACCGCCCCGACGGCCCGCTCACCCCGCAGGAGGTCGCCGAACACCTCGCCGACCTGCTGCTGCGAGCCCTGCGACCGTAGTAGTAGCAGCCGTAGCCGTAGCCGTAGTTGTGGCCGTAGTTGTGGCCGGCGCGGCCGGGCCGGCGGCCGGAGCGACGCGCGAGGCGGGACCGGGTGCGGGCGGCCCGACGCCCGCACCCGGTCCCGTACGTGCTACAGGTACTGCTTCAACTCCCGGCGCGCCAGGGAGCGTTGGTGCACCTCGTCCGGGCCGTCGGCGAGCATCAGGGTGCGGGCGCTCGCGTAGAGCTCGGCCAGCGGGAAGTCCTGGCTCACCCCGCCCGCGCCGTGCAGCTGGATCGCCCGGTCGAGGATGCCGACGACCGTGCGGGGCGTGGCGATCTTGATGGCCTGGATCTCGGTGTGGGCACCCCGGTTGCCGACGGTGTCCATCATCCAGGCCGTCTTCAGGACGAGGAGCCGCAGCTGCTCCACGGCGACCCGGGCGTCCGCGATCCAGTTGTGGACGACGCCCTGCTGGGCCAGTGCCTTGCCGAAGGCCGTCCGGGCGACGGCCCGGCGGCACATCAGCTCGATCGCCCGCTCGGCCATGCCGATCAGCCGCATGCAGTGGTGGATACGGCCCGGACCGAGCCGCGCCTGCGCGATGGCGAAGCCGCCGCCCTCCTCGCCGACCAGATTGGTGACCGGCACGCGCGCGTGGTCGAAGACGACCTCCGCGTGGCCGCCGTGCGAGTGGTCCTCGTAGCCGAAGACCCGCATGGCGCGCTCGACCCTGACACCCGGGGTGTCGCGCGGGACGAGGACCATGGACTGCTGGCGGCGGAGGTCGGCGCCGTCCGGGTCGGTCTTGCCCATCACGATGAAGATCTTGCAGTCCGGGTTCATCGCGCCGGAGATGTACCACTTGCGTCCGGTGACGACGTACTCGTCGGCGCCCTCGGCGGCCCGCTCGATGCGCGTGGTGATGTTGGTGGCGTCCGAGGAGGCCACCTCCGGCTCGGTCATCGCGAACGCCGAGCGGATCTCTCCGGCCAGCAGCGGCTCCAGCCACTGCTTCTTCTGCCGCTCGTCGCCGAACTGGGCCAGCACCTCCATGTTGCCGGTGTCCGGCGCCGCGCAGTTGAGCGCGGTGGGCGCCAAGTGCGGTGAGCGGCCGGTGATTTCGGCGAGCGGCGCGTACTGGAGGTTGGTCAGCCCGGCGCCGTGCTCGGCGTCCGGCAGGAAGAGGTTCCACAGGCCCTGCCGACGAGCCTCGGCCTTCAACTCCCCGACCACGGCCGGGGTGTCCCACGGCGAGGCGAGCCGGGCGCGCTGCTCCTCGGCGACCGGCTCGGCCGGATACACGTACTCGTCCATGAAGGCCAGGAGCCGGGCGCGCAGTTCCTCGGTGCGGGCGTCGTATGCGAAGTCCATGACGGGTCAGCCTTCCTGAAGGGTGGTCAGGCCGTGCTCGATGAAGACGGGGACGAGTTCGCCGATGCGGTCGAAGCCGGGTCCGACGGTCTGGCCCAGCGTGTAGCGGTAGTGGATGCCCTCCAGGATCACGGCGAGCTTGAACCAGGCGAACGCCGTGTACCAGGAGACCGCCGACACGTCCCGCCCGGAACGCTCGGCGTACCGCTCGACCAGCTCGCCGGGCGTGGGGTGCCCGGCGGCCGAAGCGGTCGTGGAAATAGGGGAGTTGGGCAGCACCAAGGGAATGCTGTACATCACCAGCAGGCCCAGGTCGGTCAGCGGATCGCCGAGCGTCGACATTTCCCAGTCGAGGATGGCGTTGATCCGGTCGTCGTCACCGATCAGCACGTTGTCGAGCCGGTAGTCGCCGTGCACGACCGCCGGCGCGGGCGACCGCGGCAGCGCCCGGCCGAGCGCCGCGTGCAGCTCGTCCACCCCGGCCAGCTCGCGGTTGCGGGAGGCGTCCAACTGCTTGCCCCAGCGCCGCAGTTGACGGTCGAGGAAGCCCTCGGGCCGGCCGAAGTCGGCGAGCCCCACCTCGGCCGGGTCCACCGCGTGCAGTTCGACGAGCGTGTCGACGAGGGAGAGCACCGCGTCGCGGATCCGCTCCGGGCCGAGCGGGGCGAGCTGGCCGGCGGTGCGGTACGGCGTGCCCGGCACGAACTCCATGACGTAGAACGGCGCTCCGAGCACCTCCTCGTCCGCGCAGAGCAGCACCGGGCGCGGCACCGGCACCTGCGTCGGATGCAGGGCGCTGATCACCCGGTGTTCGCGCCTCATGTCGTGCGCGGTGGCCAGCACATGGCCGAGCGGGGGCCGCCGTACCACCCATTTCGCGGTACCGTCCGTCACCGCGTAGGTGAGGTTCGACCGTCCGCCCTCGATCAGCCGGCCGGACAGGGCACCGGTCACCAGGCCGGGGTGCTCGCGGTCGAGCAGGCCGCGCAGCCGGTCGAGATCGAGTCCGGGCGGATGGTCGGGGCTCATACGGCGCTCCTACGAAGGGGCGGACAGGACGCCCCTCATCATGCCGACCAGTCGGTATGCCCGTCCAGTGGGAGAACCGCCGCGTGACCGGCGCCACCCCGGCCGACCGCCCCGCCCGCGCCGGTCAGAACACCAGCGCCGCCGCGCAGACCGCGACCGCCACCGTGCAGAGCACCGCGGCCGTGGCCTGCCGGGGCGCGAGCGCGGGGGGCCGGCCGGCGCCGGCGAGGGCGCGGATCCGGTGGTGGGCGAGGGCCAGGAACGCCAGCCAGAGCGCGCAGCACAGGGCGCAGACGGCCAGCCCCCCGGGCTCGGGGCCCCCGTGCAGGGCGGTCTTGACGGCGAGTACGGCGGCCACCGTGCTCGACAGCGTCGTGCGCCGCCAGGCGAGCCGGGTCCGCTCGGGCTGGAGGCCGGGATCACGGTCGCCGTTCGCGCCGTTGTCACCGTCCTGCGCCCGGTGCGTGGTCACCCCGCCCACCCGGCGAGTACGACGACCACCATCGCCACCGCCACGACCGCCACGGCGATGCCCAGCAGCGCCGGGAAGCGGGACACCGGCAGGTCCTCGCCCCGCCGCATCGCCCGCTCGCAGCGCACCCAGTGGTTGACCGCGCGCAGGGAGCACAGCACGCCCGCCGCGAGCAGGGCGAGGGCCATACCGACCCGCCAGGCCCAGCGCAGGTCCGGCAGGAACTGGTCGACCGCGAAGCCGCCGCCGATCAGCGCCAGGGCGGTGCGCAGCCAGGCCAGGAAGGTGCGCTCGTTCGCCAGCGAGAACCGGTAGTCCGGGGTGCCGCCCTCTTCGCGGATCTCCCGGGGCGCGAACCACAGCCGGACGTTCCGCACGAATTCGATCACTCGGTGACTGTATCCGGCCGCTTCCCACCGGGGCGTACGCCCGGTCAGCCCCGCAGCCCCCGCAGCCGCCGGTACGCCGTTAGACCGTCCGGCACCCACTCCCACTCCGTGAGCCGCCGCTCGATCTCCGCCTCGGACAGGAAGTCGTGCCAGTCGACCTCCTCCGTCTGGGGGTCGACCGGGAGCTCGCAGTGGACCTCGTACACCGCCGACCACCAGGTGCGGCCGGCCCCGTCGTCGTAGAGGAACTTGAAGAGGAAGGCGGGGCGGGGGAGGCCCGGGACGCCGAGTTCCTCCCGCGCCTCCCGCAGGGCCGCGTCGTCGTAGGACTCGCCCGTGCCGACGACTCCGCCGACGAACATGTCGTAGAGGGAGGGGAAGACCAGCTTCGTCGGGGTGCGGCGGTGGACGAAGACGCGGCCCGCGCCGTCGCGGGCCTGGACGAAGACGGCGCGGTGGCGCAGTCCCTGGGCGTAGACCTGGCCGCGGGGAGCCTGGCCGGTGACCCGGTCCCGCTCGTCGACGACGTCGAGGATCTCGTCAGCAGCGCTCATGACCCCATCCAAGCAGGGACCTGGGCGGTCAGCGGGGCTGGAGGTCCCGGGCCGGTTCGCGGTGCGCGGTGCCGCGGGGCATCGCGGGGTGCAGCCCGAGCAGCACGATGCCCGCGACGATCGCCGCCAGGCCGGTCGACTCCCAGGCCAGCGCGCCCGTGTCGGTGCGCAGCCGGTCGCCGAGGAAACCGACGCCGCAGATGATGCCGGCCAGCGGCTGGGCGGCGGTCAGGGCGGGGAGGGACATGCGCAGCGGGGCGGTCTCGAAGGCGCTCTGCACCAGGATCAGGCCGGTCACGCCGAGCGCCAGCACGCCGTAGGGCTGCCAGCCGGTGATCACTTCGCCGAGGCCGCCCGCGGAGAAGCGGGTGCCGCTGATCCGGGTCAGCGCGTCCTGCACGCCGTAGAGCAGACCGGCCGCCAGGGAGAGCAGTACGGGTGCCGAGCTGAGCCGGGAGCGCTTGGCGTACGTCGTGAGCAGCAGCGCCAGGCCCACCATCACGCCGATGATCAGCCAGTGCCGGAACGGGTCGGTCACCGCCGTCCCGCCGCGCGGCTCGCCCGCGACGATGAAGGTGGTCACCCCGCCCGCGAGGAGCGCGAGACCCGCCCAGCCCTGGCGGCCCAGCGGTTGTCTGGTCTGCTTGCGGGAGAGCGCCAGGGCGAAGAGCAGGTTGGTCGCCAGCAGGGGTTCCACCAGGGAGACCTCGCCGCGGCCCAGCGCGACCGCGCCGAGCACCATGCCGGCGACCATCAGCCCGATCCCGCCCAGCCAGCGCGGCACCCGCATGAGGTCGAGCAGCAGCCGGGGGGAGAGGAAGTCGCTCAGGGGTGCCCGCTGGGCCACGTTCTGCTGGAGCACGAACCCGAAGCCGAGGCAGCAGGCCGCACTCACGGCGAGAATCAGAACCAGTACCGACACGCTGTGTACCTCGATCGTGGGGCCGGGACACGGATGCGTTGGGCCGACTGTAGCGTCCCAGGACCCGGCGTGCCCCTGGGAGTACCCGGAACCGGGCAGTGGACGCGGCCCCGACGCCCGACGGCCGGAACGCGGCCGGAACAAGGCCGCGACGCGAACGGTGGCGGCGGCGGAACCGTGACCCCATCGTGCGTGCCCGCCCGGTCGGGCGCCATGGCGTACGCCACACCCGAACCCCGCGACCCGGCGTCCGGGCACCTCGACGGAGGGGTCAGTGTGACTCAAGTCCCTCTCTTGTAAAGGTAGTTGACGCGTGTAACAGCTGTGCGCTACTTGACGTGAAGTATTGACTGAGGGTTTGCTGTGAGTGATCGGCCGATGGCGTGCCGATGACCGAACCGCGTCGCGTGCGTATCGTGAGGAACTTCCGCGGTGTCTCCACCCCCGCTCCACCCAGGCCGTGGCCGCAGACGTCCAGGCCGTCCCGCCGGCGCCTTCGACGCCGCCCTCGACGACGTCGAACTCGTCGCCGCCCGGGCCGCGTTGGCACAGGGGCGGTGGCAGGCGGTGCGCGGACTGCTCGCCCACACCGGCGACGACTGGGACGCCCGCGCCCACCGGGTCACCGTCCTCGCCCAGGAGCCCTACACCGTCGCCTGGGCCCGCGACTGGCTGCTCGCCGAACCCGGCTCCGCGAACGGCTCCGTGCTGCTCGCCGCCGCCCTGGTGCAGCGCGCGCTGCGGGGGAAGGAGAAACCGGCCCGCGCCCGCGAGGCCTGCCGCACGGCGGCGGCCCTCGCCCCCGCCGACCCCACCCCGTGGCTCGCACTGCTCTTACTGGAGCGGACCCTCGGCCCCGAGGAGGAGGTCGTCCGACTCTTCGACGAGGTCCGCCACCGCCACGCCGACCACCACCACGCCCACCACCTGATGGTCGCCCGGCTCGCCGAGCGCCGCGCCACCGCCGGGCTCGACCCGCTCCACGAGGTGTACGACTTCGCCCACTGGGCCGCTGAACAGGCCCCCGCCGACTCCCCGCTCGCCATCCTCCCCGTCGTCGCGCACACCGAGCGCTACCGCGTCCTGGCCGCCGCCGGGCAGGAGCCCCCCGACCCGCACGGCTCCGGCCACTGGGTCGGCCGCCGGGCCCGGCAGGTCATGAAGGCCGCGTTCGACTGGTGGCTGGAGTGGGAGCACGAGGGGCATCCGCGGCGTCTGGTCGACCTCAACTTCCTTGCCCACGCGACGTTCTGCGAGGGCCGGGGCGCCGAGGCCGCCGCCCTCTTCCACCGCATCGGTGACCATCCGACCCCGGCTCCCTGGTGCTACCCCGACCGCGAACCGCTCACCGCCTTCCGCGCGGCCCGCGAGAGGGCGCTCGGCGGACGCACGTAAGAACTGGTTACGGAATTCTGACGGCTCCCGGGATCGCTGGCCGCGCGGGGGCCGAAG
This sequence comes from Streptomyces sp. NPDC005423, assembly GCF_040606415.1. Taxonomy (NCBI): domain Bacteria; kingdom Bacillati; phylum Actinomycetota; class Actinomycetes; order Kitasatosporales; family Streptomycetaceae; genus Streptomyces; species Streptomyces sp. NPDC005423. Next base: position 121,981 of record NZ_JBEXET010000011.1, on the reverse strand, counting down.
GTGTTCGAATGGATGGGTGAACCCTGAACCAGCTGAGGCGGAGGGACGGCCGATCGGCCGCCGCGTCCTCCTCGGAACCCTGGGCCTGGGCGCCCTCGGCGTGGTCGCCGCGCCCGCCCTGCAACGCGGCATGGAGGGCTTCCTCGGCGCCGTGTCCGGCAAGGACCCCACCGGACTGACCGGACTGCTCCCCAACGGCGGCGGCTTCCGCTACTACTCGGTCACCTCCTCCGTGCCGCACAAGAACGCCGAGAACTACCGGCTGACCATCGGCGGTCTGGTCGACCGCCCGTCCTCCTACACCCTCGCCGACCTGCGCGCCCTGCCGCAGACCCGGCTGGTCAAGGACGTCCAGTGCGTCACCGGCTGGCGGGTCCCGAAAACCCCCTTCGAAGGGGTGCGGCTGTCCCGGCTGCTGGACGCCGCGGGAGTGCGCGCCAAGGCCGGGGCGGTCCGCTTCACCTGCTTCGACGGCGCCTACACGGAGAGCCTCACCCTCGACCAGGCGCGCCGCTCCGACATCCTGGTCGCCCTGCGCATGCAGGACAAGGACCTCACCTACGACCACGGCGGCCCGGTCCGCCTCTACGTGGCCCCCATGTACTTCTACAAGTCCGCCAAGTGGCTCTCCGGCATCACCGTCACCGAGGACGTGCGCCCCGGCTACTGGGAGGACCGCGGCTACGACGTCGACGCCTGGGTCGGCAAGTCGAACGGACGCGGCGATGCCCCTACGAACTGACACCCCCGCCCCCGCCGAGGCCCGCGTCCGCCGCTTCGGCTCCACGGACCGCTGGGTGCACCGCACCACGGCCGCGCTGATGGGCGTCTGCGTCGTCACGGCCGCCTTCCTCTACATCCCGCAGTTCGCCGAACTCGTCGGCCGCCGCGCCCTCGTCGTCCGTGTCCACGAACTGGCCGGCCTCGCCCTGCCGGTGCCCGTCCTGGCCGGGCTGGCCTCCCGCGGCTTCCGAGCCACCCTCGGCCACCTCAACCGCTTCGGCCCGCACGACCGGGTCTGGCTGCGCGCGGCCCTGCGCCGCGACAAGCGCCGCTCGGTCCGGCCGGCGGCCAAGTTCAACGCCGGGCAGAAGATCTACGCGGCCTGGATCGCCGGTGCCGCGCTCGTCATGCTCGGCACGGGGCTGATCATGTGGTTCACCCACCTCACCCCGCTCATGTGGCGCACCAGCGCGACCTTCGTCCACGACTGGCTCGCCCTCACCGTCGGTATCGTCCTCGCCGGCCACATCGGCATGGCGCTCGGCGACCCCGAGGCTCGGAAGGGGCTGCGCACGGGGTCGGTCAGCCGGGAGTGGGCCGAGCGCGAGCACCGGCTGTGGAAGCCGTAGGGCCGGGGGCGGTACGGTCGCCCGCCCCCGGCCGCCCTAGATCACCAGTGACAGGAGGAGGATCAGGCCGCCCGCGACGACGGAGATGATCGTCTCCATCAGGGACCAGGTCCTGACGGTCTGGCCGACGCTCAGGCCGAAGTACTCCTTCACCAGCCAGAACCCGGCGTCGTTGACATGGCTGAAGAAGACCGAGCCGGCGCCGATCGCCAGCACCAGCAGGGCGGTGTGGGCCGTCGACATGTCGGCCGCCAGCGGGGCGACGAGACCGGCCGCCGAGATGGTGGCGACCGTCGCCGACCCGGTCGCCAGCCGGATCGCCACCGCGATCAGCCAGGCCAGCAGCAGCGCCGGTATCGACCAGTCCTTGGAGATGTCCAGGATCATCTGGCCGACTCCGCAGTCGATCAGGGTCTGCTTGAAGCCGCCGCCCGCGCCGACGATCAGCATGATGCCCGCGATCGGCATCAGGCCCTTCTCGACGGTCCGCGAGATCCGCTCCTTGGTGAACCCGGCCGGCCGGCCCAGCGTGAAGATGCCGACGAGGACCGCGACCAGCAGCGCGATGAGCGGCGAGCCGATCACGTCGAAGACGCGCTGCGCGGTGTTGGCGGGGTCGTCCACGACGATGTCCACCAGCGCCTTGGAGAGCATCAGTACGACCGGCAGCAGGATGGTGGTGAGGGTGGCGCCGAAGCCGGGGCGGTGCTCCAGTTCCTCGGAGGCGCGGTCCGGAAGCATCCGTTCGGGGGCCGGCACGTCCACCCAGCGGGCCGCGACCCGGGAGAACAGCGGCCCGGCGATGATCACCGTCGGCACGGCGACGAGGACACCGAGCGCCAGCGTCACCCCGAGGTTGGCCTTGACCGCGTCCACGGCGACCAGCGGGCCGGGGTGCGGCGGGATCAGGCCGTGCATCACGGACAGGCCCGCGAGCGCCGGGATGCCGATGCGCATCAGTGAGTAGTTGCCGCGCCTGGCGACCATCAGGACCACCGGGATGAGCAGCACGATGCCGACCTCGAAGAAGAGCGGCAGCCCGATCACGGAGGCGATCAGCACCATCGCCCACGGCATCGACCGGGGACCCGCCTTGGCGAGGATGGTGTCGACGATCTGGTCGGCGCCGCCCGAGTCGGCGAGCAGCTTGCCGAGGATCGCGCCGAGCGCGATCAGCACGCCGACACCGGCCACGGTGGAGCCGAGTCCGGCGGAGAAGCTGGTGATCACCTTGTCCAGCGGCGCCCCGGCGAACGCGCCGAGCGCCAGCGACCCGATGGTCAGTGCCAGGAAGGCGTGCAGCTTGAACCGGGTGATGAGCAGCACGATGACGGCGATGCCCGCCAGTACGGCGATGCCCAGCTGGGCGTGGCCGGCCGAGGTGATCGGCGCGACCGTGTCCGCCGCCAGCGTCTCGACACTGAGTCTGGTCACGGAAGTTCCCTTGCAGGTACGGGGGTGGGGATGGGGGAGGGGTGACGCGGAGGTCAGCCGGTGGGCTCGGGGAGGCGCGCGAGCGCCGCCGTGGCGCGGGCGGTGATCTCCTCGGGGCCGCCGGTGACGTCCACCGCGACCCCCGCCTCGTCCACGGCCAGTGGCTGGAGCGTGGCGAACTGGGAGTCGAGCAGCGCGGTCGGCATGAAGTGCCCCCGCCGGTGCGCCATCCGGCCCTCGATGAGCGCGCGGTCACCGGTCAGATGGACGAAGACGACCCCGGGGGCCGCGGCCCGCAGCCGGTCGCGGTAGGACCGCTTCAGCGCCGAGCAGCTGACCACTCCGCCGAGCCCGGCCCGCGCGTGCGCCCAGGAGCCGATGGCGTCCAGCCAGGGCCACCGGTCGTCGTCGGTGAGCGGGACGCCCGCCGACATCTTGGCGATGTTGGGCTGCGGGTGGAAGTCGTCGCCCTCGGCGTAGGGAACGCCGAGCCGGGCGGCGAGCAGGGGACCGATGGTGGTCTTCCCGGTGCCCGCGACGCCCATGACCACGACGACATGGGGGGTGGTCTCCACGGTTCCTCACTGTCTTCGGCGACACCTGATGTAGACGACACTGAAACCCATTAGGTACGACGAATTCAAGAGTCTGTGATGAATAAGTCTGACTTTTATGCCTGTGACCCGCCCCGTACTCTGAGTGCATGACCACACCGGGCCGCGGGCTGCACGGCCGCGTACTCGACGCCCTCGGACCCGCGATCACGGCGGGCGACCACCCGCCGGGCAGCGTCCTGCGCACCGACGAACTGGCCCAGGACTTCGCGGTCTCGCGCTCGGTGATGCGCGAGGCGGTCCGGGTGCTGGAGTCCATGCACCTCGTCGAGTCCCGCCGCCGGGTGGGCGTCACGGTCCGCCCCAAGGCCGAGTGGAACGTCTACGACCCCCAGGTCATCCGCTGGCGGCTGGCCGGCGCCGACCGCCCGCACCAGCTCCGCTCACTGACCGTGCTGCGCTCGGCGATCGAACCGGTCGCGGCCGGCCTGGCCGCGAAGTACGCCACGGCGGAGCAGTGCGCCGAGCTGACCGAGTGCGCGCTGGGCATGGTGGCCAACTCGCGCGGGCACCGGCTGGAGGCGTACCTCGTCCACGACGTCGCCTTCCACCGGGTGATCCTCAACGCCTCCGGCAACGAGATGTTCGCCCGCATCGGCGATGTCGTCGCCGAGGTGCTGGCCGGCCGCACCCATCACGAGGTCATGTTCGACGACCCCGACCCGGCCGCCGTCACCCTGCACGTCCAGGTCGCCGAGGCGGTCCGCGCCGGCGACGGACCGCGCGCCGAGGAACTGACCCGGGAGATCACCGTGGGCGCCCTGCACGAACTGGACATCCTGGCGCCGTAGCGCCCGGCCGCCTCAGTCGTCGAGGAACTCCCCGTCCACGTACACCCACGCCCCGCCGACCCGCTCGAACCGGCTCCGCTCGTGCAGCGAGCCGCCCCGGTAGGACGCCCGGAAGGTCACGGTCCCCGTGGTGTGGAACGCGGACCCGTCGGCCGTACCGAGGATCTCCAGGCCGGTCCACCGCGTCCCCGGGTCGAGACCGAGCCGTGCGGGCCGCGTCCGCGGATGCCAGGTCCGCAGCAGATACCCCTCGTCCCCCCGCACGAAGGCGGCGTAGCGCGACCGCATCAGCGCCTCGGCGGTGGGCGCGGCGGCGCCGGAGTGGTACCGGCCGCAGCACTTCTCGTAGGGCCCGGCGAGACCGCAGGGGCAGGAACGCGTGCTCATGAGCGCCATTGTGCCCGCCGCGGCCGGCCGCTCAGACCGCTGTGCCGCTCTCCGCCGACGGCATCGGCGGCAGCGCGGCGCCGTGCACCCAGGCGTCGAACAGGTCGTCCAGCGGCTCGGTCGTGAACCGGGCCGCGTGGGCGGTGAACGTCGTGGTGGTCACCGACCCGTTGCGGTTCAGCCCCGCCCAGGCCCGCAGCATCCGGAAGAACGCGATGTCACCGAGCGCGCAGCGCACCGCGTGCACGGTGAGACCGCCGCGCTCGTAGAGACGATCGTCGAACATCGACTTGCGCCCCGGGTCGGCGAGCCGCAGATCCTGCGGCAGCGAGGAGAGGAACCGGTGGGCGGCGGCGGCGAGTTGATGAGCCGTCCGGCCGCCCGAGCGCTCCGACCACAGCCACTCCGCGTACTTGGCGAAGCCCTCGTTCAGCCAGATGTGCCGCCAGTCCGCGATCGACACGCTGTTGCCGAACCACTGGTGCGCCAGCTCGTGCGCGACCAGCCGCTCCGAACTCCGCGCCCCGTCCACGTGGTTGGCGCCGAACAGCGACAACCCCTGTGCCTCGACCGGCACATCGAGGTCCTCCTCGGTCACCACCACCGCGTACTCGTCGAACGGGTAGGGCCCGAACAGCTCCTGGAACAGCTCCATCATCGCGGGCTGCCGGGCGAAGTCCCGGGAGAACTCCGGGAGCAGCTGCGCCGGGATGTGCCCGTGCTGCGGCACTCCGCCGAGGCCGGGGTCGCCCAGCAGCACCGTCTCGTACTTGCCGATCGACAGCCCCACCAGATAACTCGACGTCGGCGCGGCCTGCTCGTACACCCATGTCGTCGTCGACGCCCTGGTGGTACGGGTGAGCAGCCGGCCGCCCGCCACCACCGCGTACGACGACGGCGTGGTGACCGAGAGGTGGTACGAGGCCTTGTCGGCGGGCCGGTCGTTGCACGGGTACCAGGACGGCGCCCCGACCGGCTGGCTCGCCACCAGCGCCCCGTCCGTCAGTTCCTCCCAGCCGATCCCGCCCCAGGGGCTCGGCACCGGGCTGGGATTGCCCGACCAGTGCACCTCCACGGTGAACGCGGTCCCGGCCCGCAACGGCTTGGCCGGACGGAGCCGCAGCCGGCCGCCGCGGTGCGTGTACTGCGGCTGCCGGCCGTCCACCCGCACCCGGCCGATCTTGAAGTCGGCCAGGTTCAGCTGGAATTCGGCGAGCGGGGCGCGCCCCGCTATGGCGTTGATGCGTGCCGTTCCGGAGAGACGGTTGGGCCCCGGGCGGTAGTCCAGCGCGAGCTCGTAGCGGTGCACCCGGTAACGGGCGTCGCCGTTGGCCGGGAAGTACGGGTCCGGACCCGCCGTCTGCTGAACGGTCACTGGTGCGTCTGCTCCCTGCGCTGTGCTCGTACGCTGTGCTGGTCGTACCACGTGCCGGTGCACCGCCCCGCGACGCGGGTGCCCGCTGTCAGGACCGCCATGCCTCGATGGGATTGCCCAGCCAGCGGGTGTCGTCGGGGACGGACTCCCCCGCCATGACGAGCGACGCGGGACCCAGCGTGGTGCGGGCCCCGATCACGCTGCCGGGCAGGACGATTCCGCCAGGGCCCAGCGTCGCGCCCTCACGGAGGACCACAGTATCCGTCCGCAGGATCCGGTCGTGGAAGAGGTGTGTCTGGAGCACGGAGCCCCGGTTCACGGTGGCCCCGTCGGCCAGCGTCACCAGGTCCGTCTCCGGCAGCCAGTAGCTCTCCACCCAGACGCCCTTGCCGATCCGGGCGCCGAGCCCGCGCAGCCACGCCGTCAGCACCGGCGTACCCGGCACCGAACCGGCCAGCCACGGCACCGCCACCACCTCGACGAAGGTGTCCGCCAGCTCGTTGCGCCACACGAAGCCGCTCCACAGCGGATGCTCACCGGCCCGGTGCCGCCCCACGAGCAGCCACTTCGCCGTGATCGACACCAGCCCGGCCGCCGCGCCGGCCGCCAGCAGCACCAGCCCGGACAGCAGCGGAGCCCAGACCCCCACCGCGCAGAGCGCCGCCACCGTCAGCACGGCCAGCGCCGCCGAGCAGAACACCGGCACGATCCGGCACAGCTCCACCAGCCCGCGCGCCCACAGCAGCCGGGCCGGCGGGTCGTACGTCCGGCTCTGGTCCCCGCCGCTCGTGCTGCGCGGCAGCTTCACCGGCGGCAGCCCCAGATACGACGTGCCCTTCTTCGCCTTCTTCGGCGTCGCGGACAGCACCCCGACCAGGCCGCCGTCCGGCACGCTCCGTCCCGGCGCGGTCATCCCCGAGTTCCCGAGGAACGCCCGCCGCCCGATCTCGGCCCGCCCGATCCGCATCCAGCCGCCACCCAGCTCGTACGGCGCGGTCAACGTGTCGTCGGCCAGGAACGCGCCCTCGCCGACCGTCGTCAGACTCGGCAGCGCCAGCACGGTGGACACCTCGGCCCCGCGCCCGATCCGCATCCCGAGCAGCCGCAGCCACACCGGCGTCACCAGCCCGGCGTAGAGCGGGAACAGCGTCTCCCGCGAGCGGTCCATCAGCTGGGTCACGGTCCACGCCTGCCAGCCGATCCGGCTGTGCGTGGGGTGCGTCCCCTCCCGCAGCCCCAGACTCAGCAGCCGCACACCGGCCAGGATCAGCAGCGCGTACACCAGCCCGAAGGCGAGCGTCGCCGGGACCAGCGCGGCCAGGGCACCGCCCAGGGCCTCGCCCAGTCCGTCACCGGGCGCCACGAACGCGCCGGTGACCAGCAGCGCGATCGCCCCGGCGACCACCGGCAGCAGGGTCAGCGCGAAACCCGTCAGGCCGTACACCACCCGCCAGTACGTGCCCCGCCGCGGGCGCTGCTCGGGCCAGTTGCGCTTGGCCTTGCCGAGCTTGACCGCGGGCGCGCCCGCCCAGCGCTGCCCGGTCGGCACCGTGCCGGTGACCGCCGAACCGGGCGCCACCTCCGCCCGCTTGCCCACCCGGGCGCCGGGGAAGAGCATGCTGCGGGTGCCGACCACGGCGTGCGCGCCGACCCGGACCGGCCCGATCTCCAGCCGGTCGCCGTCCAGCCAGTACCCCGACAGGTCCACCTCGGACTCGACGGCGGCACCCCGGCCCAGCCTGAGCATGCCGGTCACCGGCGGCAGCGAGTGCAGATCGACGTCAGGACCGATCCTGGCGCCGAGCGCCCGCGCGTACCGCTCCAGCCAGGACCCGGTCAGCGAGGTCGCCCCGCTGACCTCGGCCAGCCGCTCGGCCGCCCACAGCCGCAGATGGACCCCGCCGCCGCGTGCGTACCGTCCCGGCTTCACCCCGCGCAGCAGCAGCCGCGCCCCGCCCGCCGCGATCGCGAGCCGTCCCGGGGGGCTGAACAGCAGCAGCGCGCCCGCGCCGACCAGCCACCAGGAGGCGGTGGGCAGCCAGGAGCAGCCGGACAGCACGTTCCCGAGCGCGGTCAGCGCCACCGTCCAGCGCAGCCCGAGCAGCGTGAACAGCGGTACCAGCGCGAGGAGTTGGATCACCTTGGCGCGCGTCGGCACCGGCGCGACCAGCCGGGCCGTGCCGTCGTCCTGCGCCGAAGCCTCCAGATGGCGGGCCAGCTTGCGCAGGGTCGGCCGCTGGTAGATGTCGAGGACGGCGGCGCTCGGGTAGCGGGTGCGCAGCCGCGAGGTGAGCTGTGCGGCGGCCAGACTGCCGCCGCCGATCGCGAAGAAGTCGTCGGACGCCCCGCTCACGGGGATGCCGAGCACCTCGGCCCACTGCTCCGCCAGCCACGCCTCGGTGCCGTAGAGCTGTTCCCTGGCACCGCCGGTCTCCAGGTTCTCCAGCGGCCAGGGCAGTGCGGCGCGGTCGACCTTGCCGGAGGTACGGGTCGGCAGCTCCGCCACCGGCGCGATCAACGGCACGAGGGCGGCGGGCAGTTCGGCGCGCAGCCGCTCGACGGCGGCGGCCTGGTCCCAGCCCTCCTGGGTGACGACATAGCCGACGAGCAACTGGTTGCCGCTGCGCGCGGTCCGTACGGCGGCGGCGGCGCCGGCCACACCGGGCAGCGCCTGGAGGGCCGCGTCGACCTCGCCCAGCTCGATCCGGCGCCCGCCGAGCTTGATCTGCTCGTCGGCCCGCCCGAGGAAGACCAGCCCCTCGGGCTCCGCCCTGACCAGGTCACCACTGCGGTACGCGCGCTCCCAGCCCAGCGACTCCAGCGGCGCGTACTTCTCCGCGTCCTTCTCGGCGTCGAGATACCGGGCGAGCCCGACCCCGCCGATCACCAGCTGCCCACTGCCGCCCATCGGCACCGGCATCCCGGCCTCGTCGACGACGGCCAGCTCCCAGCCGTTCAGCGGCAGCCCGATGCGGATCGGCTCGGCACCGGTCATCAGCGACGCACAGGCCACGACGGTCGCCTCGGTCGGCCCGTACGTGTTCCAGACCTCGCGCCCCTCGGTGACCAGCCGCTGCACCAGCTCGGGCGGGCAGGCCTCCCCGCCGAAGATCAGCAGCCGTACGTCGGTGAGCGCCTCGGGCTCCCACAGCGCGGCCAGCGTCGGCACGGTCGACACGACGCTGATCTCCTGGTCGACGAGCCAGGGGCCGAGGTCGGCACCGCTGCGCACCTGCGAGCGCGGCACCGGCACCAGGCAGGCGCCGTAGCGCCAGGCCAGCCACATCTCCTCGCAGGAGGCGTCGAACGCGACCGACAGCCCCGCCATGACCCTGTCACCCGGACCGACGGGATCCTCGGCGAGGAACAGCGCCGCCTCCGCGTCCACGAAGGCCGCCGCGCTGCGGTGGCTGACGGCGACACCCTTCGGCCTGCCCGTCGAACCGGAGGTGAAGATGATCCACGCGTCGTGCCCGGCCCCGGGCCGCGCCGCCGGCACCTCGGCCCGCCCGTGCACGGTCAGCTCGTGCCCGGCGCCCACGACGGCCCGCACCCCCGCCTCCCCGAAGACCAGCTCGGCCCGCTCGTCCGGGTCCTCGGCGTCCACCGGCACGTAGGCGGCGCCGGCGGCCAGCACGGCGAGGATCGCGACATAGAGGTCGTTGGTGCCCGACGGCACGCGCACGCCGACCCGGTCGCCCAGGCCGACCCCCGCCTCGCCGAGCCGCCGGCGCAGCCCCTCGACCTCGGCGGCCAACGCCCGGTAGGTCAGCCGCGCGGTGCCGTCGTCCAGGGCGAGTTCGTCGGGCCAGGACCGCACGGAGGCGTCGAAGATGTCGACGAGCGTGCGGGGAGAGGCGGCGGGTCCCGCGGAGAAACGAGCGGTGTCGCCGAACTGGGTGCGGATCTCTTCGTCGAGCAGACCGAGAGCGCTGCTCTCGTGTATGGCTGCCATCCGGTCCTCGCGTGGTGAACCCGGAAGCCTCCGGGGTGCTGGCGGGCCCGCAGGTCTGCCTGGGGTTGTCCGGCTCCAGCTCCGTTCCGTAACAAGCCGGAAATTTTAGTACGACGCTAGGCCGCGCCCCTGCCGGCGGCCACTCCTGGCAGCCGGTCGAGGGCGCTCAGTGACCACCCTGCACCGCTCTGACCTGGTGATCTTCGAACCCGACGAGACATCCCCCACAGAACCGGCGAGGGCCGCGACCAGTGCTGGTCGCGGCCCTCGCCGTCCGATGTGTCCGAGGGGGGACTTGAACCCCCACGCCCGATAAAGGGCACTAGCACCTCAAGCTAGCGCGTCTGCCATTCCGCCACCCGGACAAGGTGTCTGTCGCGCGTGGTTTCCCCCGCGGCGACGAAGGAAACATTACCAGGCTTCCAGGGGTGGCCGATCACCCCGGTTCCCACACCTCCCGCTCCCCTCCGGCCGTCCTCCCGTCGGTCTTCCGCCGCCCAGCCGCTTCGGTCCGGACGGCCTCCCGCCGCCATCCCGCGTGAACGGCGCGTGACGGGCCGGGACCGGCCTTGGGCGCGAGCGGCCGGAGAGAGAGGATGAAGGTGGACCACCAGCAGGGACAGCGGGAGGAATCAGCGTGAGCGACACGGACACGGCCAAGGGCGTCACCGGCGAGGACGAGGTCGTGGACCTCTGCCGCGAGCTGATCCGGATCGACACCAGCAACTACGGCGACCACTCGGGCCCCGGCGAGCGCGAGGCGGCCGAGTACGTCGCCGGACAGCTCGCCGAGGTGGGCCTCGAACCGCGGATCTTCGAGTCGCACCCCGGACGCGCCTCCACGGTCGCCCGGATCGAGGGCGCGGACCCGTCCAGGCCCGCGCTCCTCATCCACGGCCACCTCGACGTCGTACCGGCGAACGCGGCGGACTGGACCCACCACCCCTTCTCCGGCGAGGTCGCCGACGGGTGTGTGTGGGGGCGGGGCGCCGTCGACATGAAGGACATGGACGCGATGACCCTCGCGGTCGTCCGCGACCGGCTGCGCAGCGGACGCAGGCCCCCGCGCGACATCGTGGTCGCCTTCCTCGCGGACGAGGAGGCGGGCGGCACGTACGGGGCGCGGCACCTCGTCGACAACCACCCGGACCTCTTCGAGGGCGTCACCGAGGCGATCAGCGAGGTCGGCGGCTTCTCGTTCACGGTGAGCGAGCAGCGCCGGCTCTATCTGATCCAGACGGCCGAGAAGGGCATGCACTGGATGAAGCTCACGGTGGCCGGCACCGCCGGGCACGGATCGATGATCCACCGCGACAACGCGATCACCGAGCTGTCCGAGGCCGTCGCGCGGGTGGGCCGGCACAGGTTCCCGGTGCGCGTCACCAAGACGACCCGGGCCTTCCTCGACGAACTCGGCGACGCGCTCGGCACGCCGCTCGACCCCGAGGACATGGAGGCGACCCTGGCCCGGCTCGGCGGGATCGCCAAGCTCATCGGCGCGACCCTGAGCAACACCGCCAACCCCACGCAGCTGAACGCCGGATACAAGGTCAACGTCATCCCGGGCGAGGCCACCGCCAACATCGACGGGCGGTTCCTGCCCGGGCACGAGGAGGAGTTCCTCGCCGACCTCGACCGCATCCTCGGCCCCAAGGTGAGGCGCGAGGACGTGCACTCCGACAAGGCCCTGGAGACCTCCTTCGACGGGGCGCTGGTGGAGGCCATGCAGTCGTCGCTGCTCGCCGAGGACCCGACCGCGAAGGCGATCCCGTACATGCTCTCCGGCGGCACGGACGCCAAGTCCTTCGACGACCTGGGCATCCGGGGCTTCGGTTTCGCGCCGCTGAAGCTGCCGCCGGAGCTGGACTTCGCGGGCATGTTCCACGGCGTCGACGAGCGGGTCCCGGTGGAGGGGCTGAAGTTCGGCGTGCGGGTGCTCGACCGTTTCATCGACGCGTCCTGACACCCGCGTCGGCGGGGAGTGACGCGACGTGTCGGGCGCATTCGACCGCGCGTACGGGGGCGACTGAGAAGGGTGAATGTGCTCATAAGCTCGTAGCTCCATTACTCCCTCCTCGTTACAGGTATGCGATCGGCAACACGCGATCGCGTTTGCCAACTAGGAGGAAATAATGATCAAGAAGATCGTCGCCGCTGCGGCTGCCACCGGTGGTCTGGTTCTCGCGGGTGCGGGTCTGGCCGTCGCCGACGCCGGTGCCCAGGGTGCCGCGGTGCACTCCCCGGGTGTCGCTTCCGGCAACGTCGTCCAGGTTCCCGTGCACGTCCCGGTGAACGTGTGCGGCAACACGATCTCGGTGATCGGCCTGCTGAACCCCGCCTTCGGCAACACCTGCGTCAACAGGTGACGCACTCCTTCTGAGGGGTGTCGACACCATTGACGCCGTCGGCCCCGGAACGCGCGCCACGCGCTCCGGGGCCGACGGTTCTTTCCGCGCTGCACGCGCGGCGGCTCACCGCCGCCCAGCACGGGGAATCCGAATCAGGTAGTGAAGGCAGGGGGAACAGAACCATGCGACAGGCCACACGCAAGGGCTTGATGACCGTGGCGGCGGCGACCGGAGTGCTCGCCGCGGCGGGCGGCTACGCCCACGCCGACTCCGGCGCGAGCGGATTCACCTCGGACTCGCCCGGCGCGCTGTCCGGCAACACCGTGCAGGCACCGGTGCACATCCCGGTCAATCTCTGCGGCAACACCGTCAACGTCGTCGGGATCCTCAATCCGGCGGTGGGCAACGCGTGCGCGAACCAGGGCGGCTCGACCGGCGCCCACGGCTCCACCGGACGGCACGGCGACTCCGGGGGCTACGGCGACTCCGGCGGGTACGGCGACTCCGGCGGCCGGGGCGGACACGGGGGCTCGGGAGGCGCGCACGCCGGCGGTCACGCCGGTGGCTCGCCCGGCGTCGGATCCGGCAACCACGTGCAGGTGCCGATGGACGTCCCGGTGAACGCCTGCGGCAACAGCGCCGACGTGATCGGGATCGGCAACTCCACCACCGGCAACGACTGCGTCAACGCCCAGGGCCCCCACGGCGGCGGGTACGGCGGCGGGGGGTACGGGACGCCCCCGGGGAGCGGTCAGCACGGCGGCGGCGGTCACCACGGCACGCATCCGGGCGGTGGACACGGGCAGCACCCGGGGACGCCCGGCACCCCGGGTCACCCCGGGACGCCCGGTCACCCCGGCACCCCGCACCACCCGGGCACCCCCGCTCACCCCGGCACCCCGCACGCCCCCGGCGGCCGGACGCCGGCGGGGTCCTCGCGGGTGAGCCAGGCCGGTGCGCCGTCCGCGGACGGCGCGCAGCTCGCGCACACCGGCAGCGACCTGCCGATGGCAGTCGTGCTGTCGCTGGGCGGCGGTTCGCTGCTCGCCGGCACCGTGCTGTACCGCAGGGCGCGGGCCTCGGCGTAGGGCGGGAGGCACGCGACGGAAGGGGCCCCGCACCGGCGGGGCCCCTTCCGTTTCCACCCTTCTCAGCTCACCAGGTGGCCCGTACCTGGCGGATGATCCGCCGGCGCAGCCGTACCCGGCGACTGCCGTCGCGCAGCAGGCTCAGTCGGTCCAACTCCCAGTGTCCGTACTCGGCGTGGTCTGTCAGCAGGCGTGTGGCGTCCTTGCGGGAGACCCCGCGCGGCACGTACACGTCGACGAATTCGTATTCCGGCATCGCATCTATTGTGCGGGCAGCGGCCCGGTACGGATAGCGTCTGCCCTATGTCTGATGCTGCGCAGCCCACCGCTGCCGAGGTACGCGCCGCCGCCGAGGCGGTCAAGACCGCGCTCGACCGCCACCTGGCCGCGGTCGAACGCCGGTCCGGGGAGGACGACCCCGCCGTCTACGAGGCGTTCAACCAGCTCGCCGCGGCCGCCGAGGTCTACGACGAGCTGCTCTACGACCGCTATGACGAGGTCACCCCTTTCGAAATCCCCGGTACGGACGACTCCCTGCCGCCCTACACGGGCCCCGAGGAGCCGAACGCGCTGAGCGTGCTGATCCGCCGCGACTACGCCGTGGCGGAGCCCCAGCGGCTGCTGGCGCAGGCGCAGCGGGTCGAGGCCGCCGAGGACGAGGGCACGGGTACCGAGGCCTCCGGGACGATCCACGGTGCGCTGGGCATTCTGTTCGGGGAGTTCGAGGCGGACGAGATCGCCTCCCGGCACAAGGAGTTCGGCCTGGAGGAGGGCGACTCCACGCTGTGGGTGATCGCCTCGGACGAGGCGCCCGAGCCCGGCGAGTGGCTGGAGGCACCCTTCGACCAGGTCGATCCGCAGCGGGTCGTCTGCCGGTTCGACGTCAGCGCGGTCTTCGACGACGAGATCGACGAGGACATCGACGACGAGCCGGATGACACCGAGGACGAGATCGAGGACGCGATCGAGGACGAGGATCTGGAGCCGCTGGACGCGGATCGCTGAGAACGGCGACGGCGGCGGCCGCGGAGGGATGGTCCTCCGCGACCGCCGCCGCCGTGTCCGCCCGCGTCCGGCCCGCGACCGGGTCAGCCCGCGGCCGGGACCTGGGGCCTCAGCAGGACGGGCAACCGTGTCGTGCGCGGCTTGGCCGGGATCTCGGCGACGGCCCGGGGCAGCGCCTGGTCGACGCCGTGGACCACGGACAGATGACGGTCGGCCCGGCCGAACGCCGTGTAGACCCAGGGCCGGCTGAGTGCCTGCGCCGCGTCCCCGGGCAGCACGGCGACCACCGCCGGCCACCGGGCCCCCACCGCCTGATGCGCGGTGAGCGCCCACCCGTGCCGTACGGAGTGCTCCACCCGCTCCTTGGGTACGACGACGGGGGCGCCGGAGCACGACAGGTGCAGCCCCTCGGCGTCCGCCTTCACCACCTGGCCGGGAACCGTACGGCCCGGCGCGGGGGAGTACGCGATCCGGTCGCCCGGGTCGAAGCCGCCGAAGCGGCCGGGACCGGGGTTGAGCCGCTCCTTGAGCGCCGCGTTGAGCACCCGGGTACCGGCCGCGCCGCCGTGGCCCGGGGTGATCACCACGGTCTGCTCGGCGGGGACGCCGATCACCCGGGGCACCGAGTCGGCGACGAGCTGCACGGTCCGGTGCACGGCCTCGCCCGCGTCCCGCACCGGCACGATCACGACCTCCTTGCCGGGCGCCTCCACCTGGTTCAGCTCACCGATGCCGATGCCCGAGACCAGCTCCCCCACGGGACCGGGGTCCGGCCGCCGTGAGGCGACCTGCGGGCCGGCCCGGGCCGCGAGGAGGTCGGCGAAGACCCGCCCGGGGCCCGCGGACCAGAGCACCGCCGGGTCACCGGCCAGCACCAGCCGGGCGCCGTCCGGCAGCGACTCGGTGACCAGGGCGGCCGTCTCGACGTCCAGTTGGGGCGCGTCGAGCACGACGAGGACGTCCAGGTCCAGGGCGCCGTCCGCGTCCCGCCCCGGGCCCTCGGCGTGGGACAGCAGCCCGGCCACGGTCACGGCGGTGGGGGCACCGGGCGCCCGACCGGCCCCGTCGGGCGGCGCGGACCGGGTCAGCAGGGCGGCGAACCGGTCCCTGCCGACCGGGCTGTGCGCGGCGGCCCAGACCCGCAGGCCGAGGCCGGCCGCCGCGTGCAGCAGCGCGGCGGGCTCCTCCAGGGACGCCTCACCGCCGGTGTGGAGCACCAGGCCGTGGCCCGCGACCGCGCGGATCAGCTCGCCGGCCGACCCGGGGGCGGAGCCGGCCCGCTCCCACCCCTGCGCCGGACCGTCCTCCTCCTTCGGTACCGAGTTGATCAGCCGGGCCAGTCCGTCGGCGAGGCTCTCCTCGGCCAGCGCGTACCGCTCCAGACCGATCAGGACGCGGACCGGGCGCTCCTCCTCGGCCTCGTCGTCGGCGCGCTGCACCGCGACCGCGGGTTCGTCCAACGCGTCCTGGAACACCAGCACTTCGCCCTCCGCGATCGCGGACTGGGTCGCCGCGTCCGGGTCGGGCACGCCCCGCTGGGCGAGCGCTTCGGTGAGCGCGGGTGCCTCCAGCGCCGTGTGCCCGGCCAGCGCCGCCTGCTCCAGCAGCCAGACGGTGAGCGCCCGGCCGCGCCGCTCGTCGTCCGGCGCGCACTCCGGCCCGAGCAGCGCCCGCGCGAACCCGTCGGCCGGCTCGGGCCGTACCCCCGCGACCCGCAGCAACAGCCAAGGATCCGCGCGCAGTTGCTCGTCCGCCCCGTCACCGAGCACCGCCGCGGCCTGGGCCGCGAGCGAATCGGGCGCACCCCCGTCGGCGAGCACCCGCCGTACGGCCTCCACGGTCCCGGCGGCGGGGGCGCCGGGCTCCGGCGCCACGGGCTGTGGCCGGCGCGGCGGTTCGGCGACGGCGGCGCGGCGCGGGGCGGGCTCCGGCCCGGTGAACGCGGTGGCCACGGGCTTCTCCCCGCTCTCCACCGCGCGGACCGCGGCGAGCAGGTCGGCGGCCGTCCCGCTGAGCTTGGTGCCGGCGGCGATGGGTCCCGCCTTCTCCGCCTTCCGCCGCTCGATCCGCTCCCGCTCCAGCCGCTGCGCCGCCAACTCGGCCTCGGCGGCGGACAGTTCGGGAGAGGCGGCCGCACCGTCACCCTTGCCCTCGGCGGCCGTACCCTCCGTCTCCGCGCTGTCCGCGCCGTCCGCGCCCTCCGTGGGCTCGGTGGCACCGGCCGTCTCCGTGCCGGTGCCCGTGTCCTCGGCCGGGGTTTCCGGCACGGCCGGCTCGGCCTGGTCCGTGGTCTCCGGGTCCGTGCTCACAGCGTGCTCCAGTCGTGATCGGGATAGCGGTGCAGGGGCGCCGACACATCGTCGAGCGCCCGGCAGATCTCGTCAGGAAGACTAAGGGCCTCCACTGACAACGCGGCCCTGAGCTGCTGCGCGTTGCGCGCGCCGACGATCGGCGCGGTCACCCCGGGCCGGTCGCGGACCCAGGCGAGGGCCACCTGGAGCGGGGTCACCGCGAGCCCGTCCGCCGCGGTCGTGACCGCGTCCACGATGCGGGTCGCGGTGTCGTCGAGGTAGGGCGCGACGAACGGCGCCATGTGCTCCGAGGCCCCCCGGGAGTCGGCGGGTGTGGAGTGCCGGTACTTCCCCGTCAGCACACCGCGGCCGAGCGGTGAGGAGGGCAGCAGTCCGACGCCCAGGTCGAGCGCGGCCGGCAGCACCTCGCGCTCGACGCCCCGCTGGAGCAGCGAGTACTCCAGCTGGGTGCTGGCCAGCCGGGTCCTGGTGCCCGGCGCCGCCAGCTGCCAGGTCGCCGCCTTGGCCAGCTGCCAGCCGCAGAAGTTGGCGATCCCGGCATAGCGCGCCCGACCGCTGCTGACGGCCAGGTCGAGGGCCTGGAGGGTCTCCTCCAGCGGGGTGCCGGGGTCGTAGGCGTGGATGTGCCAGACGTCGACGTACTCGGTGCCGAGCCGGGCCAGTGAGGCGTCCAGGGCGGAGAGGAGATGGCCGCGCGAGCCGTCGAAGCGCCGCTCCGGGTCGGGCACGCTGCCCGCCTTGGTCGAGATCACCAGGTCACGGCGGGGGACCAGCCCTTCCATGAGCTGTCCCAGCAGATACTCGGCCTGCCCGTCGCCGTACACGTCGGCCGTGTCGACGAGGGTGCCGCCCGCCTCCCAGAACGCCTTCAACAGGTCCGCGGCGTCATGCTCGTCGGTGTCCCGGCCCCAGGTGAGGGTGCCGAGCCCGATCCGGGACACACGAAGGCCTGTACGGCCGAGATGCCTCTGCTCCATGAACGCCGAGATTACTGGCCTGAACCTGTGGTGTGGGGGCCTGTGGATAACGTATTTCCGCAGGAAGCCGGGTGTGTGCGCCCGGCACGCTCCGTCACCGCTCACCGGCACCCGTCCTGTCCGCCGGGGGCGCCTCGCGCTAGGGTCGGCACGACAGCGACGTTACTGATGGGTAAGGGGTCTGCCATGCAGCTCGGGATCAACCTCGGCTACTGGGGTGCCGGAATGGACGCGGACAATCTCGCCGTGGCCAAGGAGGCCGACCGGCTCGGCTACGCCGTGTGCTGGGCCGCCGAGGCCTACGGCTCCGACGCGGCGACCGTCCTCTCCTGGGTGGCCGCGCAGACCGAGCGCATCGACGTCGGCTCGGCCATCTTCCAGATCCCGGCCCGGCAGCCCGCGATGACCGCGATGACCGCCGCCACCCTCGACTCGCTCTCCGGCGGCCGGTTCCGCCTAGGCCTCGGCGTCTCGGGCCCGCAGGTCTCCGAGGGCTGGTACGGCGTCAAGTTCGACAAGCCGCTGGCACGCACGCGTGAGTACGTGGAGATCGTCCGCAAGGCGATGACCCGTGAGCGGCTGTCGTACGACGGCGCGCACTGGACGCTGCCGCTGCCCGGCGGCCCGGGCAAGCCCCTCAAGCTGACCGTGCACCCGGAGCGCGAGCACATCCCGCTCTACATCGCGGCGATCGGCCCGAAGAACCTGGAGCAGACGGGCGAGATCGCCGACGGCGCGCTGCTCATCTTCCCTTCCGCCGACCACCTCCAGGACACCGCGCTCCAGTACCTGCGGGCCGGCCGCGAGAAGGCCGGGAAGACCCTCGACGGATTCGACGTCTGCCCCACGCTCCCGCTCGCCCTGGGCGCCGACAAGGACGTGGCCGCGCTCGCCGACACCTTCCGCCCGTACACCGCGCTCTACGTCGGCGGCATGGGCAGCCGCAAGCAGAACTTCTACAACCAGCTCGCCCAGCGCATGGGGTACGAGAAGGAGGCCGCCGAGATCCAGGACAAGTACCTGTCCGGCGACAAGGAGGGCGCCGCCGCCGCCATCCCGCACCAGCTGATCGACCAGACCACGCTGCTCGGTTCCGTGGAGCGGATCGCGGAGCGGATGACGGCTTACGCGGCTGCCGGGGTCACCACCCTGACCCTGGCCCCGGCGGGCTTCACGCTCGACGAGCGGCTCGCCGCGCTCCGCGCCGGCACCGAGGCCCTGGAGCGCGCCGGACTCGCGTGACCCGGGGGCGCCCCGGAGGAGGTTTTCACGGCCGTGGTGGGGGCTCGGGGGTCTTCCCCGCCACGGCCGTCACGGAGCACAACGCGCCGGGGAGCGCCCGGTTACGCCCCCGCTCCGACCTGGTGGGTCATCCTTTCGGCGGAGCCGCCCGGGAGGGCTCCGGTCAGAGCCAGCCGCGCCGCTTGAACGTCCGGTACAGCAGCACCTCCAGGACGGCCATCACCGCGATCACCGCCGGGTACCCCCACTGCCAGTGCAGCTCCGGCATGTGGTCGAAGTTCATGCCGTAGATCCCCGCGATCATGGTGGGGACCGCCGCCATCGCCGCCCAGCCGGAGATCTTCCGCATGTCGTCGTTCTGCCGGACGCTGGTCTGAGCCAGGTGCGCCGACAGGATGTCCGAGACGAGCCGGTCCAGGCCCTCCACGGACTCGTTCACCCGGGTCAGGTGGTCGTTGACGTCCCGGAAGAACGGCCGTGAGGTCTCCTGCACGAACGGCACCCGGTCGCCGAAGGCACCGATGCCCGACAGCCGCCCCACCGGCTGCGCCAGCGGACCCGTGGCCCGGCGGAACTCCAGGATCTGCCGTTTGAAGGCGTAGATGCGCGAGGCCGTGTCCCGTGAGCCGCCACCGGTCGGCGAGAACACCGCCGCCTCCAGCTCCTCCAGGTCGGTCTGGAGTTCACCGGCGACATCCACGTAGTGGTCGACCACGGTGTCGGCGATCGCGTACAGCACCGTCGTGGGCCCCTGCCGGAGCATGTCGTGGTCCGCCTCCAGCCGGCGCCGTACGGCCGCCAGGGGCGCCTCCTCGCCGTGCCGCACGGTCACCACGAAGGAGTCGCCCAGGAAGACCATGACCTCGCCGGAGGAGACGACGTCGCTCTTCGTCTCGTACCCCACCGGCTTGAGGACCATGAACAGCGAGTCGTCGTACACCTCCAGCTTGGGCCGCTGATGCGCCTTCAACGCGTCCTCGACGGCCAGCGGATGCAGCGCGAACTCCTCCGCGACCAGGTCGAACTCCTTCTCCGTCGGCTCGTACAGCCCTATCCAGACGAAGGCGTCGGTCCCCCGCCGGCACAGTGCCAGGGCGTCGGAGAAGTCCTCGGGCCCCTCCGTGCGGCGCCCGTCGCGGTAGATGGCGTAGTCGACGATCACGGTGCGTGTCCTCTTCCGTGCGGCCGGAGCCGCGTTTCCCGGTGCGCCTACCCTTGGTGGCATGCCCACGTTGATCCTCGTCCGGCACGGACGCTCCACCGCCAACACGGCGGGACTGCTCGCCGGCCGGACGCCCGGTGTCGCCCTCGACGAGCGCGGGACGGCCCAGGCCGCCGCACTGCCCGGCCGGCTCGCCGGACTGCCCCTCGCCGAGGTCGTCACCAGTCCCCTGCAACGCTGCGAGGAGACCGTACGGCCCCTCCTCGAAGCCCGCCCCGCGCTCCGCCCGCACACCGAGGAGCGGATCGGGGAGTGCGACTACGGCGACTGGTCCGGGCGCAAGCTCGCCGAACTCTCGGACGAGCCGCTGATGGAGGTCGTCCAGGCGCACCCCACGGCCGCCGCGTTCCCCGGCGGTGAGTCGATGCGCGCCATGCAGACCCGCGCCGCCGAGGCGGTACGGGAGTGGAACGCGCGCGTGGAGCGCGATCACGGCGCCGACGCCGTCTACCTGATGTGCTCGCACGGCGACATCATCAAGTCGCTCGTCGCCGACGCACTCGGACTTCATCTCGACCTCTTCCAGCGGATCTCCGTAGAACCGTGTTCCATCACCGCGATCCGTTACACCCGTCTGCGGCCCTTTCTCGTCCGGCTCGGGGACACCGGTGACTTCGCCTCCCTCGCCCCGCGCGAGGAAGCGCCCGCCGGGGACGCCCCGGTCGGTGGCGGCGCGGGCGCACCGTGATCGTCGGCCGCAGTAGGGTGAAGCGGTCGCAGTAGCGCCGTACTTGCCCGCGGCGGACGCGGGCCGGTGCGCTCGGCCGGTCCCGAAGCCGATCTCACGATATTCCCCACGATTCCCCATGGAGACAGGACGTGTCCCGTCAGGTGTTCCTCTACGACCCGCCGGAGCGTTTCGTGGCCGGCACGGTCGGACTGCCCGGGCGCCGTACGTTCTTCCTCCAGGCCACGTCCGGCCCCCGGGTGACCAGCGTGGCCCTGGAGAAGACCCAGGTCGCCGCGCTCGCCGAGCGCATGGACGAGCTTCTGGACGAGGTCGTACGGCGCAGCGGCGGCAACGCGGCCGTGCCCGCCGTCACCCCCAACGAGATCTCCGACACCCGCCCGCTGAACACCCCCATCGAGGAGGAGTTCCGCGTCGGCACCATGGCCCTCGCCTGGGACGGCGAGGAGCAGCGCATGATCGTCGAGGCGCAGGCTCTCGTGGAGCTGGACGCGGAGTCCGAGGAGGACCTCGCCGAGGCCGAGGAGCGGCTGCTCCAGGACGAGGAGAACGGACCCCCGATGCTGCGGGTCCGGCTCACCGGCTCCCAGGCCCGCGCCTTCGCCAAGCGGGCCCTGGACGTCGTCAACGCGGGCCGCCCGCCCTGCCCCTTGTGCAGCCTCCCGCTCGACCCGGAAGGACACGTATGTCCGCGCCAGAACGGATACCGCCGCGGAGCGTGACCTCCGCCGACCTCCTGCCGCGGGCGCTCGCCGAGGGCGAGTTGACGGTCCGCGGACGCATCCGTGACGCGTCCAACGCGGCGCTCTTCTGCACGGTCGCGCACGACGGCGGCGAGCTGTCCTGCGTCTACAAACCCGTCGCGGGGGAGCGGCCCCTGTGGGACTTCCCGGACGGGACGCTCGCCCAGCGCGAGGTCGCCGCGTACGAGGTCTCCCGGGCCACCGGCTGGGGTCTGGTGCCGCCCACCGTGCTGCGCGAGGGGCCCTACGGCGAGGGCATGTGCCAGTTGTGGATCGAGGCGAGCGCCGGTGCCGAACTCCTCGCGCTCGTCGACGCCGAGGAGCCGGCGGCCGGCTGGAAGGCCATCGGGTTCGCCGATGTGGGTGAGGGGAAGACGGCCCTCCTGGTGCACGCCGACGACGAACGGCTGCGCCGGCTCGCCGTCCTCGACGCGGTCATCAACAACGCCGACCGCAAGGGCGGCCACCTGCTGCCCACCGACGACGGCCGTCTCTACGGCATCGATCACGGAGTGACCTTCAACACCGAGAACAAGCTGCGCACCCTGCTGTGGGGCTGGGCCGGGGAGCCGCTCACCCCGGAGGCCGTCGAGGTGCTTCAGGGACTCGGGGAGGGACTGGCGGCCGGCGGCGCCCTGGCCGCGGCCCTGTCCCCGCTGATCACCGCCGCGGAGGTCGAGGCCACCCGCGCGCGCGTCGACGACCTGCTCGCCTCGGGGAAGCATCCCGAGCCGAGCGGGGAGTGGCCGGCGATCCCGTGGCCGCCCGTGTAGAGCACGGTGGCCGAGATCACGCAAGAGTGCCTTGTCGGCCATCCGGCCCGGTCCGGTTCGTATACGGAGCAACCGTCCGGTTAGGCTCGTCATCATGTATGCCTGGCCCGCTTCCGAGGTCCCCGCTCTGCCCGGCAAGGGCCGCGACCTCCGGCTCCACTCCACCGCGACCGGCGGTCCCGTGACCCTGGACCCCGGACCGGTCGCCCGTATCTACGTCTGCGGCATCACCCCGTACGACGCGACCCACATGGGTCACGCGGCGACCTACAACGCGTTCGACCTCGTACAGCGCGTATGGCTCGACACCAAGCGGCAGGTGCACTACGTCCAGAACGTCACGGACGTCGACGATCCGCTGCTGGAGCGCGCCGAGCGGGACGGCCTCGACTGGGCGGCCCTCGCCGACCGGGAGACGACCCTCTTCCGCGAGGACATGACCGCCCTGCGCATGCTGCCGCCGCAGCACTACATCGGCGCGGTCGAGGCGATACCCGGCATCGTGCCGCTCGTCGAGCGTCTCCGGGACGCGGGCGCCGCCTACGAACTCGAAGGTGACGTCTACTTCTCCGTCGAGTCCGACCCCCACTTCGGCGAGGTGTCGCGCCTGGACACGGCCGCGATGCGGCTGCTCTCCGCCGAGCGTGGCGGCG
Organism: Streptomyces sp. NPDC005423; assembly: GCF_040606415.1. Classification (NCBI taxonomy): domain Bacteria; kingdom Bacillati; phylum Actinomycetota; class Actinomycetes; order Kitasatosporales; family Streptomycetaceae; genus Streptomyces; species Streptomyces sp. NPDC005423. Next base: position 99,022 of record NZ_JBEXET010000011.1, on the reverse strand, counting down.
ACCCGGACCGGCCCGGCAAGAAGAACCCGCTGGACCCGATGTTGTGGATGGCCGCCCGGGAGGGCGAGCCGAGCTGGGACGGCGGCTCGCTCGGCCGCGGCCGGCCCGGCTGGCACATCGAGTGCGTGGCCATCGCCCTCGACCACCTCGGCATGGGCTTCGACGTGCAGGGCGGCGGCTCCGACCTCGCTTTCCCGCACCACGAGATGGGCGCCTCGCACGCCCAGGTGCTGACCGGCGAGTTCCCCATGGCCAAGGCGTACGTCCACGCCGGCATGGTCGGCCTGGACGGCGAGAAGATGTCGAAGTCCAAGGGCAACCTGGTCTTCGTCTCCGCCCTGCGGCGCGACGGCGTCGACCCGGCCGCGATCCGGCTCGCGCTCCTCTCGCACCACTACCGCTCCGACTGGGAGTGGACCGACCAGGTCCTGGCGGACGCGGTGGCGCGGCTCGGCCGCTGGCGGGCGGCGGTCTCCCGGCCCGACGGCCCGTCCGCCGAGGCGCTCGTGGAGGAGATCCGCGCGGCCCTCGCCGACGACCTGGACGCCCCGGCCGCGCTCGCCGCCGTCGACCGCTGGGCGGCCCGCCAGGAGGCGGACGGCGGCGGTGACGAGGGCGCCCCCGGCATCGTGTCCCGTGCGGTGGACGCGCTGCTGGGCGTGGCGCTCTAGTCGCGCGTCCCGGCTGGTGACGGGTAAGGGCGGTGCGCTTCGGCGCACCGCCCTTACCCGTACCGCTCGTCCCGGCCGTTCAGCCCTCCGACGACTCCCCGTCGTCCGGGTCCGGGCCACCTGTCCCCGTGTCGGTGTCGGGGCCGCTCTCGGTCTCCGTCTCCGCCTTGGGCGGTTTCGGCGGCTTCGTACGGCCGCCGGGGTTGTCCCGCAGATACGACGAGCTGTCGCTGCCGTCCGCGGTGGCGTGGCCGCCGGGCGGGCTGCCGCCGCCGTCGCGCCGGCGCAGGTACCGCTCGAACTCGCGGGCGATCGCCTCGCCCGACGCCTCCGGCAGCTCCGCGGTGTCCCGGGCCTCCTCCAGCGTCTGGACGTACTCGGCGACCTCGCTGTCCTCGGCCGCCAGCTGGTCCACGCCGACCTGCCAGGCGCGCGCGTCCTCGGGCAGCTCGCCCAGCGGGATCCGCACGTCGATCAGGTCCTCCAGGCGGTTCAGCAGCGCCAGGGTGGCCTTCGGGTTGGGCGGCTGCGACACGTAGTGCGGCACCGCCGCCCAGAGCGACACGGCCGGTACGCCGGCGTGCGTGCACGCCTCCTGGAGGATGCCGACGATCCCGGTGGGGCCCTCGTACTTGGTCTCCTCCAGGTCCATCCGCTGCGCGAGGTCCGCGTCGGAGGTGGTGCCGCTGATCGGGACCGGGCGGGTGTGCGGGGTGTCGCCGAGCAGGGCGCCCAGGATGACCACCAGCTCCACGCCCAGCTCGTGCGCGAAGCCGAGCAGTTCGTTGCAGAAGGAGCGCCAGCGCATGGACGGTTCGATACCGCGGACGAGCACGAGGTCGCGCGGCTTGTCGCCGCCGACCCGGACCACCGAGAGACGGGTGGTGGGCCAGGTGATCTTCCGCACCCCGGCCTCGATCCACACCGTGGGCCGGTTCACCTGGAAGTCGTAGTAGTCCTCGGCGTCCAGCGCTGCGAACACCTCGCCCTTCCACTCCTTGTCCAGGTGCGCGACCGCGGTGGAGGCGGCGTCGCCGGCGTCGTTCCAGCCCTCGAACGCGGCCACCATCACTGGGTCGATCAGCTCGGGAACCCCCTCCAGCTCGATCACCCAGCGCCTCCTTCCGATTCGCCCTCGCGTACGTCCCAACCTTACGGCGTCCGGCGGGGGCGTCCGCAGCCCCCTCGAACGGGGGAGTGAACCCATGCCTGCCCCGTCCGGGGCGGTCGAACACACAAGATCGCGACACCGTGCGGCCCCGCCCCGGCGCGCACCGTCACGGGGCGGCGGGCCGCTTCCCCGTCGGTCACAGGGTCGAACGCAGCCACTGCTCCACGCTCGCGATGTGCACCGTCGCCCACGACCGTGCCGCCTCCGCGTCCCGGTCGCGCAGGGCGCCCAGGATCGCCCGGTGCTCGCGCAGGGTGCGGCTGACCGCGTCCTCCTGGGTCAGGCCGCGCCAGATCCGGGCCCGGGTGGTGGGTCCGGAGAGGCCGTCGAGGAGCGAGCAGAGCACCGAGTTGCCGGAGCCGCGCACGATGCCCCGGTGGAACTCCAGGTCGCAGGCGACCAGTTCCTCCACCGAGGGGGCGCCGCCGAGCGCGTCCAACTGAGCGGTCAGCAGGTCCAGTTGGTGCTCGTCGATCCGGGAGGCCGCCATCGCCGTGGCGGCCGGCTCCAGGATGCGCCGCACCGCGAGGAACTCCAGGACCGTGTCGTCCCGGTGGAAGTCGACGACGAAACTCAGCGCCTCCAGCAGGAGTTGGGGGTCCAGGCTGGTGACGTACGTGCCGTCGCCCTGGCGTACGTCGAGGATGCGGATCAGCGACAGCGCGCGGACGGCCTCACGCAGGGAGTTGCGGGAGAGTCCGAGTTCGGCCGCCAGCTCGCTCTCCTTGGGCAACCGGTCGCCGGGGCGCAGCGCGCCGGAGACGATCATTCCCTTGATCTTCTCGATCGCCTCGTCGGTGACTGCCATCGCCGGTCTCCCTCATTTCAGACATCCGATGTCTCGGTCCACATTATGGCGGTTCAGTGGGCTGAACGGGGCAGGAATCCCAGGCTGGACAAGCGCCACCGGCAGCCCCGTCCCCGGACACCTGCCCGACGCTCTCGAACGCTGGTTCGGCCAGGTCATGTACGGTGGCGAGCACCACCGGAACACCAGGAGTCTCCCGTTATGTCCCAGGAACTGCGCGCCGTCGACTGGACCGGGAGCGGCATCGCGCTCATCGACCAGACCCTGCTTCCGCAGCGCACCGACACGCTCGACGTCCAGGATGTGGACACCCTGGTCGACGCGATCCAGCGCCTCGTGGTGCGCGGCGCGCCCGCGATCGGGGCGGCCGGCGCCTACGGTGTGGCGCTCGCCCTGCTCCAGGGTGAGCGGGAGGGCTGGACGGACGGTGACGTGCGCGCCGCCGTCGCACGGATCCGCGCGGCCCGCCCCACCGCGGTCAACCTCATGGTCTGCGTGGACCGGGTGATGACCCGCTTCGACGAGGGACTCGACGCGGTCCTCGAAGAGGCCGTCGCCGTCCAGCGCGAGGATGTCGCCGCCAACCGCGCGATGGGCGTCCACGGCGCCGACTGGCTGCTGCAAAGGGTGGGCGCCGGACGGCCGTTGAGGCTCTTGACGCACTGCAACACCGGCGCGCTGGCGACCGCCGGTTGGGGCACCGCCCTCGGCGTCGTCCGCGAACTGCACACGCGCGGCCTGGTGGAGACCGTGTACGCCGACGAGACGCGCCCGCTGCTCCAGGGAGCGCGGCTGACGGCCTGGGAGCTGGTCCAGGAGGGCATCCCGCACCTGGTGCAGGCGGACGCCGCCGCCGCCGGCACGATCCTGCGCGGCGAGGTCGACGCGGCGATCGTCGGCGCCGACCGGATCGCGGCCAACGGCGACACCGCCAACAAGGTCGGCACGGTGGGCATAGCCCTGGCCTGCGCGTACGCGGGCATCCCGTTCCTGGTGGCCGCGCCCACCACCACGGTGGACCTCGCGACCGCGACCGGCGACGACATCCACATCGAACTGCGCGCCGGGGACGAGGTGTTGGAGTGGTCCGGCGTCCGCACCGCGCCGGCCGCGTCGCGCGGCCACAACCCGGCGTTCGACGTGACACCGGGGCGCCTGGTCACGGGCCTGGTGACGGAACGGGGCGTCCTTGAGGTGTCGGCGGGCGAACTCCCCGGCGAGCGGCTGAAGTAGCCGCCCCGGAACGACAAAAGGGGACCTCCGACGGCCCGCCCGGCCCGGGGTCCCCTTCCGTCGTCGCCGGCCGGTTCAGCGCTGGGCCAGCTCCAACTCCAGCAGCCACTCGACGACTTCGGTGTGATGCCGGGCCTGGCGCGGATCCGCGCCCCACACGTACAGCCCGTGCCCGGCCACGACGACCGCCGGCATCCGGGGATCGCGCGCCGCCTCCAGCCGGTCCCCGAGCACCTTCATGTCCTGGCTGTTGGCGATCACCGGCAGGGTCACCTCGACGTCGTGCGCGGGCTGGCCGACCCCCTTGAGCATCTCGACGTCCCGGAAGACGATGCCGCCCGGCTCGCGCCGGCCCATCGCCACCGACGCCACGGTGTGCACGTGGACGACGGCGCCCGCGCCGGTCAACGCGGCGACGCGCGCGTGCAGTTCGGCCTCGGCGGACGGCCGGCCCTCGCCCACCGCGGCGCCCTTCCCGTCCACCAGCACCACGTCCGCCGGGGTCAGTTCACCCTTGTCGTGCCCGCTCGCCGTCACGGCCAGCCGCAGCGGGGAGCGGGAGAGCACCACGGACAGGTTCCCGGAGGTGCCCCGCATCCACCCGAACGAGGCGAACCTGGCGGACTCGGCGGCGAGGACGGCTCCCGCCGCCGCCAGGTCGGGTGCGGTGGTCTCGGCGGTCACGCGGTCCTCCTTGAACTGGTGATGCTGATCTCGTCGAACGTGCCCGCCCGGGGGTGGTCGCCGACGCCCTGCTCGAAGTACGGCTCCCCGGGGCGCGCCACGCCGACGGCGTGCCAGCCGGCCGCCGTCGCCGCGTCCAGTTCGCCGGGCCGGTCGGAGAGGAAGAGCAGCCGGGACGGCTCGCATCCGGTCGCCGCCGCGATCCGGCGGTACGACTCCGGCTCCTGCTTGGGCCCCGCGTTCTCGGTGTCGTAGAGCCCGGAGACGAGCGGCAGCAGATCGCCCTCCGGGGTGGCGGCGAACCACGCCCGCTGCGCGGCGACGGACCCGGACGAGTACACGTAGAGCCGCACTCCCGCCGCGTGCCAGGCGCGCAGGGCCGGTACGACGTCGTCGTAGAAGTGCGAGACCAGGTCGCCGCGGGCGAAGCCCTCGGCCCAGATGACGCCCTGGAGGGTCTTGAGCGGGGTGGCCTTGACGTCCTCGTCGAGCCAGCCGCCGAGGGTCCGCTCGATCCGTACGGCGTCGGCGTCCGGGTCGCCGGTCGCCTCGCGGATCTGCGCGATCGCGCGGGCCACCGTCGGATCGTCGCTCCGCTCGGTGAGGAGCGCCCCGAACCGCGCGCGGGAGTACGGGTAGAGGACGTCGACGACGAAACCCGTGGCGCTCGTGGTGCCCTCGATGTCGAGCACCACGGCGTCCACGTCGAAGCGCCGACTCACGCGGTGGCCCTGTCCCGCCGGTAGCCCGCGTCGATCGTGTCGTAGTCCGGGAAGCGGGCGGCGATCGGGGAGCCGGTGAAGCTGCCGATCCAGCCGTCCTCCTCGTGGAAGAAGCGGATCGCCGTGAAGGCGGGCCTGGTACCCATGTCGAACCAGTGCGTGGTGCCGCGCGGGACGCCCAGCAGGTCGCCCTTCTCGCAGTAGACGGCGTGCACCTCGCCGTTCACGTGCAGATAGAAGATGCCGGACCCGGAGACGAAGAAGCGGACCTCGTCATCGTCGTCGTGCGTGTGCTCCTGGAGGAACTTCTCCCGCGCGGCCTTCGCCCTGAGCGGGTACTCCGGGTCGTCGCTCGGGTGCAGCCCGAGGACGTCGACGGTGGTGAACCCCTCCTCGGCGTTCAGCTTCTCGATCTCCGGGCCGTAGGCGGCGAAGACGGTCTCGCTGTCGGCGTCGGCCGGGACGTCCTTGCGGACCGGCCACCGCTCGTAGCGCACGCCCAGCGGAGCGAGCGCGGCGCCGATCTCGGCGGGGTCGGCGGTGCGGCGCACGAGGGTCTCGGGGCCGGACTCGGACCAGGTGGTCAGCAGCGTCATGGGAGCAACTCCGAACGTCGGGAGGGGTGTCCGTGTCCGTATGCCGAGACGGGTCCACGGACCGGTGGGAGGGCAAGGGGGGGAGGGGGAGGGCGGCGGCGGGGCGTCGGCGGCCGGTCTTGTGATGGTAACCGCCGCCGTGCGCCGCCCGGATGTGACGTAGTCGTTGTCTCACCAGCTGAGAATTGGTGTCCATCCCTTTGACCGATGGCTGAAATCATTCACATGATCTGCGTATGAAGACGCTGCTGCTCGTGCGGCGGCTGTACGTGGACTTGCTCCGGTCGACCACAGCCAGCTGTCGCTGACCACACCCGGAGCCCCCGGCACGCCCCGCTCTCCCGGGCGTTCGGCACCCGTCCACCCCGCGGACAGTGGCGCGTTCCCGCCCCTCGGCTCCGGACCAAGACTCCGTCCTTCACCCTCTCGGCAGTACCCCGTACCTGGAGCCCCTCATGTCCCGTGCCCGTGTCCCGCTCGCCGCGCTCTCGCTCGCCTCCGCCTCCGCCCTCCTCCTGGCGGGCTGCTCCCAGTCCACGGACGCCTCGAAGAGCACCGACACCACCGCCGCCTCGGCCTCGGCGGCCACCGGCAAGAAGCCCGCCCCCTTCAGCAAGGGCACGGTCAAGGTGGCCCTGGTACGGCAGAGCGGTGCCGGCGACTACTTCGAGCAGTGGGGCAACGGCGCCAAGGCGCAGGCCAAGGCGCTCGGCGTCGACCTGACCGTGTACGACGCCCAGGCCGACAACGCCAAGCAGGCCACCGACCTGTCCTCGGCGATCAACTCCGGCGCACAGGCGATCATCATCGACCACGGCTTCCCCTCCACGATCCAGCCCGAGATCGACCAGGCGGTGAAGAAGGGCATCAAGGTCGTCGTCTACGACGTCGACCAGACCAACAAGTCCGTCGTCAGCACCGAGCAGGACGACGCCAGCATGGCGCGGGCCGTGCTCGGCGTGATGGCCAAGACGGTCGGCAAGAACGCCAAGGTCGGCTACGTCAACGTGGCCGGCTACGCGGCCCTGGACAAGCGCAACTCCGTCTGGAAGTCCGCGCTCGACACCAACGGCTGGAAGCAGCAGTTCAAGGTCGGCAAGGTCACCGACTCCACGGCCACCGACAACGTGCCGCTGGTCTCCGCCGCGCTCACCCAGCACTCCGACGTCGCCGGCGTCTTCGCGCCCTACGACGAACTGGCCAAGGGCACCGTCCTCGCCGTGCAGAACAAGAAGCTCCAGAGCAAGGTCAAGGTCTTCGGCGCCGATGTCTCCAACGCCGACATCCAGAACATGACCGCCGCGAACAGCCCGTGGGTCGCCACCGCCGGTACCGATCCCTCGGCGGTCGGCGCCGCCGTCGTCCGTACGGCCGCCCTGGAGCTGGCCGGGCAGCTGAACAAGACCTCGGTCGACTTCCCGGCGGTCGCCATCACCCAGGACTTCCTGCGCAAGAACAAGATCGAGAACATGGACCAGCTGCGCACGGCGCTGCCGGCGCTGAACCTCTCCAAGGTCAGCACCGCGGACTGGATCCCCAATGTCGCCCACTGACAAGGCCGTCGACGCCGCCGTCAGTCTCCATGACGTCAGCATGGCCTTCGCCGGCAAGACGGTGCTCTCCTCCGTCTCGCTCGACATCGCCCCGGGCAGCGTGGTCGCGCTGCTCGGCGCGAACGGCGCCGGCAAGTCCACGCTGATCAAGATCCTTTCGGGCGTGCACGCCGGCCACGGCGGGGAGGTGCGGGTCGCGGGGGAGCCCGCCGCTCTCCAGTCGCCGCTCGCCGCCCGGCAGTTGGGCATCCAGACGGTCCACCAGCGGATCGGCGAGGGCATCGTGCCCGGCCTGAGCGTCGCCGAGAACCTGGTCTTCGAGGAGCTGGCCCGGCGCCGCGGCAACCCGCTCCTCAACGGCCGCCGCCTGCTGGCCCGCGCCCGGGAGATCCAGGCCGCCCTCGGACTCGACTGGAGCGACGCGGTGCTCCGTCGCGACGTCACCGAACTCGGCATCTCCGACCGTCAGTTGCTCATCCTCGCCCGTGCCCTGGCGACCCGCCCGCGGCTGCTCGTCCTCGACGAACCGACCTCGGCGCTCTCCGCGGCCGAGGCGCGGCGGCTCTTCGCCCTCGTCGAGCGGATGCGCGACGACGGCATCGCCGTCCTCTACGTCTCCCACCGCCTCGGCGAGATCGACGCGCTCGCCGACCGGCTGGTCGTCCTGCGGGACGGCCGTCTCACCGAGGACCAGGCCAAGCCGTTCGACTGGGACAGCGCCCTGCGCGCGATGCTCGCCCAGGCCCACGAGGCGACGAGCGCCCGCCCGCAGCACACCGGCGAGCACGGGCCGACCGTCCTCGCCCTGCGCGGCGTCCGCCTCTTCGAGGGACGCGCGCCCCTGGACCTCGACCTGCGCGCCGGTGAAGTCACCGGCCTCGTCGGCCTGGTGGGTGCCGGCAAGACCGAGCTGGCGCGCGGTCTGTTCGGCGCCGAACCGTTCGCGACCGGCGCGGTCGAGCTGGACGGCGAGCCGTACCGGCCGCGCCGCCCCGCCGACGCGATCCGCGCCGGCGTCCACCTCGTCCCCGAGGACCGGCACGCCGACGCCCTGGTCCCCGGCTGGTCGGTGGCCCAGAACATCTCGCTGCCGTTCCTCACGTCCCTTGCCACGGCCGGGCTGGTGAACACCGCCAAGGAGGACGCCCTCGGCCGCTCCACCATCGAGGCGCTCGGTGTCGTCGCCCGTGACGAGCACAGCACGGTCGAGGAGCTCTCCGGCGGCAACCAGCAGAAGGTGGTCGTGGGCCGCTGGCTCGCCCGGACACCCCGTGTCCTCATCCTGGACGAACCGTTCCGAGGCGTGGACATCGGCGCCCGGCGCGACATCGGCCGCCGCGCCCGCGCCCTGGCCACCGAGGGCGCCGCCGTCCTCGTCCTCTCCGCCGACGTGGACGAGGTCCTGGAGGTCGCCGACCGGGTCGTCGTCCTGGCGGCCGGCGAGGTGCACCTCGACGCGTACGGCGAGGACGCGGAGCGCGACCGCGTCATCCAGACCATCTCGGCGTCCGTGTGACGCCCGCCCCGCCCGACGCCACGGCAGGAAGTACGCCATGACCACCACCCAGAGCACCGAGGTCCCCACCCAGGGGGCGGCCCCCCGCCCCGGCGCCGACCTCGGCCCGCGCGTCCAGAACGCGGTCATCAAGTACGGCTTCATCTTCGTGACCGTCGCGCTCTTCGCGTACTTCGCGCTGAGCGAGCCGTCCTTCCGCGAGTCCGCGACCCTCCTCGACACCCTGCGGTACGTCTCCGTCGCCGCGATCCTCGGCCTCGGCGTCACCCTCACCATGGCCGTCGGCGGAATGGACATGTCCGTCGGCGCGGTCGCCGGGCTCGGCGTCACCGTCGCCGCCAAGACGATGGTGACGTACAACCAGGTCGGCTCGGTCGCGATCCTCGCGGTGATCGCGGCGGGCGCGCTCGCCGGACTGCTGAACGCGCTGCTGATCGTCGTCCTGAAGATCCCGGACATGCTCGCCACGCTCGGCACCATGTTCGTCATCCAGGGCACCAAACTCATCCTGGTCGACGGCCAGTCCATCTCCGCCGGCATGACCCAGTCCGACGGCAGCACCGCGCCCGGCCGGTTCACCGACGGCTTCCTGCGCATCGACCGGGGCACCGTCCTCGGCATCCCCGTCTCGGTGCTGATCTTCGGCGCGCTGACCGTCGTCGCCTGGGTGTTCCTCGCCCGCACCCGCTGGGGCCGCGTCCTCTACGCCATCGGCGCCAACCCAGAGGCCTCCCGGCTGGCCGGCATCCGCGTCGGCGCCTACCGGGCCCTCGCCTACGTCCTGTCCGGCGTCCTGGCCTCCGTCGGCGGCCTGATCCTCGCCTCCCGGATCGGCCAGGGCGACGTCAGCGCCGGCACCAGCCAGCTCCTCGAAGCGGTGGCCGTCGCACTGGTCGGCACCTCGGTGCTGGGCCGGGGCCGCCCCAACGTCTGGGGCACGGCCCTGGGCGCCGTGCTGATCGGCATCATCACCACCGGTCTGACCATCAAGGGCCTGCCCTACTACACCCAGGACGTGGTCGAGGGCGCGGTCCTCATCCTCGCCCTGGTCTTCAGTTTCACGCTGTCCAAGCGCCGTACCGCATAAGGGAGTTCAGAGCCGATGGGTTACCGCATCCTGGAGACCGACTCCATCCCCGCGTACCTGCGCGAGCGCGGACACTGGGACGACGCCGGCGAGATCCGGGTCCGCGAGGTCTCCGACGGCAACATGAACCGGGTGTTCCTGGCCGCGAGCGTTGACGGCACCCGAAGCCTCGCCGTCAAGCAGGCGCTGCCCTGGGTACGGGTGGCCGGCCCGTCCTGGCCGATGAGCCCCGAGCGCGCCGACGCGGAGGCCCGCGCGTACGAGCAGGTCGCCCGGGTCGCCCCCGACAAGATCCCGGCGATCCACGGCTACGACGGCGAGAACCACGCCCTCGTCATGGAGGACATGTCCGACCTGGAGGTGCTGCGCACAGTCCTCAACGAGGGCGCCTCCTACGGTCCGGACACCTCGGTCCGCATCGGCGAGTTCGTCGCCCAACTGGCCTTCGCGACCAGCGACTTCGGGATGGAGTCCGCCGACCGCAAGGCCCTGGTCGCGGCGTCGGTGAGCCCGGAGCTGTGCAAGATCACGGAGGACGTGGTCCTCTCCGAGCCGTACGTCGAGCACGAACACAACCACTGGCACCCCGATCTGTCCGACCTCGCCGCCGAACTCCGCGCGGACACACGGCTGCGGACCGAGGTGGCCGACCTCCGCCATCTCTTCATGACCAGCGCCCAGGCCCTGCTCCACGGCGACCTGCACACCGGCAGCGTCATGGTCGGCGAGCGCGAAGGCACCCCGGTGGTACGGGTCTTCGACCCCGAGTTCTCCTTCACCGGGCCGATCGGCTTCGACCTCGGCCTCTACTGGGCCAACACGCTGGTCTCCGCCGAACGGGCCCGCGCGCTCGGCACCCTGACCGACCACGCCGACCAACTCGGCCTCTCCTGGCGGGCGTTCGAGGCCCAGTTCCGCCGGCTGTGGCCGACCCGCGTCGACACCTTCTTCGACGACGCCTACCTCGACCGCTTCCTGCGCCGCGTCTGGACCGAGTCCCTCGGCTTCGCCGGCGCGGAGATCGTCCGCCGCGTCATCGGCTTCGCCCACCTCACCGACCTGACCACCCTCCCCGACCCGGTCCCCGCCTCCCGGCGCTCCCTGCTGCTCGGCCGCGAACTCATCGTGCGGCGCGCGGAGTTGGCGTCCCCGGAGGCGGTACGGGCGCTGACCTGACCGAAACCGGGGCGGACCCGTGGGTCCACCTCGCGGACGACGACCGAGGGGCGGCTCCACCGACGTGGAGCCGCCCCTCGGTCGTCGTGACGACCGGAGTCGTGGCGACTACTTCTTCTTGTCGAGCACGTCCTGGACCTTCGCCCGGATCTCGTCCGTGGCCAGGCCGCGGATGGTCAGGGTCGTACGGCGGCGCAGGACGTCGTCCTGGGTCTCGGCCCACTCGTGGTCGCGGGCGTAGACGACCTGCGCCCAGATCTCGGGGGCGTCGGGGTGGACGCGCTCGCCCAGTTCGGCGTTCTCGTTGGCGAGCCGGGCGATGTCGAAGGCGAGCGAACCGTAATGCGTCGCCAGGTGCTTCGCGGTGTCCGCCGCCATGCGCGGGCCGGTCGCCGGGTTGTCGACCAGCAGCCGGTGGGCGACCGCGCGCGGGTTGGCGACACCCGGCAGCGGCAGCTTCTTCGGCAGCGAGGAGATCGGCTCGACGCCCTCGCCGAGCGGGTGGCCCGGCAGCGCCTCCAGCTTCTGCATGACCGTACGGCCGATGTGCCGGAAGGTGGTCCACTTGCCGCCCGCGACGGAGAGCATTCCGCCGCTGCCTTCCGTGACCACGGTCTCGCGCTTGGCCTTCGCCGTGTCACCGGGGCCGCCGGGCAGCACCCGCAGACCCGCGAAGGAGTACGTGATCAGGTCGCGCGAGAGCTGCTGGTCCCGGACCGAGAACGCGGCCTCGTCCAGGATCTGCGCTATGTCCTTCTCGGTGACCGCGACATCCGCCGGGTCGCCCTCGAACTCCTCGTCGGTGGTGCCGAGCAGCAGCATGTCCTCCCACGGGAGGGCGAAGGTGATCCGGTACTTGTCGATGGGGGTGGCGAGCGCGGCCTTCCAGGGGGAGGTGCGCTTCAGGACCAGGTGCGCGCCCTTGGAGAGGCGGATCGAGGGGGCCGCGTTCGGGTCCTCCATCCTGCGCAGGTGGTCGACCCAGGGGCCGGTCGCGTTGAGCACCAGCCGGGCGCTCACCCCGAACTCGTCCCCGGAGGTGCGGTCGCGCAGCTCCGCGCCGGTCACCCGGCCCTTGGTGAAGCGCAGGCCGGTGACCTCGGCGTGGTTGAGGACGACCGCGCCCGCCTCGACGGACGCGCGGACCGTCATCAGCGCCATGCGCGCGTCGTTCATCTGGTCGTCGCCGTAGACGGCCACGGCCTTGAGGTTCTCGGTGCGCAGCTCGGGCACGTCCTGCGCGGCCTTGGCCGGGGAGAGGAGGTGGCCGACGCCGTCGCCGAACGCGGAGAGCGCGGAGTAGGCGAAGACGCCCGCCCCGAGCTTCGCCGCGCCGTGCGGCCCGCCCTTGTACACGGGGAGGTAGAAGGTGAGCGGGTTCGCCAGGTGGGGAGCCACCTGACGGGAGACCGCACGGCGCTCGAAGTGGTTCTCCGCCACCAGCTTCACCGCGCCGGTCTGCAGATAGCGCAGACCGCCGTGGAGCAGCTTGGAGGAGGCGGAAGAGGTGGCGCCGGCGAAGTCGCCGGCGTCGACCAGGGCCACCCGCAGCCCGGACTGCGCGGCGTGCCAGGCGGTGGAGATGCCCAGGATGCCGCCGCCGATGACGAGGAGGTCGTACGTCGCCTTGGAGAGCTGCTCCCGGGTCTCGGCCCGGCTCGGGTTCGAGCCGGAGGCCGGGTGCGTACCGAGGGCAGGTACGGACTGCAGGGTGGACTGACTGGTCATGTGGGGTTCTTACTCCTCGTCAGTTTTCGTCTTCGAGCCAGCCCATGGTCCGCTCCACGGCCTTGAGCCAGCTCTTGTACTCACGGTCGCGCTTCTCCGCGTCCATGTTGGGGGTCCACTCGGCGGCCCGGCGCCAGTTGGCGCGCAGGTCGTCGGTGCTGGTCCAGAAGCCGACGGCGAGGCCGGCGGCGTAGGCGGCGCCGAGGCAGGTGGTCTCGGCGACCATCGGGCGCACCACGGGGGCGTCCACGAAGTCCGAGAGCGTCTGCATCAGCAGGTTGTTGGAGGTCATGCCGCCGTCGACCTTGATCGCCGCGAGCTCGACGCCGGAGTCCTTCGTCATGGCGTCGGTGATCTCACGGGTCTGCCAGGCCGTGGCCTCCAGGACGGCGCGCGCGAGGTGCGCCTTGGTGACGTACCGGGTCAGGCCGGCGATCACACCGCGGGCGTCGGAGCGCCAGTACGGGGCGAACAGACCGGAGAAGGCCGGTACGAAGTAGGCGCCGCCGTTGTCCTCGACCGAGAGCGCGAGGGTCTCGATCTCGGCGGCGGTGGAGATCAGGCCCATCTGGTCGCGCATCCACTGCACCAGCGAACCGGTGACGGCGATCGAGCCCTCCAGGGCGTAGACCGCCTTCTGGTCGCCGATGCGGTAACCGACCGTGGTGAGCAGGCCGTTGTACGAGTTGACCGGCTTCTCACCGGTGTTCATCAGCAGGAAGGTGCCGGTGCCGTACGTCGACTTCGCCTCGCCCTCGGCGAAACAGGTCTGGCCGAACAGCGCCGCCTGCTGGTCGCCGAGCGCCGAGGCGACCGGGATGCCGCCGAGCACGTCGCCGAGACGGCCGCCGGTGACCTCGCCGTAGATCTCGGCCGAGGAGCGGATCTCGGGCAGCATGTTCATCGGGACGCCGATGGACTCGGCGATGCTCTCGTCCCACTCCATGGTGTGCAGGTTCATCAGCATGGTGCGGGAGGCGTTGGTGACGTCGGTGACGTGCTTGCCGCCGTTCACACCGCCCGTCAGGTTCCAGATGACCCAGCTGTCCATGGTGCCGAAGAGGATGTCCCCGGCCTCGGCGCGCTCGCGCAGCCCCTCGACGTTGTCCAGCAGCCAGCGGGCCTTGGGTCCGGCGAAGTACGACGCGAGCGGCAGCCCGGTCTGTCGGCGGAAGCGGTCCTGGCCGACGTTGCGGCCGAGCTCCTTGCAGAGCGCGTCGGTGCGGGTGTCCTGCCAGACGATGGCGTTGTGGACGGGCTCACCGGTGTTCTTGTCCCACAGCAGCGTGGTCTCACGCTGGTTGGTGATGCCGATGGCCTTGATGTCGTCGCGGGTGATGCCGGCCTTCTCGATGGCGGAGGCGACGACCTCCTCGACGTTGGTCCAGATCTCCTTGGCATCGTGCTCGACCCAGCCCGGCTTCGGGAAGATCTGCTCGTGCTCCTTCTGGTCGACGGAGACGATCCGGCCGTCCCGGTCGAAGACGATGCAGCGGCTGGAGGTCGTGCCCTGGTCGATGGCCGCGATGAACGGTCCGGCGGTGTGCGCGTCGGTCACTGTGTGCTCCTGAGTCCGTGGATGGAGGGCTGTCTTACGGCGCGGTGCGCATGAGTCCTTGAGCGGTGAGGCTCCGGTCGGCTCAGGCGAAGGCGACGTTGTAGAGGCCTGCCGCGATGGCGCCGCCGATCAGCGGACCGACCACCGGGATCCAGGCGTAGCTCCAGTCGGAGCCGCCCTTGTTGGGCAGAGGCAGGAGCGCGTGCACGATGCGCGGACCGAGGTCACGGGCCGGGTTGATCGCGTATCCGGTCGGGCCACCGAGCGACAGACCGATGGAGACGACCACCAGGGCGGTGATCAGACCGCCGAGGACGCCGAGGCCGGTGCCCTTGGCGTTGAGGCCCTCGGTGAGGACGGCGATGATGAGCACGAAGGTGCCGATGATCTCGGTGGCGAGGTTCTGCCACACGTTACGGATCTCCGGACCGGTGGAGAAGATGCCCAGGACCGGGCCCGCGCCCTTCTCCTCGGCGACGACGGCCTTGGCCACCGGCTCGCCGATGATCTCCGCGTCGGTGAGGTGGAGCTGGAACTGGCCGTAGTAGGCCACCCAGACCAGTGCCGCGCCGATCATGGCGCCGAGCAGCTGGCCGCCCCAGTAGATGGGGAGGTTGCCCCAGCCACCGTCCTTGATCGTGAGCGCGAGGGTCACGGCCGGGTTCAGGTGGGCCCCGGAAAGCGGGCCGGAAATGTAGACGGCGGTCAGTACGGCAAAACCCCACCCGAAGGCGATGGCCAGCCAGCCGGCGTTCCGGGCCTTGGAGGCCTTCAGCGTGACGGCGGCGCAGACGCCACCGCCGAGCAGGATGAGAATGGCGGTACCGATGGTCTCGCCGATGAAGATGTCGGAGCTGGACACCCGCGACTCCTTTGTCCTTCGTCCAGGGAAGCCGAACCCCGGGTCCCACCGGGGGTCGAGCGCTCTCGGGAGTGAGAGCGAATGGTCGGCCTGTGGCGTTGTCACACTCTAACGCGTATTGCCGGTAGGTGTTCGACAATGTCGACCGATGGACGCGAGTCTCGCTCCGGCGTTACGGGCACGTCAAGAGTGCTGTTATCGAAAACTCGATCGTTATTGATCGCGGTGAGCTGTCGATCTCGCGGCCCGTGCCCGGGACGTCGACCCGGACACACGGTCTGTGGTGATCTGACACTTTGGCCAGTCATGTCACATAAGAATACGACTTGTCCCGGAACGCCGCTTCGGTGTTCCGGTCGTGACAGCAGGGGGCCCGGAATCCCGGGAGTGCGGCGCCGGGGCTCGGCGGTCCCTCAGAACCGCCCGGCGCCCAGGTCCCGCGAGACGGCTCGGGCACAGTCCCGGACGGCCGCGATCAGCTCCGGGCGCAGTTCGCCGTCCCGGCAGACCCGCTCGACGGCCCCGGTGATGTCGACCGCGCCCACCGGCATGTGCCGCCGGTCGTGGATCGGCGCGGCGATGGACGCGACGCCCTCCCAGGTCTCCTCCACGTCGGCGGCGTACCCACGCGCGCGCGTCACGTCCAGCACGTGCTCGAAGTCGGCGAGCTCGGAGACGGTCCGCTCCGTGAACGGCTTGCGGTCGGCCTCCAGCGCCTCGCTGTGCGCGACCGGGTCGTACGCCGACAGCACTTTGCCCAGGGCGGTGGAGTGCAGCGGCTGCATGGCGCCGATCTCCAGGACCTGCCGGCTGTCGTCGGGGCGGAAGACGTGGTGCACGATCAGCACGCCCTGGAGGTGCAGCACCCCCAGGTGCACGCTCTCGCCGCTGGAGCGGGCCAGGTCGTCCGTCCACACCAGGGCGCGCGCCCGCAACTCGTGCACGTCGAGGTAGGTGGTGCCCAGCCGCAGTAGTTCGGCGCCCAGCTGGTAGCGCCCCGAGGCGTCGTCCTGCTCGACGAAACCCTCCGCCTGGAGGGTGCGCAGGATGCCGTGGGCCGTGCCCTTGGCGAGGCCCAGAGAGGAGGCGATGTCCGAGAGGCCGAGCCGCCGCTCGCCGCCCCCGAGCAGGCGCAGCATCGCGGCCGCCCGTTCGAGCGACTGGATGTTCCGTGCCATCGCCGTGCTGCCTCCGTCCCCTTCGATCGACGACGCTCAGCGCCGTCTTTCGGCCCACGGCGCGGTACGCCGCTGCCACCGTTCGGCAATGTCGAACACTACCGGTCGATGCCGACCTCTCGCTAATAGTCGGTCGACACCTCTTACCCCAGTTGACGCGAAACCGCGGTGGACGTGCCGTGCCCCCCATCCTCGTCCGTCCCGTGGACGTCCCCGGCATCCGGGCCCCCGCCCCGTTACGCTGGCGGACGGGCGTGCTCCAGGGGAGTATCCGTGAGAGGTTCCTCTGGTAGCCGCAAAGCCGACAGCCGTCGCACTCCAGGGAGCCCCTCCATGGCCTCGTCGCCACTGACCCCTTCCGCCGACAGCCGGACCCGAGTGTCCGCGCTCCGAGAGGCCCTCGCCACCCGCGTGGTGGTCGCCGACGGAGCGATGGGCACCATGCTCCAGGCCCAGGAGCCCACGCTCGACGACTTCGAGGACCTCGAAGGCTGCAACGAGATCCTCAACCTCACCCGCCCCGACATCGTCCGCTCCGTCCACGAGGAGTACTTCGGCACGGGCGTCGACTGCGTCGAGACCAACACCTTCGGCGCCAACCACTCCGCGCTGGCCGAGTACGACATCGCCGACCGCGTCCACGCGCTCTCCGAGGCCGGCGCCCGCATCGCCCGCGAGACCGCCGACGACTTCGGCGCCCGCGACGGCCGCCAGCGCTGGGTGCTCGGCTCGATGGGCCCCGGCACCAAGCTCCCCACCCTCGGCCACATCGGCTACCGCACCCTGCGCGACGGCTTCCAGGCGAACGCCGAGGGCCTCCTCGCCGGCGGCGCGGACGCCCTGATCGTGGAGACCACCCAGGACCTGCTCCAGACCAAGTCCTCCGTGCTGGGCGCCCGCCGCGCGATGGAGGCGACCGGCACCGACGTACCGCTGCTGGTCTCGATGGCCTTCGAGACGACCGGCACCATGCTGCTCGGCTCGGAGATCGGCGCCGCGCTGACCGCGCTGGAACCCCTCGGCATCGACATGATCGGGCTCAACTGCTCGACCGGCCCCGCCGAGATGAGCGAGCACCTGCGCTATCTGGCCCGCCACTCCCGCACCCCGCTGCTGTGCATGCCCAACGCGGGCCTGCCCATCCTCACCAAGGACGGCGCCCACTTCCCGCTCGACCCCGAGGGCCTGGCGGACGCGCAGGAGACCTTCGTCCGCGACTACGGCCTCAATCTGGTCGGCGGCTGCTGCGGCACCACCCCCGAACACCTGCGCCGGCTCGTCGAGCGGGTCCGCGAGTCGAGCCCCGTGGAACGCCACCCCCAGCCCGAGCCCGGCGCCGCCTCGCTCTACCAGACCGTCCCGTTCCGGCAGGACACCGCGTACCTGGCGATCGGCGAGCGCACCAACGCCAACGGCTCGAAGAAGTTCCGCGACGCCATGCTCGCCGGCCGCTGGGACGACTGCGTGGAGATGGCCCGCGACCAGATCCGCGAGGGCGCGCACATGCTCGACCTCTGCGTGGACTACGTCGGCCGCGACGGTGTCGCCGACATGGAGGAGCTGGCCGGCCGTTTCGCCACCGCCTCCACCCTGCCGATCGTCCTCGACTCCACCGAAGTCCCGGTACTCCGGGCCGGGTTGGAGAAGCTCGGCGGTCGCGCCGTCATCAACTCCGTCAACTACGAGGACGGCGACGGCCCGGAGTCCCGCTTCGCCAAGGTCACGGAGCTCGCCCGGGAGCACGGCGCCGCGCTGATCGCGCTGACCATCGACGAGGAGGGCCAGGCCCGCACCGTCGAGACCAAGGTCGCCATCGCCGAACGGCTCATCGAGGACCTGACGGCCAACTGGGGCGTCCTGGAGTCGGACATCCTCATCGACACCCTGACCTTCACCATCTGTACCGGTCAGGAGGAGTCCCGCAAGGACGGCGTCGCCACCATCGAGGCGATCCGCGAACTCAAGCGCCGCCGCCCCGACGTACAGACCACGCTGGGCCTGTCGAACATCTCTTTCGGCCTCAACCCGGCCGCCCGCGTCCTGCTCAACTCCGTCTTCCTCGACGAGTGCGTCAAGGCGGGCCTCGACTCGGCCATCGTGCACGCCTCGAAGATCCTGCCGATCGCCCGCTTCGACGACGAGCAGGTCACCACCGCCCTCGACCTCATCTACGACCGCCGAGCCGAGGGCTACGACCCGCTGCAGAAGCTGATGGCCCTCTTCGAGGGAGCCACCACCAAGTCCCTGAAGGCGGGCCGGGCCGAGGAGTTGGCCGCCCTCCCGCTGGACGAGCGCCTCAAGCGCCGCATCATCGACGGCGAGAAGAACGGCCTGGAGGCCGACCTCGCCGAGGCGTTGGAGTCCCGCCCCGCCCTCGACATCGTCAACGAGACGCTCCTGGACGGGATGAAGGTCGTCGGCGAACTGTTCGGTTCCGGCCAGATGCAGCTGCCGTTCGTGCTCCAGTCCGCCGAGGTCATGAAGACCGCGGTCGCCTACCTCGAACCGCACATGGAGAAGTCGGACGCGGAGGGCAAGGGCACCATCGTGCTGGCCACCGTGCGCGGCGACGTCCACGACATCGGCAAGAACCTCGTCGACATCATCCTGTCCAACAACGGCTACAACGTCGTCAACCTCGGCATCAAGCAGCCGGTCTCCGCGATCCTGGAAGCCGCCGCGGAGCACCGCGCCGACGTCATCGGCATGTCCGGCCTCCTGGTCAAGTCCACGGTGATCATGAAGGAGAACCTGGAGGAGCTCAACCAGCGCAAGCTGGCCGCCGACTACCCGGTCATCCTCGGTGGCGCCGCGCTCACGCGGGCCTACGTCGAGCAGGACCTGCACGAGATCTACGAGGGCGAAGTCCGGTACGCCCGCGATGCGTTCGAGGGCCTGCGCCTGATGGACGCGCTGATCGGCGTCAAGCGGGGCGTGCCCGGCGCGAAGCTGCCCGACCTCAAGCAGCGCCGGGTGCGGCCGGCCGCCGCGGTCCAGACGGAGGAGCGCCCCGAGGAGGGGCACGTCCGCTCCGACACCGCGACCGACAACCCGGTCCCCGAGCCGCCCTTCCGGGGCACCCGGGTCATCAAGGGCATCCCGCTCAAGGAGTACGCGAGCTGGCTCGACGAGGGCGCGCTCTTCAAGGGCCAGTGGGGTCTGAAGCAGGCCCGCGCCGGTGACGGACCGACGTACGAGGAGCTCGTCGAGCGCGAGGGCCGACCCCGGCTGCGCGGGCTGCTGGACCGGCTCCAGACCGAGAACCTCCTCGAAGCGGCCGTGGTCTATGGCTACTTCCCCTGCGTCTCCAAGGACGACGACTTGATCGTCCTGGACGACCAGGGCAACGAGCGGACCCGCTTCACCTTCCCGCGCCAGCGCCGCGGCCGACGGCTGTGCCTGGCCGACTTCTTCCGCCCGGAGGAGTCCGGCGAGACCGACGTGGTCGGCTTCCAGATCGTCACCGTCGGTTCCCGGATCGGCACGGAGACCGCCAAGCTCTTCGAGTCCAACTCCTACCGCGACTACCTCGAACTGCACGGCCTCTCCGTGCAGTTGGCCGAGGCGCTCGCCGAGTACTGGCACGCGCGCGTCCGCTCCGAGCTGGGCTTCGCCGGCGAGGACCCGAACCGGGTCGAGGACATGTTCGCCCTCAAGTACCGGGGCGCCCGCTTCTCCCTCGGCTACGGCGCCTGCCCCGACCTGGAGGACCGAGCCAAGATCGCCGCACTCCTGGAACCGGAGCGCATCGGTGTCCACCTCTCCGAGGAGTTCCAGCTGCACCCCGAGCAGTCAACCGACGCGATCGTGATCCACCACCCGGAGGCGAAGTACTTCAACGCGCGCTGAACGGACGAGCACACTGATCGGATAAGTCGTACACTTGTCGGTCCATCGCAGGCCGGTCGCCCTCTGTGCAGCAGGGGCGGCCGGCCTGATCGTCCCTCAAGGAGGTGCGCCCGGATGACCAGTACGGTCCCCGCGCTCGGAACACGTACGGCCGAAGGCTCCGCCCTCCAGGCCGTACTCCTCGACATGGACGGCACCCTGGTGGACACCGAGGGCTTCTGGTGGGAGGTCGAGGCCGAGGTCTTCGCCGCCCTCGGGCACACCCTGGACGAGGCATGGCGCCATGTCGTGGTCGGCGGCCCCATGACCCGCAGCGCGGGGTTCCTGATCGAGGCCACCGGCGCGGCCATCACCCTCGCCGAACTGTCCGTGCTGCTCAACGCGGGGTTCGAGAAGCGCATCGCGCACTCGCTGCCGCTGATGCCGGGCGCCGCCCGGCTGCTGGCCGAGCTCTCCGCCCACCGGATCCCCACGGCGCTGGTCTCCGCCTCCCACCGGCGGATCATCGACCGGGTGCTCTCCGTGCTCGGTCCCCACCACTTCACGCTGTCGGTGGCCGGTGACGAGGTGGCGCGCACCAAGCCGCACCCCGACCCGTATCTGCTGGCCGCCGCCCGGCTGGGGGCGGACCCGGCCCGGTGCGCGGTCGTCGAGGACACCGCGACCGGAGTGGCCGCCGCGGAGGCGGCCGGCTGCCAGGTGGTGGCGGTGCCGTCGGTGGCGTCCATCGCGCCGGCCGCCGGCCGCACCGTCGTGCCGTCGTTGGACCACGTCGACCTGGCTTTTCTGCGCGGCCTGGTGACGGACCGATGACGGACCGAAGGCGTATCGAAGGCGGATCGAAGGCGGATCGACGCGGAGTGATCACGCATTGACGAGGAACGATCACGGATTGCTCGCCGCGCGTCATCTGACTCGTCGCCAACTCACGGACGGGAAGCGACGGGAGGCGACGGGAAAAGAATGGGAAACCTGTCGCATGGCCGAATTCCGGTACTTCCCGCCCGAGTTGAGTGTGTGAGGTTCGCCACGCGCACGGGGGTCGACATCGGTGGCAAGCTGTGCTGTTCACCCCATTTCGGGGGTCTCCGCGGTGCCCTTGTGTCCCGATTGGTGAAAGCGTGCACTAATCCTTCCGCTGTCGGGTTTTCGGTCCGTCCACAGCCGGTTTCGCTGTGTGATGGGAACTGGGCGGCAGGGGTTGCGAACCCCCGAGCGGGTGCGGACTAATCTCAACGCGAGAACATCGCCCTTACCCCCGTGATCCCCGGCGACACCCCTGCATGTGGGATACACGGACTCGAAACAGCTCTGGAGAAACTCGAGCATGAACCGCAAGACTTTGGTGCTGCCGGCCGTGGCCGGTCTGCTCGCGCCGGTGCTCGCCGCCTGCGGTGGGTCCGGCAGCGGGAGCTCTGGCGGCGATGCGATCACCGTCGGCACCACGGACCGGTTCACGGCCACGAAGGAAGCTCCGGCGCCGCTCGACCCCGCCTACGCCTACGACGTCGGCACCTGGAACATCCTGCGCCAGACCGTGCAGACGCTGCTGACCCAGCCCAAGGGCGAGGGCAACCCGGTCCCCGAGGCGGCCGAGAAGTGCGGTTTCACCGACACCGGCAAAGAGCGCTACGCCTGCACCCTGCGCGACGGACTGAAGTTCGCCAGCGGCGACAAGATCACCGCGGCCGATGTGAAGTACTCCATCGACCGCGCCATGCGCATCAAGGCCGACAGTGGTGTCTTCGCCCTGATGTCCACCGTCGACACCATCGAGACGCAGGGCGACCGCGAGGTCATCTTCCATCTGAAGACGGCCGACGCGACCTTCCCGTACAAGCTGTCCACGCCGGTCGCGGGCATCGTGAACCCGAGCGACTACGCCAAGGACAAGCTGCGCGACGGCTTCGACATCGACGGGTCCGGGCCGTACACGTTCCAGTCGAGCGTGAAGAACGACGAGCTCACGTCGGCCACCTTCGCCAAGAACCCCAATTACAAGGGGATTCTGAAGGTGAACAACGACAAGGTCGTGATGCGCTCCTTCGCGGACGCGGACGCCATGGGCGCCGCGCTCACCAAGGGCGACATCGACGTGATGACGCGCACCATGTCGCCGCAGCAGATCCAGAAGCTCAGCGACTCCTCCGGCACCGGCAAGATCGACCTCGTCGAGATGCCCGGCCTGGAGATCCGCTACCTCGCCTTCAACACCGACGCCGCGAGCGTGAAGAGCGCGGCGGTACGCCAGGCGATGGCCCAGATCATCAACCGCGGCGAACTCGTCTCCAAGGTCTACGGCACCGAGGCCGAGCCGCTGTACTCCCTGGTCCCGGCGACCATCACCGGTCACTCCAACTCGTTCTTCAACAAGTACGGGGACCCGAGCGTCAGCAAGGCCAGGACCACGATGAGCAAGGCCGGCATCACCACCCCGGTGAAGCTGACCCTGCACTACACGACCGACCACTACGGCTCGGCCACCGCGCAGGAGTTCCAGCAGCTGCAGAAGCAGCTCAACGCCAGCGGCCTCTTCGACGTCAACATCAAGGGCACGGCCTGGTCGACGTTCCGCCCGGCCGAGCAGAAGGGCACGTACGACGTCTACGGCATGGGCTGGTTCCCCGACTTCCCCGACGCCGACAACTACCTCGCGCCCTTCCTCGACAAGAACAACTTCCTCGGGTTGCCGTACGTCAACTCCGACATCCGCAACACGCTGATCCCCGAGTCCCGCCGCGAGGACGACCGGCTCGCCGCGGCGAAGAGCCTGACCGCGATCCAGGACCTCGTCGCCCGCGATGTTCCGGTGATCCCGCTCTGGCAGGGGAAGCAGTACGTGGCCGCGCGTGACGACATCACGGGCTCGGCGTACGCGCTCAACTCCTCCTCGACGCTCCAGCTCTGGGAGCTCGGCCGCGGCGTGAGCTGACCGACCGGCCCGCGTGCGGCCGGCACGACAGTGGGGCCCCTTCCGCTCGGAAGGGGCCCCACTGTCGTACGCGCGCTCGGCTGCGGCCGCTACTGCGCGCCGGGACGCACCAGACCGCTCTCGTACGCGTACACCGCGGCCTGCACCCGGTCACGCAGCCCCAGCTTGGTGAGGACATGCCCCACGTGTGTCTTCACGGTGGTCTCGCTGACGAAGAGGTCGGCGGCTATCTCGGCGTTGGACAGCCCGCGCGCCACCAGCTTGAGCACCTCCACCTCGCGATCCGTCAGCGTGTGCAGCGTGTCCGGCACGGGTTCGTCGCCGGACGGCAGATGCCCGGCGTACTTGTCGAGCAGCCGGCGGGTGATGCTCGGTGCCAGCATGGCCTCACCGGCGGCCACCACGCGGATCGCCTGCACCAGTTCGTTGGCCGGGGCGTCCTTCAGCAGGAAGCCGCTGGCGCCGGCGCGCAACGCCTCCACCACGTACTCGTCGAGGTCGAAGGTGGTCAGCACCAGCACCTTGGCCGGCCCGTCCCGCCCCGGCCCGGTGATCTGCCGGGTCGCCTCGACCCCGTCCATCCGAGGCATCCGGATGTCCATCAGCACCACATCGGGCTGCAACGCACGCACCTGGTCGAGCGCCTGCAGGCCGTCTCCGGCCTCACCGACGACCGCGATGTCCTGCTCGGCCTCCAGAATCATCCGGAAGCCGGTACGCAACAGCGGCTGGTCGTCGACGAGTAGGACGCGGATGGCCACGTAAGTCTCCTTCGCTAGTCCGGCCCCATTCTGCCCTGCTCGACGCCGCCGGACCCGGCCGCCCCGACCGGCAGCGGATAGGGCGGGGGAGTACCGCCGAACTCCGGGCAGACCGCCTGGTGATCGCACCAGCCGCACAGCTTGGTCGGCCGCGGCCGCCACTCGCCCGTCTCGGTGGCCAGCCGGATCGCCTCCCACAGGGCGAGCAGTTTGCGCTCGACCCGCTCCAGATCGGCGACGACCGGGTCGTACGTCAGCACGTCCCCGCTGCCCAGGTACACGAGCTGGAGCCGCCGGGGAACGACCCGCTTCAGCCGCCAGACCACCAGCGCGTAGAACTTCATCTGGAAGAGCGCGCCCTCGGCGTACTCGGGGCGCGGCGCCTTGCCGGTCTTGTAGTCGACGATCCGCACCTCGCCGGTGGGCGCCACGTCGACCCGGTCGATGATCCCGCGCAGCCGCAGCCCGGAGTCCAGCTCGGTCTCGACGGACAGCTCGCGCTCGGCCGGCTCCAGCCGGGTCGGGTCCTCCAGCGAGAACCACCGCTCCACCAGCCGCTCCGCCTCGCCCAGCCAGCGCGTCAGCCGCTCGCCCTCCGGATCGTCGGCGAACAGTTCCACGACCTCCGGCCGGCTCTCCCGCAGCCGGTCCCACTGCCCGGGGATCAGCGACTTGGCGTGCGGCGGCGTGCGCTCCGCCGCCGGAGCGTCGAAGAGCCGCTCCAACACCGCGTGCACCAGCGTCCCCCGGGTCGCGGCCTCACTCGGCTTCTCCGGCAGCCGGTCGATCACCCGGAACCGGTACAGCAACGGACACTGCATGAAGTCCCCGGCCCGCGAGGGCGACAGGGAGGTGGGCGCCCGCGGTACCCGGCCGGCGCCGACCGCGCTCTCCGCGAGGGGCGCCGCCCCGGCGGCCTCGGCAGCCTCCGGCTCCGCGACCGCCACAGCCTCCGGGCCCGCCACGGCGTCAACGGCCGTTTCCGCCCCCGGGGTGGCCGGTGCCCCCGTACCGGCGCTCGCGCCCGCGTCGTCCAGGGCCGCCGTGACGCCCTCGGTGCTCGTCTCCATGACGACAGACCTTACGGCCCGCCACTGACAGTGACCCCGCCCACCGCCCCCCGTCTCGCGCGACGGCCCGGGAAACGCGGGGGGTGCCGGGGCGGAACGCGCCCCGACCGCCGCATACCATCGACCCGAGACCCCTCCGCCCGGCAGGCGCGGGGGACGCTTCGAACGAGGGGACACCGTGGACGAGAGCGGCGGGAGCGGGCAGCCGCGGTCCGGCAACGACAAGCCGGCCGAGCACCCCGCAGGCCCTACGGCCCCGGTCACCGGCCCCCAGCCCCCCGACCCCGAAACGCCCACCGACACCACCGACACCACCGAGCGGACGACCGAGCCCCCCGAGCCGACGCCCCCCGCGCGGGCGGAGCGCAGCCCGGAACCGGCGGCCGGCAACGCCGAACCGTCGGCCGACAAGCCCGAACCGTCGGACGGCAGATCGGAACCGTCGGCCAACAACCCGGAACCGGCGGACCACCCGAAAGCCGCCGGCCACCCCGAAGCGGCCGACGCCTCGGACCCCGCCGACGCCCCGAACCCCGCGGCAGAGCCCTCCCCGGCCCAGCAGCCGTCCGACGCCCCCGCGCACCACCGCACCCCGGCCCACACCACCCCCGCCGCCCCCTCCCACCCACACGCCTCGCCCGACGGCGACCGGGCCCCGGACCGCGCCCACGCGGATGCCGGCATCGCCAAGGGGCGCCCGCCCAAGCGGCCGAAGGACCCCGGTGGCGGTCTCCTGATGGGGCGTCCCTTCGGGGTGCCCGTCTACGTCGCGCCCAGCTGGTTCCTCGTGGCCGCCCTGATCACCTGGGTGTTCGGCGGCCAGCTCGACCGTGTGCTGCCCGAACTCGGCGCCGCCCGCTACCTGGTGTCGCTGTTCTTCGCGGTCGCCTTCTATGCCTCCGTACTGATCCACGAACTCGCCCACACGGTCGCCGCCCTCCGCTTCAAACTCCCGGTGCGGCGCATCCAGCTCCAGTTCTTCGGCGGGGTCTCCGAGATCGAGAAGGAGGCCGAGACACCCGGCCGCGAGTTCGTGCTCGCCTTCGTCGGCCCGCTGCTCTCGCTGATCCTCGCGGGCATCTTCTACCTCGCCTTGCAGCCCGTGGAGCCCGGCACGGTGCCCGGCGTGCTGCTCGCCGGCCTGATGATCTCCAACCTCATCGTGGCCGTCTTCAATTTCCTGCCCGGCCTGCCCCTCGACGGCGGCCGTATGCTCCGCGCCGTCGTCTGGAAGATCACCGGCCGGCCGATGACCGGCACCATCGCCGCCGCCTGGGTCGGCCGCGCGCTCGCCGTCTCCGTGCTGATCGGCCTCCCGCTGCTCACCCAGTCCGGCGCCCTCGGCCCCGACTCCGCGCACGTCAGCGGCATGGACACGGTCACGGACGCCCTGCTGGCGGCGATCCTCGCCGCGATCATCTGGACCGGCGCCGGCAACAGCCTGCGCATGGCCCGCCTGCGCGAGCACCTCCCGGAGCTGCGCGCCCGCAACCTCACCCGGCGCGCGGTACCCGTCGAGACCAGCACCCCCCTGTCGGAGGCCCTGCGCCGCGCCAACGCCGCCGGAGCCCGCGCCCTGGTCGTGGTGGACGCCGAGGGAGAGCCCCTCTCCCTGGTCCGCGAGGCCGCGATCGTCGGCGTACCGGAACACCGCCGCCCGTGGGTCGCGGTCAGCGGCCTCGCCCAGGACCTCACCGAGGGGATGCGCGTCTCGGCCGAACTCGCCGGGGAGGACCTCCTGGACGTCCTGCGCGCGACCCCCGCCACCGAGTACCTGGTGGTCGAGGAGACCGGCGAGATCTACGGGGTCCTGTCCGCGGCCGACGTGGAACGCGCCTTCGTGAAGGCCATGGCCCGGCCCGCCTCGGCGTAGCGGAGGCGACCCCGCCCACCGGCGCGGACCCGCACACCCAGGGCCTCTCGCGCACCACGCGCGCGTGGTCGGCGGGCCTCTCGGCTGCCGGTAGGCTGGTCACATGTCCGAACCGACCGGTGCCGCCCGCAGGCGCGGGCCCTTCAAGGTCGGGGACCAGGTTCAGCTGACCGACCCCAAGGGCCGCCACTACACGTTCACGCTCGAAGCGGGGAAGAACTTCCACACCCACAAGGGTTCCTTCCCGCACGACGAGCTGATCGGCGCTCCCGAAGGCAGCGTTGTCCGCACCACGGGGAACGTCGCCTATCTCGCGCTGCGCCCCCTGCTCCCCGACTACGTCCTGTCCATGCCCCGCGGCGCCGCCGTGGTCTACCCCAAGGACGCGGGGCAGATCCTGGCCTTCGCCGACATCTTCCCCGGCGCCCGCGTCGTGGAGGCGGGCGTGGGCTCCGGCTCGCTCAGCAGCTTCCTGCTGCGCGCCGTCGGCGACGAGGGCATGCTGCACTCCTACGAGCGCCGCGAGGACTTCGCCGAGATCGCCCGGCAGAACGTGGAGCGCTACTTCGGCGGCCCGCACCCCGCCTGGCAGCTCACCGTCGGTGACCTCCAGGACAACCTGGCCGACGCCGACGTCGACCGCGTCGTCCTCGACATGCTGGCCCCCTGGGAGTGCCTGGAGGCCGTCCGCAAGGCGCTGGTCCCCGGCGGCATCCTCTGCTGCTACGTGGCGACCACCACCCAGCTCGCCCGGACCGTCGAGTCCATCCGGGAGATCGGCTGCTTCAACGAGCCGACCGCCTGGGAGTCGATGGTCCGCAACTGGCACGTCGAGGGCCTGGCCGTCCGCCCGGACCACCGGATGATCGGCCACACCGGTTTCCTCCTCACCGCCCGCCGCCTCGCGGACGGCGTCGAGCCGCCCATGCGCCGCCGCCGCCCCTCCAAGGGCGCCTACGGCGAGGACTACGACGGCCCCAACGCCGACGGCGGCGCCGGTCGCTAGCGCGGCCCCGTGCCGCACCCAACGTACGCACAGCGTGGCCGAGTTCCCGGACAACCTCGGGAACTCGGCCACGCTTTCCGGGTGTTGGCGGCGCCGGTGGTCGCGGCCGAGCCGTCACAGCTGACGTAGTGGCACATTCCGCGCGGTCCCGGCGACGACCCCGGACCCCGGAGTTCCCTCGCCCTGTGACGTGTGGCACCATGCAGGCCATCCCCCCGGCACAGCCCTCACAGGAGACACTCCTAGTGCAGCAATCCGCCGTCCCGGAACTGGAACTGGCACCTCCGCACACCCGCCCCATCCACTGGGTCGCCACCGCGACCGCTGTGGCCGGCGTGGTGGCACTCTCCTCGGTCCTGCAACCGGGTTCGGCGCGCGCCGCCCAGGCGACGGGCCCCGAGACGAAGTCGGCCCCGGTGACCGCCGCGGCACCCGCCACCACGGGCGTGGCTTTCCCCCTCGACTGCGGCCCGGTGAAGGCGGTGGTCCAGCGGCAGGCGTCCGGCGACCTCGACGGTGACGGCAGACCGGAGACGGTGGCCGTGGTCCACTGCGACGCGGGCATGGGCACACCGCCCGACGCGGTCTACGTGCTGACCCAGGCGGTGGGCGCGAGGAAACCGCGGGTCGTCGCCACCCTGGTCGGCCCCAAGGCCCGGGAGACGGTCACCGACTTCACGGTGCGCGACGGCGCGGTGCGGGCGACCCTGCTCGGCTACTCGACGACCGACGTGCCCAGTTGCTGTCCGGACGTGAAGGACAGCGCCCAGTGGCGGTGGCGGAACGGCGCGTTCGTCCGCTCCGCACCCGCGGCGGCGCAGAGCGTCTGAGGCTCAGTCCGCGTCGGGGCCGAACACCTCGACGCGGTCGGAGACCCGGCGCACATGGATGCAGTCGCCGGGACACTCCTTGGCGGAGTCCACGACGTCGGTCAGGAGCGTCAGCGGTACCGGCGTCGTCGCCCCCGGGTCCTGGAGGAGCGCGTCCTCGGGGCCCTTCACGTACGCCAGCCCGTCGATGTCCAGCTCGAAGACCTCGGGCGCGTACTGCGCGCAGATGCCGTCGCCGGTACAGAGATCCTGGTCGATCCAGACCTCCAGCGCCTCGCCGTCGGCCACGGCCTCTTGCTGCACGGTGATCTCTCCTGCCTCCGCCGGGTGTTGGACACATCGACCCTACCTCCGTCCGTTTTCCCGCCGGCTTCGACCGGTATCCCCCCGGTCCTCGGAGAGCGCGCACGAGCGAAGTCCGGACAGCGCAAGGGGTGCGTGGATACGCTCCGTCAGGGGTGCCCGGACCCGGTCCGCCGCACCCCGGTGGGCGGTCGAACCCACAACTCGCGTCGCCTGCGGAGGTGTTTGCCCAACCCGGCGTCGGAACAGTCGGCTTCTGAATCGCGTTGAGTGGGTATCCACACGGCGTGAGGGAGAGCGCAGGGTGACCGACGACACACCTTGACAGTCTTTGTGATCTAGGGGTTTCAATCGACACCCACCCAGGTAGGGTCTGGAAGCGTCCAGCTCCCCTTGGAGGAGGTGAGGACCGTGGCAGCCCACGACGACGACATGAACCGCGGCATCCGCCCGGGACGAGGGTCCGAAGACCCCGCCGGGCAGATTGCCTATCTTGAGCAGGAGATCGCCGTCCTGCGACGCAAGCTCGCCGACTCTCCGCGACACACGAGGATTCTCGAAGAGCGGATTGTCGAGCTGCAGACCAGTCTGGCCGGCGTGTCCACCCAGAACGAGCGACTCGCCAACACTCTCCGTGAGGCCCGCGACCAGATCGTGGCCCTCAAAGAAGAGGTCGACCGGCTCGCGCAGCCGCCGGCCGGCTTCGGTGTCTTCCTCACCGCGAACGAGGACGGCACCGCGGACATCTTCACCGGCGGCCGCAAACTCCGGGTGAACGTCAGCCCGAGCGTCGAGCTCGAAGAGCTCAGGCGTGGCCAGGAAGTGATGCTCAACGAAGCTCTCAACGTGGTCGAGGCCATGGAGTACGAGAGCGTCGGCGACATCGTCACCCTCAAGGAGATCCTCGAGGACGGCGAGCGCGCCCTCGTGGTGGGGCACACCGACGAGGAGCGGGTGGTGCGGCTCGCCGAGCCGCTGCTGGACATCACCATCCGCCCCGGCGACGCCCTGCTGCTCGAACCCCGCTCCGGCTACGTCTACGAGGTCGTACCGAAGAGCGAGGTCGAGGAACTCGTCCTCGAAGAGGTCCCCGACATCGGCTACGAGCAGATCGGCGGTCTGGGCGGCCAGATCGAGATGATCCGCGACGCGGTCGAGCTGCCGTACCTCTACCCGGACCTCTTCAAGGAGCACGAACTCCGTCCGCCCAAGGGCGTCCTGCTGTACGGGCCGCCCGGATGCGGAAAGACGCTCATCGCCAAGGCCGTGGCCAACTCCCTGGCCAAGAAGGTCGCCGAGGTGACCGGACAGGCCACCGGCAAGAGCTTCTTCCTGAACATCAAGGGTCCCGAGCTGCTCAACAAGTACGTCGGTGAGACCGAGCGGCAGATCCGCCTGGTCTTCCAGCGGGCCCGTGAGAAGGCCAGTGAGGGCACGCCCGTCATCGTCTTCTTCGACGAGATGGAGTCGCTCTTCCGCACCCGAGGCTCCGGTGTCAGCTCGGACGTGGAGAACACCATCGTCCCCCAGCTGCTCGCCGAGATCGACGGTGTGGAGGGCCTGCAGAACGTGGTCGTGATCGGTGCCTCGAACCGCGAGGACATGATCGACCCGGCCATCCTGCGCCCCGGCCGCCTGGACGTGAAGATCAAGATCGAGCGTCCGGACGCGGAGGCCGCGAAGGACATCTTCGGCAAGTACCTCACCGAGCGCCTCCCGCTCCACCCCGACGACGTCGGCGAGCACAGCGGCGACAAGACCACCACCGTCCAGAGCATGATCCAGACGGCCGTGGAACACATGTACACGGAATCCGAGGAGAACCGCTTCCTGGAGGTCACCTACGCCAACGGTGACAAGGAAGTCCTGTATTTCAAGGACTTCAACTCCGGCGCCATGATCGAGAACATCGTGGGCCGGGCCAAGAAGATGGCGATCAAGGACTTCCTCGACCACCAGCAGAAGGGCATCCGCGTCTCGCACCTCCTCCAGGCCTGCGTGGACGAGTTCAAGGAGAACGAGGACCTGCCCAACACGACCAACCCGGACGACTGGGCCCGGATCTCCGGAAAGAAGGGCGAGCGGATCGTCTACATCCGTACGCTCATCACCGGAAAGCAGGGCGCCGACACCGGACGCTCCATCGACACGGTGGCGAACACCGGTCAATACCTGTAAAAGGCGGGGCGGCTGCGGGTGCCCTCGACGGGTACCCGCAGCCGACTGTTTTTCAGGCCACGGCTGGAGCGAGGCAATGACGCAAATGATCTCCCCACCAGCGCAGAGGCGTTCTAGGCTCTTCGGTACCGCCGAGTCGCGCAGTGCGGGGACGGGCACCGCACACGCACCGGAGCACCAGCGGTACTTGAGCAGCGTCCCCGACCGAGGGCGCAGCCGGGCAAGGAGGGCCGCATGACCGTACGGCGAGTAATGGGCATCGAGACGGAGTACGGGATCTCCGTGCCCGGCCACCCGAACGCCAATGCCATGCTCACCTCGTCCCAGATCGTCAACGCCTACGCAGCGGCGATGCACCGGGCCCGGCGGGCCCGCTGGGACTTCGAGGAGGAGAATCCGCTCCGGGACGCGCGCGGCTTCGACCTGGCCCGTGAGGTCGCCGACTCCACCCAGCTCACCGACGAGGACATCGGCCTGGCCAACGTCATCCTCACCAACGGCGCGCGGCTCTACGTCGACCACGCGCACCCGGAGTACAGCTCTCCCGAGGTCACCAACCCGTGGGACGCGGTGCTGTGGGACAAGGCCGGCGAACGCATCATGGCGGAGGCGGCGGAACGGGCGGCCCAGCTGCCCGGCGCCCAGCCGATCCACCTCTACAAGAACAACACCGACAACAAGGGCGCCTCCTACGGGACGCACGAGAACTACCTGATGAAGCGGGAGACCCCCTTCTCGGACATCGTGCGCCATCTGACGCCGTTCTTCGTCTCGCGCCAGGTCGTCACCGGGGCGGGCCGGGTCGGTATCGGCCAGGACGGGCACGAGCACGGCTTCCAGCTCAGCCAGCGCGCCGACTACTTCGAGGTCGAGGTCGGCCTGGAGACCACGCTCAAGCGCCCCATCATCAACACCCGCGACGAACCGCACGCGGACGCCGAGAAGTACCGCCGGCTGCACGTGATCATCGGTGACGCGAACCTCTCGGAGATCTCGACCTACCTCAAGCTCGGCACGACCGCGCTGGTCCTGTCCATGATCGAGGACGGCTTCATCGCCGTCGACCTGGTCGTCGACCAGCCGGTGCGCACCTTGCACCAGGTCTCCCACGACCCGACGCTCAAGCGCCTGGTCACCCTCCGCAGCGGCCGGACACTCACCGCGGTCCAGTTGCAGATGGAGTACTTCGAGCTGTCGCGCAAGTACGTGGAAGAGCGCTACGGCGCCGACGCCGACGACCAGACCAAGGACGTCCTGGCCCGCTGGGAGGACACTCTCAACCGGCTGGAGAACGACCCGATGAGCCTCGCGGGCGAGCTGGACTGGGTCGCCAAGCGGCAGCTGATGGAGGGCTACCGGCGCCGCGACGACCTCGACTGGGACGCGGCCCGGCTGCACCTGGTGGACCTCCAGTACGCGGACGTCAGGGCCGAGAAGGGCCTCTACAACCGTCTGGTGGCCCGCGGTCGCATCAAGCGCCTGCTGGCCGAGGAGGACGTCGAGCGGGCCCGTACGAAGCCGCCGGAGGACACCCGGGCGTACTTCCGGGGCCGGTGTCTTGAGCAGTACGCGGACGACGTGGCGGCGGCGTCCTGGGACTCGGTGATCTTCGATCTGCCGGGCCGGGACTCCCTGCAGCGGGTTCCAACCCTGGAACCGCTTCGCGGAACGCGTAATCACGTCAAGGCGCTCCTGGACCGCTGTCGCACCGCGGAAGACCTGGTCAGGGTCTTGTCGGGCGGCTGACGGAGGCCGGCGGCCGCGGCCGCCGGACCGGGTGGATCGTGCGGCGAACGGGAATCATCGAGGTGGCCGCCGTACGTTGGATGAACTGCGGGGCCGATGTCAGTCCCCGCAAGTAGGGTCTGATCAAGAACGTCGAACCGAGCGGGGTGAGGGTTATGGCGACCAAGGACACCGGCGGCGGCCAGCAGAAGGCGACGCGCTCCACGGAGGAGGTCGAGGAGCAGGCGGAGGAAGCGCAGGCCACGGACGACCTCAAGGAGCGCCACGAGAAGCTCAGCGACGACGTGGACTCCGTTCTGGACGAGATCGACGACGTCCTGGAGGAGAACGCCGAGGACTTCGTGCGCTCCTTCGTGCAAAAGGGCGGGCAGTGACCTCTCCCGTCGGCTGAAGGCGCCGGCAGGGGTGTGCGGGTCACTCGGCGAGGACGGTGTGGAGCGCTGCTCGCGGCCCGGGCGGGACGAGCCGCGAGCGGCCTTCGCAGCCGACCGTTGGACGGGTGCGGGGCTTCGGGCCCCTGCCGGGAGCGCGGGCCCGAAAGTGCCGCGCATTCCATGTGGATCACTGCCATGAGACGGGTAGGGTCCGTGGCGTACTGTGCGTCAACTGCAATTCGGCCATCGGCAAGTTGGGAGATGATCCCGACGCTGTTCGTCGGGCTGCCGCCTACTTGGAGGGATCGTCGTGGAAGCCAATACTCGTAGCACCGGGCGTCTGCCAGCTGCCTTCCTGACGCCCGGGTCGTCGTCCTTCATGGACTTCCTGTCGGAGCACCAGCCGGAAATCCTGCCGGGCAACCGTCAGTTGCCGCCGACCACCGGCGTGATCGAGGCGCCGCACGGCACCACCATCGTGGCCGTCACCTTCCCCGGCGGTGTCGTGCTCGCCGGTGACCGCCGGGCCACCATGGGCAACGTGATCGCCCAGCGCGACATCGAGAAGGTCTTCCCGGCCGACGAGTACTCGGCGGTGGGCATCGCCGGCACCGCGGGCCTGGCCGTGGAGATGGTCAAGCTCTTCCAACTGGAGCTGGAGCACTTCGAGAAGGTCGAGGGCGCCCAGCTCTCCCTGGAGGGCAAGGCGAACCGCCTCTCCACCATGATCCGTTCCAACCTCGGCATGGCCATGCAGGGCCTGGCCGTGGTCCCGCTCTTCGCCGGGTTCGACGTGGACCGCGGCAAGGGCCGCATCTTCTCCTACGACGTGACGGGCGGCCGTTCCGAGGAGCACGGCTACGCGGCCACCGGCTCCGGCTCGATCTTCGCGCGCGGCGCCATGAAGAAGCTCTTCCACGACGGCCTGACCGAGGACGAGGCCACGACCCTCGTCATCCAGGCCCTCTACGACGCCGCGGACGACGACTCGGCGACCGGCGGTCCCGACGTCGCCCGCCGGATCTACCCGATCGTCACCGTGATCACCGACAGCGGCTTCCGCCGGCTGGGCGACCAGGAGTCCGCCGAGATCGCCCGCTCGATCCTGGCCCGCCGCCTGGAGCAGCCGGACGGTCCCCGGGCCGCGCTGCTGTAACGGCGGCCCGCTCTTGATCCAGGTGATCCCCGGAATTCGACGGAAATCAGCAGAGAGGGACGGATAACCGGTGTCGACGCCGTTCTATGTCTCACCCCAGCAGGCCATGGCCGACCGGGCGGAGTACGCACGCAAGGGCATCGCCCGCGGCCGCAGCCTGGTCGTGATCCAGTACGCCGACGGCATCGTCTTCGTCGGCGAGAACCCGTCCCGCGCGCTGCACAAGTTCAGCGAGATCTACGACCGGATCGGCTTCGCGGCCGCCGGCAAGTACAACGAGTACGAGAACCTCCGGATCGGCGGCGTGCGCTACGCCGACCTGCGCGGTTACACCTACGACCGGGACGACGTGACCGCCCGCGGTCTCGCCAACGTCTACGCCCAGACGCTCGGCACGATCTTCTCCAGCGCGGCCGAGAAGCCGTACGAGGTGGAACTGGTGGTCGCGGAGGTCGGCGAGACGTCCGACGGCGACCAGATCTACCGGCTGCCGCACGACGGGTCGATCGTGGACGAACACGGGTCGGTCGCGGTCGGCGGCAACGCCGAGACGATCAACACCTACCTCGACCAGCGCCACCGCGACGGCATGTCGCTGGCCGAGGCGCTCAGGCTGGCCGTGCAGGCCCTGTCCCGCGACACCAACGGCACCGAGCGGGAGATCCCCGCGGAGCGTCTGGAGGTCGCGGTGCTGGACCGCACGCGCCCCCAGGCCCGCAAGTTCAAGCGCATCCTCGGCCCGCAGCTCTCCCGGCTGCTGGCGGCGGACGGCGCGTCCACCGAGGCGGAGAGCGCCGAGGAACCGGAGACGACCGGCGGGGCCGACGAGATCGACGAGAACGACCTGCCCGAGTAGCCCCCGGGTCCCGTGCCTGATGTGCCCCGGCCGCACCCCGGCCGGGGCACAGGTGCGTCAGGAGGCGCCCGGGGGTGCCGTGGAGCCCCGTACGACCAGTTCGACCGGGATGTCCCCGCCTTCGGGCGTACGGCCCTCCAGGACCGCCAGCAGGGCCCGCATCCCGCGCTCGCCGAAGAGCTCGGCGTCCAGGCGGACGGTGGTCAGCTCGGGGTCGACGGCGGTGGCCAGCGCGAGGTCGTCCAGGCCGGTGACGGAGAGGTCGTCGGGGACTCGCAGACCCAGCCGGCGGGCCGCCTTGCAGGCGCCGGCGGCGAGCTGGTCGTCGTCGCAGACCACGGCGGTGGGCCGGGGACCCGGGGCGCCGAGCGCGGCCCCGGCGGCGGCCACCGCGCCGGCGATCGAGATCGGCGCCCGCACCGTACGGATCGAGGTGTCCGCGACCGCGCCGACCCGTGCGGCCAGAGCACGCGCGCGTACCTCGAAGGTCCAGGACGGCACGTCCGCCCCGAGGTGCAGGAACCGGCGGTGGCCGAGGCCCAGCAGATGGTCGGCGACCTGCCGTACGCCGTCCGCGATGTCCAGGTTCACCGTCGCCGCGCCCAGACTGCCCGCCGGGTCGCTGTCCAGCATCACCAGGGGCAGCTGGTCGCCCCGGATCGCGCTGAGGGCGTCGGCGGCCATCGAGGAGGCCAGCACCCCGTCCAGGGCCGCCTGGGCCGACGCGAAGGGATCCCGGGCCGGGCCGACGCCCTCGGGGGAGGGGTAGAGCACCACTCCGAAGCCGTGTTCGGCGGCCACCCGGGCCGCGCCGGTGTAGACGCCCGCGAAGAACTCGGTGGTCAGTGCCGGGACGACGAGCAGGACGGTACGGGTGCGGCCCAGACGGAGGTTGCGGGCGGCCAGGTTGGGGCGGTAGCCCAGGTCGCGGGCGGCTGCGCGGACGCGTTCCGCGGTGGGCGCGGAGACCCGGCCGCGCCACTTGTCGCCCAGTACCAGGGAGACCGCGGCCTGCGAGACCCCGGCGGCCTGGGCCACGTCACGGCTGGTGGGGCGGGTGCTGCCAGGTGCCACCGTCGGCCTGCTCCTTCGTATGGACTCGCGAACAGCGCACATGGTACGTATGGACGGACCAGTTATACGTAAAACCTCATGCGTCACGGTGAGGGGGAGGGCGGGACAAGAGCCGTGGGATACCTGGAGATCCTCAGGGCGAGGCACGCCGCCCGGCTGCTCGTCGGCACGCTGGTGGGGCGGCTGCCGAACGCCACCGCCGCCATCGCGATCGTCCTGTTCATCCGCGCCGACGGCGGCACGTACAGCCTCGCCGGAGCCCTGGCGGCCGTCTACGGAGTCGCCAACGCCGTCGGACAGCCCCTGCTCGGGCGGCTCGTCGACCTCCACGGACAGCCGCGAGTCCAGCTGCCCGCCGCCCTGCTGTCGGCCCTCGCGATGAGCGTCTTCGCCTTCGGCGGCACCGGCCCGCTGCCGCTCGCCTACGCCGCCGTGGCCGCCGCCGGGCTCTTCACCCCGCCCCTGGAGGGCGGACTGCGCGCCCTGTGGCCCGGGGTGCTGCGCGGTGAGGAACAGGTGCACACCGCCTACGCCATGGACGCCGTCGCCCAGGAAGTCATGTTCACCGTCGGCCCGTTGCTCGTGACCCTGTGCGCAGCGCTGTGGTCCGCCCGGGTCGCGCTGCTCGTCCTGAACGTCGTCGGGGTCCTCGGCGCGCTCTCCGTGGTGCTCTCCCCGCCCTCGCGCGCGTGGCGCTCGGCCCCGCGCGAGGCGCACTGGCTCGGCGCCCTGCGCTCGCCCGGACTGCTCGCGCTGCTCGGCGCGTTCTTCTTCGTCGGCATCGCGCTCGGCTCCATCACGGTGGCCTCCGTGCCGTACGCGGACGACCACGGCGGCGCCGCGGTGTACGGCTGGCTGATGGCGGCCATCGGACTGGGCGCGCTCATCGGCGGCGCCGTCTACGGGGCACGCCGGTGGAGCGGGGAGCCCGAGCGGCGACTGCGGTTGCTGGTCGCGCTGCTGGCGGTGTGTTACCTGCCCCTGACCCTCATGCCGGGCGCGGTCGCCATGGTGCTGCTCACCGTGCTCGCCGGAGTCTTCCTCGCGCCCGCCATCGCCTGCGCGTTCATCATCGTCGACCGGCACGCGCCCAAGGGCACGGTCACCGAGGCCTTCTCCTGGCTCGTCACGACGTTCACGGTCGGCGCGTCGGTCGGAACGGGCCTCGCCGGGCCGGTCGTCCAGGCGGGCGGCGCCCTGTGGGGCTTCGCCGTACCGGGCGCCGCGGGCGCCGTCTCGCTGCTGGTTCTGCTGGCCACCGGGCGGGTCCTCGCAGCTCCCGCCGGGGCCGCGGTGATTGCGGCTTCATCGGAAAATGATCCAAACCGTGCCGTCGAACCCCGTTTCAGCACAGGGGATCGGGCGTAATGTTCAGTCATGGACCGCCGCATTTTCGGGCTGGAGAACGAGTACGGCGTCACGTGTACGTTCAGGGGACAGCGACGGCTGTCTCCCGACGAGGTGGCTCGGTACCTCTTCCGCCGTGTCGTGTCATGGGGCCGCAGCAGCAATGTCTTTCTGCGAAACGGCGCCCGGCTCTATCTCGACGTGGGCTCACATCCGGAATACGCGACCCCCGAATGTGACAACGTGACCGAACTGGTCACCCACGACAAAGCCGGCGAGCGCATTCTCGAAGGACTCCTGGTGGACGCCGAACGACGCCTGCACGAGGAGGGAATCGCGGGCGACGTCTACCTCTTCAAGAACAACACCGACTCTGCGGGCAACTCGTACGGCTGCCACGAGAACTATCTGGTGGCACGGCACGGCGAGTTCTCCCGGCTCGCGGACATCCTCATCCCGTTCCTGGTCACGCGTCAGCTGCTCTGCGGCGCGGGCAAGGTGCTCCAGACGCCGCGCGGCGCCGTGTACTGCGTCAGCCAGCGCGCCGAACACATCTGGGAGGGCGTCTCCTCGGCGACGACGCGTTCCCGGCCCATCATCAACACCCGTGACGAACCGCACGCCGACGCCGAGCGCTACCGCCGCCTGCACGTCATCGTGGGCGACTCCAACATGTCCGAGACGACCATGCTGCTCAAGGTCGGCGCCACCGACCTGGTGCTGCGCATGATCGAGGCGGGCACGGTGATGCGCGACCTGACGCTGGAGAACCCGATCCGGGCGATCCGCGAGGTCAGCCACGACCTCACCGGCCGGCGCAAGGTGCGCCTCGCCAGCGGCCGCGAGGCCTCCGCGCTGGACGTGCAGCGCGAGTACTACGAGAAGGCCGTGGACTTCTGCGAGCGCCGCGGCATCCGTACCGGCACCGTCGAACAGGTCCTGGAGCTGTGGGGCCGCACGCTCGACGCGATCGAGGCCGAGGACCTCGACCGGATCGGCACCGAGATCGACTGGGTGATGAAGTACCAGCTCATCGAGCGGTACCGGGCCAAGCACAACATGACCATGTCCCACCCGAGGGTCGCGCAGATAGACCTCGCCTACCACGACATCCACCGCCGTAGGGGCCTTTACTACCTGCTGGAGAGAAAGGGCCAAGCCGCCCGTATCTGCAACGACTTGAAGATCTTCGAGGGCAAGTCCGTGCCCCCGCAGACCACTCGGGCCCGGCTGCGCGGCGACTTCATCCGCCGCGCGCAGGAACAGCGCCGGGACTTCACCGTCGACTGGGTCCACCTCAAGCTCAACGACCAGGCCCAGCGCACGGTGTTGTGCAAGGACCCGTTCCGCTCCGTGGACGACCGGGTGGAGAAACTGATCGCCGGAATGTGAGCGACGCGCCCGAAGGTGCTTTCGGGCCGCAACACGGGCGCCGTACGTTTCCCGTACGGCGCCCTTCGCACGCCGTAGAGTTGCGCGCACGCCATCATCAAGATCGACCGATACGAGGCCCCCACCGTGCGCCGACGCTCCCTTCTTCTCGCCGTTCCCGCAGGACTGGTCACGATCGCCGGCTGCGGCGACGGCTCGTCCGACTCGTCGAGCAAGCCGAGCGACAGCGCGTCGCCCTCCGCCGCGGCCTCGTCCGCGCCGCCACCGCCGAAGATCGTCGACGGTCCGGTGCCGGCCATCACCGCGGGTACCAGGTTCGACCAGAAGCCGACCGTCGCCAAGGGCACGGGCGACCCGTCCAAGAACCTCGCCGTCAAGACGGTCATCGCGGGCAGCGGCCAGAGCGTCGCGGAGAACGACTTCATCCAGGCCAACTACCTCGGCCAGATCTGGTCCTCCGCCAAGGTCTTCGACAACTCCTACGACCGCAAGGCGCCGCTGCTCATCCAGCTCGCCCAGGGCAGCATCATCGATGGATGGCGCTACGGCCTGGCCGGCAAGAAGGTCGGCAGCCGGGTCGAGATGGCGATCCCGCCGACCTGGGGCTACGGCACCTCGGGCAACAGCCAGGCGGGCATCAAGGGCACCGACACGTTGGTCTTCGTCATCGACGTACAGGCCGCCTTCAACACCAGCAGCTCCGCCAAGGGCAGCAAGGTCGCGCAGACCGACACCGCGCTGCCCACGGTCGGCACCAACACCGACGGCAAGTCCCCCAAGATCACGGTCCCCCCCAAGTCGGACCCGCCGAAGAAGCTGGTGTCGGAGTACGTCCTGGAGGGCGACGGTGCCGTCGTCAAGGCGTCCCAGACGATCCTGTGCCAGTTCAAGGGCGTGGTCTGGAACACCGGCAAGGAGTTCGAGTCGACGTACACCCAGAAGCGGCTGAGCCAGTTCGCGATCTCGCAGATGGAGTCGATCGTCAAGGGGCTGGCGCAGGGCGTCACCGGCAAGAAGGTCGGCAGCCGCGTCCTGATCGTCGCGCCCCCGGCCCTGGCCTACGGCGACAAGCCGCCGACCGGCGGGGCGATCAAGAAGGGTGACACCCTGGTCTTCTCCGTCGACATCCTGGCGGCGATGTGACGCCCGAGGGGGGAAGCGGCCTGGCGCGGGCGCGAGTGCGGGCGGGATGCGAGACTGTCGGGGTTGCCTTGTCGTACACACGCAGGAGCTAGAGACGTGAGCATCGAGAAGCCCGAGATCGACTTCCCCGGCGGCGAGCCCCCGAAGGACCTTGACATCAAGGACATCTGGGAGGGTGACGGACCGGTCGCCAAGGCGGGCGACACGGTCTCCGTCCACTACGTGGGCGTGGCCTTCTCCACCGGCGAGGAGTTCGACGCGTCCTGGAACCGCGGCACGCCGCTCAAGTTCCAGCTGGGCGTCGGCCAGGTCATCGCCGGCTGGGACCAGGGCGTGCAGGGGATGAAGGTCGGCGGCCGGCGCCAGCTGATCATCCCCTCCCACCTCGCCTACGGCGAGCGCGGGGCCGGCGGCACCATCGGCCCCGGTGAGACGCTGATCTTCGTCTGCGACCTGGTCGCCGTCTGATCGTCGTACCGACGTCGGAGGACGCCGGAGAGGTTCGACCGGGGTCCGGCCGCCGTACGGTCGCGTACGGGACGTGACCGGACCCGATCATCCGGGGCCCATGCCTGTCCAGGCGTGGGCCCTCGGCTTTTGTCACCGCGCCGCGGGGCGGTACGGTCATCGGTCGGAAGCACCATAGGGAAGGCGAAGGGCGTCGATGGCCATTGCCAAGGCTGAGCGGCTGATGAACCTGGCGCTGTGTCTGCTGGGGACCCGGCGGCCGCTCAGCAAGCGCGAGCTGCGTGAATCCATCGAGGCCTATCTGGAAGCGGGGTCCGACGACTCCTTCAACCGGATGTTCGAGCGGGACAAGGACGACCTGCGCGAACTCGGCCTGGTCATCGAGACGGTGGAGAACCTCGACGGCGAGGTCGGCTATCTCGCCCGCCGCGACAGCAACCGTCTGCCGCCCGTCACCCTCGACGCCGAGGAGGCCGCCGCCCTCGGTCTCGCCGCCAAGGTCTGGCAGCAGGCCCGGCTCGCCGGGGCCGCCAGCGGCGCGCTGCAGAAGCTGCGCGCGGCCGGCATGCCGGAGGACGTCGACCCCTACGAGTGGCACGGCGCCCTGGAGCCGCGCATTCCGGTGCACGAGGCCTCGTTCGAACCGCTGATGCTCGCCTGCCGCGACCGCCGGCCCGTCGTCTTCGACTACCGCAAGGCCGCCGCCGTCCGCCCCGAGCCGCGCACCGTCGAGCCGTGGGCGCTGGAGTGCTGGCGCGGCCACTGGTACCTCGCCGGCTGGGACCGCGACCGGGGCGCCGAGCGGGTCTTCCGGCTCTCCCGGATCACCGGCAAGGTGCGCTCCCGCGGTGGCCGGTTCACCGCGGAGGTGCCCGACGTGGTCACCGTGCGCGAGACCGTCGCCGGCTGGGCGGGGGAGAGCGCCGACCGCTCAGCGCTGATCCGGCTGCGCAAGGGCGCCGGATATCCGCTGCGGGCGAAGTCCACGGCGGTCCGGGAACTCGGCGACGGCTGGGACGAGTTGGAGATTCCGTACGGCCATGGACTGGACGCCTGGCTGGTCGAGTTCGGGCCGGACGTGGTGGTCCTGGAGCCGGCCGAGCTGCGGGCCGACGTGGTGGACCGGCTGCGTGCCGTGGCCAAGGGCTGAGGGGGAGCGGACAACACAGTGGCAGGCAAACCGGTCAGGCCCGCGAACGCCATCGACCAGACCCGGCGGATGCTCTCCCTGGTGACCTATCTGAAGGAGCGGCCCGGGGCGCGCGTCGAGGACGTCGCCCGCGCCTTCGGGATCACCGAGGACGAGCTCGTCTCCGACCTCGACGTCCTGCCCATGTGCGGCACCAGCTTCCGGGGCGGCGACCTGCTCGACATCGACACCGACGGCGAACGCATCTGGTGGCACAACCCCGCCGCCCTCGGCGCGGAGACGGCCGAGCCGCTCAGGCTCGCCGCCGACGAGGCGACCGCGCTGCTGGTGGCCGCCCGCGCCGTCTCCACCCTGCCCGGGCTGCGGGAGAGCGACCGGCAGGCGCTGCTGCGGGCCACCGCCAAGCTGGAGGCGGCGGCCGGTGAGGCCGCCGGTGCCAGCGCCCGGCTGTCGGTGACCTTCGAGTCGGAGGGCGGTGTCTTCGCGGACGTCGACCGGGCGATCTCCGAGCGCCGCCGCCTCTGGATCCGCTACTACTCGCCCGCCCGCGACGAACTGAGCGAGCGCGAGATCGACCCCATCCGCCTGGTCAGCGTCGGCCACACCTATGTGGAGGCCTGGTGCCGGCGCTCCGAGGCGCGGCGCACCTTCCGCCTCGACCGGGTCGCCGAGATCCGGATCCTCGACGAGCCGTCCGCGCCGCCCGAGATCGAGCTGAGGGACCTCTCCGAGGCGCTGGTGCAGCCGGCCGCCGAGGACCCCGAGGTCGTCGTCGAGGTCGGTCCGGGCGGACGCTGGGTCGCCGAGTACTACCCGCATGACAGCGCGGATGAGCTTCCCGACGGTGGGCTGCGTATTACCCTGCGCACCCCCGAACCGGCGTCGCTGCGGCGCCTCGCCCTGCGGCTCGGGCGCGACGGCCGGATCGTGTCGCCGCCCGAGCTCGCCGAGAGCGCCCGCCGGGCGGCCGGCGAGGCGCTGGCCGCGTACGACGCGCCGCGGGACGGGTACGCGGTGCGCGCGGGGGACGGCATACGGGAGTGACCGGGGAGCGCGCGTGGTCGAGGGGGCGGGGCGCGCGGAGGTGCTGAGCACTCGGCACGGTCGCCCCCTCGGCGCCGGTCCCGGCGCCTCGCAGGTGCACGGCCAGAGAAGGGGAGCAGGGGTTGTGAGCGAGTCGGCGGCGTCCGGGGTGCGGCGAGTGTCGGTGGCGGCGGCGTTCGCCGGGATGAGGGGGGTGTCGCCGGTGAGGTTCAGAGCGGGCTGCCCGGAGTGCCGGGGCCGCTTCGAACTCGCCGCGGGCGCCCTGCTGTTGGCCATCGGCGGCTCCAGCCGTACGACCTTCTACTCCTTCACCTGCCCGGAGTGCGGCTCCGCGGTCCGCAAGCCGGCCGGGGAGCGGATCGTCGAGCTGCTCAGCGGCGGCGGGGTCAGGACCCTGCGGCTGCACTCGACCCTCTGAGACGGGGGCGGGACGGCGAGGGGCTAGGCTCGGCCCATGTTCTGGGCGATGTTCGCGGTAGTGCTGGGTTTCCTGGGTCTCGCCGTCCTCGGTGTGCTCGCCGTCCGGGTCTTCGTGGCGGTACGGCGGCTAGGCGCGCAGGTCACGGACTCCGCGCGGCGCATCGGCCGGGCCGCCGAGGAGCTGGAGCGGGCGGCGGCGTCGACAGCACGTTCCGTGGACGCACTGTGAGTCACTTATGGGTCCGGTGTGAGTCTGGCGGCCGCTGTGCTTCGCGGCGCTCTGCCCTGTCACGTTGTCGGTGCGGGCAGGTACGCTGCTGGTCGCGGTCCGGCTAACGAGGCCCGGAGCGCGGACCGGGAGTACGCACGGGGATTGCCTCACGTTTACCCCTGAGCGTTACGATCGCTGGCAGCACCCCGGTCGGACAGCTGTCCGGTCGACCGCCCCAGCGTCCCACCCCCAGCCGCCTCGGTGAGAAGGTAAAGACTTATGTTCGGAAGGCTCGGAGCTCCCGAGATCATTCTCATCCTCGTCGTCATCGTGCTTCTTTTCGGCGCGAAGAAGCTTCCGGACATGGCCCGTTCGCTCGGCAAGTCCGCTCGCATCCTCAAGAGCGAGGCCAAGGCGATGAAGGAAGAGGGCAACACCCCGCCCCCGGCCGGCCCGCCCACCACCGACGAGTCCGTGCAGCGCACCATCCAGTCCGCCCCCGGCGACGTGACCAGCTCGCGCCCGGTCACCGAGCCGTCGGACACGACCAAGCGCTGACGCACGGCCGGACGCCCCCGGCCTGCCGCACGAGATGAGGATGTGGGTTGCTCAAGCCTGCCCGCAAGAAGGAGAAGGACCCCGAGGGGCGGATGCCCCTCGCGGACCATCTGCGTGAGCTGCGCAACCGGCTCGCGAAGGCGATGCTCGCCATCATCGTGGTGACCTGCGTGGCCGCCTTCTTCTACAACGACATCGTCAACATCATCACCAAGCCGGTGCTGCACTCGGTCGGCTGCTCGCAGAACTTCGAGCAGCTGGCGAAGGCGTCCGCCAAGAGCCAGCAGTGCGCGCAGATCACGATCAACGGTCTGCTGACGCCGTTCACACTGGCGTTGAAGGTGTCCCTGATGGCCGGTGTCGTGCTGGCCTCCCCGGTCTGGCTGTACCAGCTGTGGGGCTTCGTCGCCCCCGGCCTGCACAAGAACGAGAAGAAGTACGCGCTCGCCTTCGTGGGCACCGGTGTCCCGCTCTTCCTGGGCGGCGCCTA
Source organism: Streptomyces sp. NPDC005423 (assembly GCF_040606415.1). Taxonomy (NCBI): domain Bacteria; kingdom Bacillati; phylum Actinomycetota; class Actinomycetes; order Kitasatosporales; family Streptomycetaceae; genus Streptomyces; species Streptomyces sp. NPDC005423. The sequence continues at coordinate 54,248 of NZ_JBEXET010000011.1, read as the reverse complement.
CTTCGCCTACAAGGTGCTGCCCACCACGGCGAAGGTCCTGATCGGGTTCACGCCGAGCGGCGTCGACAACCTGCTGCCGCTGGACGACCTGCTCGACCTGGTCACCCGCATGGTGCTCGTCTTCGGTCTCTCCTTCGAGCTGCCCCTGCTGCTGATCATGCTCAACCTCACGGGCGCGCTGACGGGCAGCCGCATGCTCGGCTGGTGGCGCGGCATGATCCTGGGCATCACGGTCTTCGCGGCCGTCGCCACCCCCAGCACCGACCCGCTGACCATGCTGGCGCTGGCCGGACCGATCTGGGTGCTGTACTTCGCCGCCGTCGTCTTCTCCCTGCTGAACGACCGGCGCAAGCGCCGCCGTGCCGCGGAGGGCCCGGACGACGACGAGGCCTCCGAGCTGGACCTCACCCCCGAGGCGATCGGTGACGTCGAGACGGTGACGGCCGGGCGCGTGCCCGAGCAGGCCGGACCGGACCGGGTCAACGGCTATGACGACGTGACCTGAGCACCGCCCGGCCCCCGGCGCAGCCGGCCGTTCCCGCATCGCGGGCGGCCGGTTTCTCCGTAAGTACCGGATAATGATCGTCCTGTTGTCAGTGCGGCCCGGTACGCTCGAAAGCACGATGACAGAGGATCTCTCCCCGGCCGAGCGGTACGCGGCAGCCCGCCTGCGGGCAGCCGAGCAGGCCACCGCGCTCGCGGACTTCCGCGAGATGTACGACTTCGGTCTCGACCCCTTCCAGATCGAGGCCTGTCAGGCGCTCGAAGCGGGGAAGGGCGTGCTGGTCGCGGCGCCCACCGGTTCGGGCAAGACGATCGTCGGCGAGTTCGCCGTGCACCTCGCTCTGGAGCAGGGCAAGAAGTGCTTCTACACGACGCCCATCAAGGCACTGTCGAACCAGAAGTACGCCGACCTGAGCCGCCGTTACGGCGCGGACAAGGTCGGCCTGCTCACCGGTGACAACAGCGTCAACTCCGACGCCCCGGTGATCGTGATGACCACCGAAGTGCTGCGGAACATGCTGTACGCCGGCTCGCAGACCTTGCTGGGCCTCGGCTACGTGGTGATGGACGAGGTGCACTACCTCTCCGACCGCTTCCGGGGCGCGGTGTGGGAGGAGGTGATCATCCACCTCCAGGAGTCGGTGACCCTGGTCTCCCTCTCGGCGACGGTGTCGAACGCCGAGGAGTTCGGCGACTGGCTCGACACCGTGCGCGGCGACACCGAGGTGATCGTCTCCGAGCACCGGCCGGTACCGCTCTTCCAGCACGTGCTCGCCGGACGCCGGATGTACGACCTCTTCGAGGAGGGCGAGGGCCAGAAGAAGGCCGTCAACCCCGACCTCACGCGGATGGCCCGGATGGAGGCGCAGCGGCCGTCGTACCAGGACCGCAGGCGCGGCCGTGCCATGCGCGAGGCCGACCGGGAGCGCGAGCGCCGACAGCGCTCGCGGATGTGGACCCCGGGCCGCCCGGAAGTCATCGAACGGCTGGACGCCGAGGGCCTGTTGCCCGCCATCACCTTCATCTTCAGCCGCGCCGCCTGTGAGGCCGCCGTCCAGCAGTGCCTCTACGCCGGGCTGCGGCTCAACGACGACGAGGCGCGGGAGAAGGTGCGCGCCCTCGTCGAGGAGCGCACCACCTCCATCCCCAACGAGGACCTGCACGTCCTGGGCTACTACGAGTGGCTGGAGGGACTGGAGCGCGGCATCGCGGCCCACCACGCGGGCATGCTGCCGACGTTCAAGGAGGTCGTCGAGGAGCTCTTCGTACGCGGCCTGGTCAAGGCCGTGTTCGCGACCGAGACGCTCGCCCTGGGCATCAACATGCCCGCCCGCTCGGTGGTGTTGGAGAAGCTCGTCAAGTGGAACGGCGAGCAGCACGCCGACATCACCCCCGGCGAGTACACCCAGTTGACGGGGCGGGCCGGCCGGCGTGGCATCGATGTCGAGGGCCACGCGGTCGTGCTGTGGCAGCGCGGGTTCAGTCCCGAGCACCTCGCGGGACTGGCCGGCACCCGCACCTATCCACTGCGCTCCAGCTTCAAGCCGTCGTACAACATGGCGGTCAACCTGGTCGAGCAGTTCGGGCGGCACCGCTCGCGCGAGCTGCTGGAGACCTCGTTCGCGCAGTTCCAGGCCGACCGGTCGGTGGTCGGGATCTCCCGGCAGGTGCAGCGCAACGAGGAGGGCCTTGAGGGCTACCAGGCCTCCATGACCTGCCACTTGGGCGATTTCGAGGAGTACGCGCGGCTGCGCCGGGAGCTCAAGGACCGGGAGAACGAGCTGGCCCGGCAGGGCGCGGTGGAGCGGCGAGCCGAGGCGGCCGTCGCGCTGGAGAAGCTCAAGCCGGGTGACGTCATCCAGGTCCCGACGGGCAAGTACGCCGGTCTGGCGCTGGTCCTCGACCCGGGTCTGCCCGCCGGGCGGTCCAACGGCCACCGCGGCTTCGAGCACCACGACGGCCCGCGTCCCCTGGTGCTCACCGCCGAGCGGCAGGTCAAGCGGCTGGCGTCGATGGACTTCCCGGTGCCCGTCGAGGCGTTGGAGCGGATGCGGATCCCGAAGTCGTTCAACCCCCGTTCCCCGCAGTCGCGTCGGGACCTGGCCTCCGCCCTGCGGACCAAGGCCGGGCACATTCCGCCGGAGCGGGCCCGCAACAAGAGGTCGCAGGCCGCCGACGACCGCGAGATCGCCCGGCTGCGTACGGCGATCCGGGCGCATCCGTGCCACGGGTGCACCGACCGGGAGGACCACGCCCGTTGGGCCGAGCGGTACCACCGGCTCCAGCGCGACACCTCGCAGCTGGAGCGGCGTATCGAGGGCCGTACGAACACCATCGCCCGGACCTTCGACCGGATCGTGGCGCTCCTGACGGAGCTGGACTATCTGCGCGGTGACGAGGTCACCGAGCACGGCAAGCGGCTGGCCCGGCTCTACGGCGAACTCGACCTGCTGGCCAGCGAGTGTCTGCGGGAGGGCGTCTGGGAGGGGCTCGCCCCGGCCGAACTCGCCGCCTGCGTCTCGGCGTTGGTCTTCGAGGCGCGGGTCAGTGACGACGCGACCGCGCCCAAGGTGCCGTCCGGGAAGGCGAAGGCCGCGCTCGGTGAGATGGTGCGGATCTGGGGGCGGCTGGACGCGCTGGAGGAGGATTTCCGGATCACCCAGACCGAGGGGGTCGGGCAACGGGAGCCCGATCTCGGGTTCGCCTGGGCCGCGTACAGCTGGGCCAGTGGCAAGGGGCTGGACGAGGTGCTGCGGGAGGCGGAGATGCCGGCCGGGGACTTCGTACGGTGGTGCAAGCAGGTGATCGACGTCCTGGGGCAGATCTCGGCGGCGGCGCCCGTCTCCGGCGGCGAGGGTTCCACCGTGCCGAAGAACGCGCGCAAGGCGGTCGATCTGCTGCTGCGCGGAGTCGTGGCCTACTCGTCGGTGGGGTGAGGCCGCCCGGCGGCGGCGTCCCGCGTCGTCCGGTCAGCGGGCGAGGTAGGCGCGCCAGCCGCCGTGGGCCGTGATGTCCTCGGCGTCCGTCAGGGCCGTCGGCTCGCACAGGAACCCGGGGACCCGGGTGCCGTCCGCCAGCTCCACGCTGCCCAGGGCCATCGGGCGGGGGAGGGCCGCCAGCAGGCGGCCCAGCCCCTCCGCGGGCAGCCGCCACACCTCCGTCTCGATCGCCGCTCCGCCCTCGCCCACGCGGACCAGGCCGGGCTTGGCCGGGACGGTGGTCAGGGCGTGCAGGCGGTAGACCGGGGCCGTCGTGGTCGTCCGGTCGAAGCGGGCGCCCAGGGACAGGAGTTGGGGGTTCAGGGGCTGGCCGGTGAGGTGGGCCCCGACGACCGCGACGCTCGTCCACGGTCGCAGTTCGCGGGCGATCCGGGCCAGGCGGTGGTCGGTGAAGGCCGGGCCGATCAGCATCACGCCGAAGGGCAGGGCGTTCACCTCGCCGGCCGGGACCGCGACCGCGGCGAGGTCGAAGAGGTTGGTGGAGTTGGTGAAGCGGCCCAGACGGGCGTTGCTGCCCAGTGGGTCGGCGGCCACCTCGTCGAAGGTCGGGTGGCCGGGTGTGGTCGGCAGCAACAGGGCGTCGGCGTCGGCGAGTTCGGCGAGTGCGCGGGTGCGCAGGGCCGCGAGGCGGTCCTGGTCGGCGTAGAGCCGGTGGGCCGGGACGGTGCCGGCCCGGGAGATGATGCCGGCGACCGTGGGGTCGAGCCCCTCGACGCCGTCCGCGATCGCCTTGTCGACAAAGGAACCCACGGCCGTGTAGCGCTCCGCGACGAACGCCCCCTCGTAGAGCATCGCCGCCGCCTCGGTGAAGGGGGCGAGGTCGATCGGGAGGATCTCGGCTCCCGCGTCCCGCAGCCCGGTGACCGCCGCCTCGTAGGCCGTCGCCCAGCCCGCGTCGAGTTCGCCCAGCTGGGCGGTGGGCGGGACGGCGATGCGCCAGGGTCCGGGGGTGCGCTGGGGGAGGGGCGGGAGGTCGCGGCCGGGCGGGGACGTCATGAGGGCGAGGGCCTGTTCGGCCTCCCGGAGGGTGCGGGCGAAGACGGTGACGCAGTCGAGCGAGGCGCAGGCCGGGACGGTGCCCGCGGTGGGGACCAGGCCCCGGGTCGGCTTGAGGCCGACGATGCCGTTGAAGGCGGCGGGGACCCGGCCCGAGCCCGCGGTGTCCGTGCCGAGCGCGAAGTCGACGATGCCGAGCGCCACGGCGACGGCCGAACCGGCGCTGGAGCCGCCGCTGATCCGGGCCGGGTCGACGGCGGACCGCACCGCGCCGTACGGGGAGCGCGTGCCCACCAGGCCGGTCGCGAACTGGTCCAGGTTGGTGGTGCCCAGCACCAGCGCGCCCGCCGCGCGGAGCCGGGCGACAACGGGTGCGTCCGCCTCGGGCTCGTAGGCGTACGCCGGGCAGCCCGCGGTGGTGGGCAGCCCGTGCACGTCGATGTTGCCCTTGACGGCGAAGAGACGGCCCGCGAGCGGGAGCCGTTCGCCCGCCGCGGCGCGGGCGTCGATCGTCCGCGCCTCCGCTTCGGCCTCGGCCCGCGGGCGGAGTCCGATCCAGATCTCGGGGCGGTCCACGGACTCGACGCGCGCGTAGGCGGCGCGGACTCGGGACAGGGTGGTCGACATGGAGTGCTCCTCGCGGTTCGGGTCGCGGTTCAGGTCGCGGCGGGCGCGAGGACCAGCAGTGCCGTCCCCGCCTCCACCTGGTCGCCCGGCTTGGCCAGGACCTCGGTCACCAAGCCGGCCATCGGCGCGGGCACTCTGGACTCCATCTTCATCGCCTCCAGGGCGAGCAGTGGCTGCCCCGCCGTCACCAAGTCACCCGGTGCGACGTTCAACTGCCAGACGGACGCGGCGAATTCGGCCTCGACGAGCCGGCCGCCCGGCGGGACGGTCACCACGGCCGGGGCGGCGCTCGGCGCGGTCACGGCCTCCGCCCGCGTGAACTCCCCCGCGGCCTCCCACGCGTCGCGCTCGGCGGCGAAGGCGGTCCGCTGCCGGGTCCTGAACTCCGCGACGGCGTCGGCGTTCTCGCTGAGGAACTCCTCGTACTCGGCGAGGGAGAACGTGCCCTCCTCGATCCGGGGCACGAACCGGCCCGAGATGATGTCGGCCCGCAGTTCAAGGAGTTCGTCCGCGTCGACCGGGTACCACCTGATCCGGTCGAAGAACCGCAGCAGCCAGGGCGAGCCCGGTTCGAACGCGCCGCGCTGCTGCCAGCCCGACCACACCTGGGTGGTGCGGCCCACGAACTGGTAGCCGCCGGGGCCCTCCATGCCGTAGACGCAGAGATAGGCGCCGCCGATACCGACCGAGTTCTCGGCCGTCCAGGTGCGGGCGGGGTTGTACTTGGTCGTGACCAGGCGGTGGCGCGGGTCGAGCGGGGTGGCCACGGGGGCGCCCAAGTAGACGTCGCCCAGGCCGAGTACGAGGTATTCGGCGTCGAAGACGGTGCGGTGGACGTCCGCCACGGACTCCAGGCCGTTGACCCGGCGGATGAACTCGATGTTCCAGGGGCACCACGGGGCGTCGTCGCGGACGCCGGCCATGTAGCGGGCGATCGCCTCGCGGGTCGCGGGGTCGTCCCAGGAGAGCGGGAGGTGCACGGTGCGGGAGGGGACCACGAGTTGACCGGTGGGGGGCAGCGCTGCTGCCAACTCCCTTACCTGGTACAGGAGTTCGTGGAGGGGCAGTCGGTGCGGGTCCGTCCGGATCTGTAGGGAGCGGATGCCCGGTGTGAGGTCGGTGACACCTTCGAAGCCGGCCTCGGCGACCGCCTCCATCAGCGCGTGGACCCGCATGCGCAGTGCCAGGTCGAGCTGCATGGGGCCGAATTCGACGAGCAGGTTGTCGTCGCCGCTGCGGCGGAAGGTGACGTCACCGTCCCGGGCCAGTACACCGCCGTCCACGAGGGCGGGGCGGGCCGAGCCGTCGACGGTCACCGGCACGAACCGTACGGTGTCGCCCGGCCGGAACTGGCCCAGCTTCCAGCGCTCCCGGCTGAGGACGGTCGCCGGGCAGACGAACCCGCCCAGGGACGGACCGTCCGGGCCGAGCAGCACCGGCATGTCGCCCGTGTAGTCGACCGCGCCCACGGAGTACGGAGTGTCGTGGATGTTGGACGGGTGCAGCCCAGCCTCGCCGCCGTCGGTCCGGGCCCAGCGCGGTTTCGGGCCGACCAGCCGGACGCCCGTCCGCGCCGAGTTGAAGTGCACCCGCCACTGGGCCGCGTAGAAGGCGCGGATGTCGTCCTCGGTGAAGAACTCCGGTGCCGCGTGCGGGCCCTCGACCACGCCGACCCGCCACTCGGTGCCGAAGACGGGCCGGTCGGCCACGGGCACCGGCTCGCCCACGGCTACGGTGCCGCCGTGCAGCACGTCGCCGGTGCGCAGCGCCCGGCCGCCGTGGCCGCCGAACCGGCCCAGCGTGAAGGTGCTCGCGCTGCCCAGGAAGGCGGGGACGTCCAGACCGCCCGCGAAGAGCACGTACGTCCGCAGGCCGGCCGCCGTCGGCGCGCCGATCTCCAGGACGGCGCCCGCGGGCACCGTCACCGGCTCCCAGGCCGCGGCCTCCCCGCCGTCCACGGTCACCGAGGCCGGGGCCCCCGTCACACACACGGTGGTGGCGTGGGTGAACCTCAACGAGGGCCCCTGGAGGGTGCATTCGAGTCCCGGTGCGCCCTCGTGGTTGCCGAGCGCGCGGTTGCCGAGCCGGAAGGAGAGATCGTCCATCGGGCCGCACGGGGGGACGCCGACCTGCCAGTAGCCGGTGCGGCCGGGCCAGTCCTGCACGGTGGTGAGCGTGCCGCCGGAGACCACCTCGACGCGGGGCGTCGGGTCGCTGACGCCCGCGAGGGTCGCCGTCGAGTGCGCGGCGGAGCGGAAGTCCCGGTCCGCGAGCGCGGCGCGCACCAGCCCCAGGTTGGTCTCGATGCCGTCCACCCGGGTGCGGGCCAGCGCCTCGTCCAGCCGGGCCAGCGCGTGCGCCCGGTCGGTGCCGTACGCGATGACCTTGGCGAGCATCGGGTCGTAGGAGGTGGTGACCTCTGTGCCGGTTTCCACCCAGCCGTCGACGCGCACACCCGCGGGGAACTCGACCCGGGTCAACAGGCCGGCGCTGGGCCGGTGTTCGCGGGCCGGGTCCTCGGCGTAGAGACGGGCCTCGACGGCGTGGCCGCGCGGGGCGCCCGGGTCGCGGACGACCTCCCTCTCGCCGCGCGCCAGCCGCAGCATCCAGGCGACCAGGTCGACGCCGTAGATCTCCTCGGTGACCGGGTGCTCCACCTGGAGGCGGGTGTTGACCTCCAGGAAGTACGCCTCCTCGCGGACGGGGTCGTAGACGAACTCGACGGTGCCGGCCGAGCGGTAGCCGACCGAGGCGCACAACTCGCGGGCGCTGGTCGCGAGTTGCTCGCGTACGCGGGAGGGGAGTCCGGGTGCCGGGGCCTCCTCCACGACCTTCTGGTTGCGGCGCTGGAGGGAGCAGTCGCGGTCTCCGAGAGTGACCACCCGGCCGGTGCCGTCGCCGAAAACCTGGACCTCGACATGGCGGGCGTGCTCGACGAGGCGTTCCAGGAAGACGCCGGCGGAGGAGAAGGAGGCGGCGGCGACCCGCTGCACCCGGTCCCACGCCTCGGCCAGTTCCTCGGCGGAGCGGCAGGCCGACATGCCGATGCCGCCGCCACCGCCGGTCGCCTTGAGCATCACGGGGTAGCCGATCCGTTCCGCCTCCGCCAAGGCCCGCTCCGGACCCGGCAGCAGTCCGGTGCCCGGTGCCAGCGGCACGCCCGCCGCCTCGGCCGCCGCCCGCGCGGTGTGCTTCGCCCCGAACAGCTCCAGCTGGCCGGGTGTCGGGCCCACGAAGACGATCCCGGCGTCCTCGCAGCGGCGCGCGAAGGCCGCGTCCTCGGAGAGGAAGCCGTAGCCGGGGTGGACGGCGCCCGCGCCGGTGTCCTTGGCCGCCTTCAGCACCAGGTCGGCGTCGAGGTACGACTGCTTCGCGGGCGCCGGGCCGAGCCGTACCGCCTCGTCGGCGAGCCGGACATGAGGGGCCGAGCGGTCCGCGTCGGAGTACACGGCGACCGTGCGCAGGCCCAGTTGGCGGGCGGTGCGGATGATCCGGACCGCGATCTCGCCCCGGTTGGCGACGAGCAGCGTGTCGAAGGTCATGCGTTCTCCGTTCCGGTGATCGTCATCCGCACGGCCGTCGGGGCGAAGCCGTTGCAGGGGTTGTTGATCTGGGGGCAGTTGGAGACCAGGACCAGCACGTCCCGCTCGGCGCGCAGGGTCACCTCCAGGCCGGGCGCGGAGAGGCCGTCGACGATGCCGAGGGTGCCGTCCGGTTCCACCGGCACGTTCATGTACCAGTTGATGTTGGAGACCAGGTCCCGTTTGCCCAGGCCGTACTTGGCGCCCTCGGCGAGGAAGTTGTCCACGCACGCGTGCTGCGACCAGGTGTGGTGGCCGTACCGGAGGGTGTTGGACTCCTTGGAGCAGGCTCCGCCGACCGTGTCGTGCCGGCCGACCTGGTCGTCGGTGACGGTCATCAGCGGGGTGTGCTCGTTCGACAGCAGCACGCTGCCGGTGGTCAGGAAGAGCGAGCCCTGCGCGTGGATCGTGTCCGGGGCGCTGTAGCGGACCGACGGGTCGTGGGCGTCGTAGAGGAGGAAGTCCACGGCCTGGTTGCCGTGCAGGTCGGTGAGGGTGAGCCGCTCGCCGCGGTGGACGACGGACGACCAGGCGGCGCGGGCCGGTACGGTCACGGTCCTCACGCGAGCCCCCTCGCGGCGAGGAATTCGGTGGTGTTGAGGAAGGCGCGGCGGCCTTCGGGGGTGGCGTCCCACCGGGGGTCGCCCGGCCCGGTGGGCGCGGCGCGCCAGGCGAGCACCTCCAGCGGGGTGCTGACGTAGTCGGGGCGCGGGTCGGCCGGGTGCGGCACGTTCGCGATCAGTACGGTCACGTCCTGCTCGGCGCGGAGGGTCACGCCGGCGCCCGGTCCCGCCGAGCCGGTGAAGTCGAGGGTGCCGTCGTCGCGTACCGCCACGCCCTGGAAGAAGGAGAGCGAGGGCGGCAGATCCCGTGGTTCGAGGCCGTTCTTCGCGGCGGCCAGCTTGAACAGCTCGCGCCCGGCGGGGGAGGCGGAGTGCGGGGTGCCGTCGCCGTACCGCTCGGTGTTGCGGACCAGGGTGGAGGTGCCGCACAGCGCGTCGTGCCGGCCGGAGGTGTCGGCCACCAGCGAGGCGAGGACCCGGCCCTGGTCGGAGAGGAGCAGGACGCCCTCGCCGAGGTAGGCGTTCCACTGGACCTTGACCGTGTCGGCGACGTTCAGCCGTTCCCAGGGCCGGTCGGCCGCGTACAGCAGCAGATGGGCGCAGGCGTCGCCGCGCAGGTCGGTCAGGCGCAGTTCGGTGCCGCGGGCGAGCACGCGGTGGGTGTAGTTGCCGCCCGCCACCGTCTCGGCCCACACCAGGTGGCCGGCCTCGCACGGCGGTGCGGGCCAGTCGGCCGCCGGGACGACGGGCATGGCCTCGGCGCGGGTGCCCTGCTGGGCGCGGGCGTGCGCGCGGGCTCCGTAAGTGGTCGCTGTCGCCATCGCGGGGACCTCCGGCTGGGGTGTCGGGCGCCTGGTTGTTTCTGTCGCCCGACAGAAATTAGGGGCGGGCCGGGTCGGCGTGATTGCCCGTGCGTTGCCCGCCGGTTACCGATCCCTCACGCGGATCACCGCGGGCGGCCGTGTGCGAGGATCGCTCGCATGGTGACGACGGGTGCGCGGCCCAGCCGCAGGGTCGGCCGGCCACGGGCCGCGCAGCGGCCGGACAGCGGACTCTCCCCGCGGGCCGAACTGCTCGCCGCCGCAGCCGAGTTGTTCACCACGCGCGGCTACGCGGCCACCACCACCCGGGCCGTCGCCGAGCGCGCCGGGATGCGCCAGGCGTCCATGTACCACTACGTCTCCGGCAAGGAGGAACTCCTCGCCGACCTGCTGGAGTCCACGGTCACGCCCTCGCTGGCCCGCGCCCGTGAGCTGCTCGCGGACGACACGGCCCCGGCCGCGGACCGGCTCTGGGAGCTGTGCCGCACGGACGTCGAGCTGCTCTGCGGCGGCCCGCACAACCTGGGCGCGCTCTACCTGCTGCCCGAGGTGCGCGCCGACCGCTTCGCCGGCTTCCATGCCGTACGGACCGAACTCAAGGGCGCCTACCGGCGGTTGCTCGCGGCCACGGCGGCCGGCGGGGCGCTCGCCGAGAGCGACCTCGATCTCCGTACGGACCTGCTGTTCGGGCTGATCGAGGGCGTCATCCTCGTGCACCGCTCCGACCCCGAGCGCCCCGTGGCGGCCTTCGCCGAGGCCACCGCCGACGCGGCGCTGCGGATCGCCGGAGTCTGAACGCGGGTCCCGAAGGCCGGACTTCACCTGTCACGGTGAGTGATGCCCGTACGCCCGTACGCCGTTACGCATGGTGTCCGATTGGGGGCTCTGCGTGTAAATGGAGCCGAGCGTACTCCTTCCTCGTGTCCCCTTTCAGGCGCTTGCCGAATATGTCCCGGCGGTGATCCGGTCGGACTAGGCTCGCCCGCAGCGTGCCGAGTTGAGAGGTATTCGGGCGCTTGTTCCCCAAAGGTACGGAAACCAGCGGTACTTCCCTGACATACCCCCCCACAAGCCCCCCGACCCCCCAGCCGACCTGTCTCAGAAGGCATACATGGTGAGTGTTCAATCCCCTCCCGGTGGCCGCGAACTCCCTTACGCGCGTGTGCTGTTGCTGCCGGCCCTCGTCATGGCCGCGGCGACCGGAGCCGCCGTCGCCCTGGTGGCGGGACCGGCCCGGATCGCTGTCGGCTGGTGCGGAGCCGTCGCCACGCTCCTGGTGATCGCCACGGCGGCCGAAGCGGTCCGCCGCGGGCGCGACCTCCGCGACGCCCGCGCCCGGCACGCCCGTCACGCCGAGTATCTGGAACGGCGCATCGCGGCCCAGGACCAGGAGATGGTCCGCCTCGGCAAGGAGATCCTCCCCGCCACCCTGCACCGGCTCAGCGGCGGAGTCTCCCCCCGCGAGGTGATCCGCCTCGTCGTCGACGCCGACCCCGAGTGGCGCCACCTCCCCACACCGCAGCGCGACTTGCTCAGGACCGTGCTGAACATCGTGGAGCGCGAGGAGACGCTGCGCGACTCGGCGGAGCGCTCGTTCGTCAGCATCGCCCGCCGGGTCCAGGCCATCGTCCACCAACAGGCCAAGGAACTGCGGGAGATGGAGGAGGACCACGGCCGCAACCCCGAGGTCTTCGACGACCTCCTGCGCATCGACCACGGCACCGCGCTGATCGGCCGTCTCGCCGACTCCATCTCCGTGCTCGGCGGCGGCCGGCCCGGACGCCAGTGGCCCGAACCCGTACCGCTCTACAGCGTGCTGCGCGGCGCCATGTCCCGCATCCTGGAGTACCGCCGCATCGAGCTGCACTCCATCGCCAAGGTCAACGTCAACGGCATCTCCGTCGAGCCGCTCATCCACGCCGCCGCCGAACTCCTCGACAACGCCACCCGCTACTCGCCCCCGCAGACCAAGGTGCACGTCACCGCCGTCGAGGTGCAGACCGGGATCGCCATCGAGATCGAGGACGGCGGCGTCAGCCTCAGCGAGGAGTCCCGCGCGCGGGCCGAGGGCATGCTGGAGCGCGCCCGGGCCGGCAACGACCTCCAGGACCTCGGCGAGAGCCCGCGCCTCGGCCTCGCCGTCGTGGGCCGGCTCTGCCAGACGTACAACATGCAGATCTCGCTGCGCGCCTCCGCCTACGGCGGCGTACGCGCCGTCCTCGTCGTGCCCAGCGCCATGCTGACCTCCGATCCCGCGCCCGGGCTCGCCCACGGCATCGGCGCCGCCGCGCCGCAGACCGAACTCGGCGCGCTCGAAGGCCCCAAGCGCACCGTCAAGCGGCGCCGCCCCACCAGCCCGCGCATCCCCGTCCCGCTCACCATGGAGGACGAGGTCCCCGAGGTGACCGAGTGGACGGCCGGCGGACTGCCGCAGCGGCGCAGCCGGGTCAAGACCCCGCTCTCCCAGCGGTACGCCGAGCAGGCCGCCGCCGAACGCGCCGATGCCGCCGCCCGCGAGGCGGGCCGCCCCGCCTGGCCGGCCCCCCGGCCCGCGCCCGAACCGGAGCAGAAGGAGCCCGAACCGGGCCTGTGGGTCGAGGCGTTCATGAACGGCCTCAAGGGCGGCCCGGACCCCGCCGCAATCACCCAGAAGACCGAGCCGGCCCGAGTCGAGGCCGACGACGAGGGGAACCTCACGTGATCCAGCAGCGCGCGAACTTCGACTGGATGCTCAAGGAGCTCGCCGACGGCGTTCCCGGCGTCCAGCAGATCGTGGTGCTCTCCGCCGACGGCCTGCGGATCGCCCGTTTCGGCGGCGACCCGGACGGCGCCGACCGGGTCGCCGCGGCCTGCGCCGGCCTGCAGAGCCTGGCCGGCGCCGTCGCCTCCGAGATCCCGGGCAGCGACGGCCGGATGCGCATGGTCATCATCGAGATCAACGGCGGCTACTTCTACCTGATGGCGGCCGGCGCCAACGCCTATCTCGCGGTCCTCTCCGACGTCGTCGCCGAACCCGGCCTGATGAGCAACCGCATGCGCGACCTCGTGGTCAGGATCGGCGCCCACCTCACCAGCCCGCCCCGGCGCAGCAACGGGCAGACCGTATGACTCCTCCGCAGCGCCGACGGCGCCAAGCCAGGGAGGAACCCCCGCCCCGGCCCCCCGAGAAGGGCGAGGGGAAGAACCCCGAACGCCTCTACGTGCTCACCGGCGCCGGCGAGGACGGCGACCGGGCCGAACTCGACCTGGTGACGCTGATCGTGGCCCACGCCGACGTGCCGGCCGCCGCCACCCCGGAGCAGGCGGCGCTGCTCCGGCTCTGTATCGCCCCCCTCTCCGTGGCCGAGCTGTCGGCCTATCTCGACCTGCCGTACAGCGTGGTGACCGTGCTGCTCACCGAACTGCTGACGGCCGGACTGGTGCAGGCGCGGGCCCCGATCGTCCGCCAGGCGCTCCCCGACCGTTCCCTCCTCGAAGCGGTGATGCATGGACTTCAAAAGCTCTGACACCCGCACGGGTCCACGGACCGAGGACCACCTGCCGCACACGGCCCGGGCCGCGGTGAAGATCGTGATCGTGGGCGGCTTCGGAGTCGGCAAGACGACCATGGTCGGCTCGGTCAGCGAGATCCGGCCGCTGACCACCGAGGAGACCATGACGCAGGCCGGTGTCGGGGTCGACGACAACTACGGCTCGGAGAGCAAGACGGCCACCACCGTCGCGATGGACTTCGGCCGCATCAGCATCACCGACCAACTGGTGCTGTACCTCTTCGGCACCCCCGGACAGGAACGCTTCTGGTTCCTGTGGAACGGCCTGTTCGAGGGCGCGCTCGGCGCGGTGGTGCTGATCGACACCCGCCGCCTCGAAGTCAGCTTCGACGTCATAGGGCGCCTTGAGGAACGCGGCGTGCCCTTCGTGATCGCCGTCAACTCCTTCCCGGACGGCCCCCGTTACCCGGTCGAGGAGCTGCGGACCGCGCTCGACCTGGCCCCCGAGATCCCCATCGTCGAGTGCGACGCGCGCCGCCGCGCCTCCAGCCGGGACGTCCTGATGACCCTGATGCGCTTCCTGCACTCGCTCGCGATGACGGGCTCACTCACCTGACGGCGCAACCACCACAGTTTTCGGAGCGATCACCGTGACGTCTGAACACCATTCCCCGGCCGGTACGGACGAGTTGACACTCGGCCCGCCCCCCGGCTGCCCCGCCCACCCGACCGGCCCCGGGGGGCTGCACCGGCTGTACGGCCCCGACGCGGAGGACCTGGGCGCCCTCTACGAGCGGCTCCGCGCCGAGCACGGCCCGGTGGCGCCGGTCCTGCTCCACGACGACGTACCGGTCTGGGTGGTCCTCGGCCACACCGAGAACCTGCACATGGTGCGCACCCCCTCGCAGTTCTGCCGGGACAGCCGGATGTGGACGCCCCTGCGGGAGGGCATGGTCAAGCCCGACCACCCGCTGATGCCGCACATCGCCTGGCAGCCCATCGCCTCGCACGCCGAGGGCGACGAGCACCTGCGGCTGCGCGGCGCTGTCACCGGCGCCATGTCGACGATCGACCACCGCGGGATCCGCCGGCACATCAACCGCTACACCCAGATCCTCGTCAACAGCTTCTGCGAGGAGGGCCGGGCCGACCTGGTCAGCCAGTTCGCCGAGCACCTGCCGATGGCCGTGCTCTGCGAAATCCTGGGTATGCCCGACGAGTACGACGAACGGCTGGTGCACTCCACCCGCGACGCGCTGAAGGGCACCGAGACGGCCATCGTCAGCCACCAGTACGTCATGGACGCGCTCAGCCGGCTCACCACCCGGCGCCGCGCGCTGCCCGAGGACGACTTCACCAGCCACCTCGTCAACCACCCGGCGGGGCTCAGCGACGACGAGGTCAGGGAGCACCTGCGGCTCGTCCTCTTCGCCGCCTACGAGGCCACCACCAACCTGCTGGCCAACGCGCTGCGCATGGTCCTCACCGACCCGCGTTTCCGCGCCCGGCTCAACGGCGGCCAGATGACGGTCCCCGAGGCGGTCGAGCAGACCCTGTGGGACGAGCCGCCGTTCAGCACCGTCTTCGCCTACTTCGCCAAGCAGGACACGGAGTTGGGCGGCCGACGGATCCGCAAGGGCGACGGCCTGCTCTTCGCGCCCGCGCCGGGGAACATCGATCCGCGGGTGCGCCCCGACCTCAAGGCCAACATGATGGGCAACCGCTCGCACCTCGCCTTCGGCGGCGGCCCGCACGAGTGCCCCGGCCAGGACATCGGCCGGGCCATCGCCGACACCGGGGTGGACGCGCTGCTGATGCGGCTGCCGGACATCGAACTCGAATGCCACGAGGACGAGTTGCGCTGGACGTCGTCGATCGCCTCGCGCCATCTGGTGGCGCTGCCCTCGCACTTCGAGCCCAGGCCGCCGCAGGACGTCTCCCAACTGCCCGGCCACGGCCCGGCCCGGCCGCCCCGCACCGCCTGGCACATCGGCACCCCGCAGCCGGAGCCCCAGCCTGCATCGCAGTCGCAGCCGCAGGCGCGGCCGACACCGCCGGCCGCGGCCGCACCCCCGCCGCCGGCCGAGACGCAGCCCGCGCCGGTCGCCGTACCGGACCGCCCGCTCGGCGCCTGGCAGCGGTTCCTGCTCTGGTGGCGCGGCTACTGAGCCGCCCACTCGGCGGGGGAGTCCCACGCCGCGAGCACCCGGCCGCTCCGGAAGCGGTGCTCGGCCCCGGTGACCGGATCGGTGAACTCCAGTGCGCGCGCCAGCAGTTGGAGCGGACGACGGAAATCACCGGCCGGCACCGGGTCGGTCACCACCGGGTAGAGCGGATCGCCGAGCACCGGAACGCCCAACGCGCTCATGTGGACGCGCAGTTGATGCGTCTGCCCGGTGCTCGGCAGCAGCCGGTACCGGCCGAGCCCGTCACGCCGCTCGGCCAGTTCCACCCGGCTCACCGCGTTGACCTCGCCCTCGACCTGCCGGGCGGCGAGCACCCCGCGCTCCTTGAGGATGCGGCTGCGCACGGTACGCGGCAGACCGAGCCCGGGATCGTACGCGGCGACCGCCTCGTACTCCTTGCGCACCCGCCGGTCGCGGAACAGGCCCTGGTAGGCGCCCCGCTCCTCGGGCCGCACGGTGAACAGCACCAGTCCGGCGGTGAGCCGGTCCAGCCGGTGCGCGGCCCCGAGCGCCGGAATCCCCAACTCCCGCCGCAGCCGGGCCAGCGCGGTCTCGGCGACATGGCCGCCGCGCGGGGTGGTGGCGAGGAAGTGCGGCTTGTCGGCGACGACGATGTGCTCGTCGCGGTGAACCACCTCCACCGCGAACGGCACCGGCACCTCGGCGGGCATCTCGCGGTGGAACCACACGAACATCCCCGGCTCGTACGCCGCGTCCCCCGCCACCGCCCGCCCGTCGGCCCCGACGACCAGCCCCGCGTCCAGCATCGCGCCGACCGCCCCGTCCGCCGCCCCCGACAGCCGGGCCGTCAAGTACTCGCCCACGGTGGACCAGGACCCTCCGCCGGGCAGCCGTACCCGTACCGGGTCGACTCCGTCGCGCTGGGGGAGCGGGGAGGGCGGGACAGCCGCCTTGCGTCTCATCGGGACCCAGCCTAGGCGGTCGGCTCAGCTCACGCCGCGACCGCTTCGGCCGCCTCCCGCCCGGTCCGCGCGCGGGACGCGTACGCCCGGTAGCCGGCACCCAGGGCGAGCGTCGCGGCCAGGAACAGCACGGTGAACCACTGGAAGTACCAGTGGCCGCCGGCCGGGTCGTACACCGCCGCCCGCGGCCACGCCAGGTTGACGCACATGAAGAGGCCGTAGAGCAGGGCGAGCGCGTTGACCGGGACGCCCCAGCGGCCGAGGGAGAAGAGCGGTGCGCCCTGCTCGTCGGTGCCGCCCGTGGCGAAGCCGCCGCGCAGCCGGCGGACCAGGAGGGGGCCGGTGACCATGGCGTAGGCGAGGTAGAGCAGCACGATGCAGGTGGTGCCGATGGCCAGGAAGGCGTCCGGGGAGGCGAAGTCGAGCAGGAGCAGTGCGGCGGCGAGGACGCCGACGACCAGGGCCGGGGCGCCGGGCATGCCGGTGCGCGGGTCGACCCTGGACAGGCGGGCGGAGAAGGGGAGTCGGCCGTCGCGGGCCATGGAGAAGAGCATGCGGCCGGCCGCCGTCTGGATGGCGAGGGTCGCCACCGCGATCGCCACCACCACGTCGGCCAGCAGGGCCTTGCCCACCCCGTCGCCCAGGCTGCTCGTCAGGACGTAGCCGAGGCCGTCGACCGCCAGGTGTCCGTCGGTCAGGCTGGGCGCGGCGAGCAGGCCGCCGAGGATCACCAGACCGCCGAGCAGACCGGCGGCGGCGAGGGCGGTGAGGATCGTGCGGGGCGCGGTGCGGCGCGGGTTGTGGGTCTCCTCGCTCATCTCGCCGGCGCTGTCGAAGCCGATCATCACGTACGCGGCCGTGAACGATCCGACCAGCAGCGCGCCGAAGAGACCGCCCTGCGCGCCGCCGCCGGTGTGGAAGGTGATGCCCGGGGTGCGCCGGGAGTGGGTCAGCAGCAGCACCACGATCAGTACCGCGCCGATGATCTCGGCGGTGACGCCGACCCGGTTGACCACCGACATCACCCGGTTGTCGAGCAGGTTCACCACGGTCGTCAGGACCAGCAGGACGACGCCGAGGACCGCCGCGTTGGCCGCGCCGTCCGCCGAGGCGGGCGACGGGTCGGTGCCGACCAGCTGGAAGCCGGACCAGATCGGGGGCAGCACCATCTGCAGCGCGAGCGCCGCCGCGGCGACCACCACGATCTGCCCGATCACCATGATCCAGCCGGCGAACCAGCCGAAGGCCGCGGTGGACAGGCGCGAGGACCACTGGTAGATCGCGCCCGAGATCGGATAGCGCGCCGCCAGCTCCGCGAAGCACGCGGCCACCATCAACTGCCCGGCCAGCACCGCCGGCCAAGCCCAGAAGAAGACGGGGCCGCCGAACGCGTACCCGAAGGCGAAGAACTGGAAGACGGTCGTCAGGACGGAGATGAAGGAGAACCCGGCCGCGAACGACGCGTACCGGCCCAGACTGCGGTGGAGTTCCTGGCGGTAGCCGAACTCCGCGAGCGACTGATCGCCGGAGCTCGCGGGGGAGCCGGGCGGGTCGGGGCGTACGTCGGAGGGGGCGGTTGTGGTCACGGCGGCACCTGCCTTCGGCGCGGGATTCCTGTCGGGTGACAGAAATTAGGGAGCGTCTGTTTCACCCGCGTCACGCCGCCGTGTCCGCCCGGGGCCCATGTGCTCACGCCCGCGCCGGGGCCGCCGCCCCGGCGGAAACCCGCCGAAGGGGCAGTACCCCGAAGGGTGCTGCCCCTGCCCGGCTCTCAGTCCGGTCCTCTCGTACGGCGGCTCTCCGCGAGCCCGGCCCTCCCCCGCCCGCCCTTCCCGTACGGCGCCTCTCCGCGCGCCCGGCGTTCCGGGCCGCGGGCCCGGCGGTCTAGGCCGCCGCGGTGCCTTCCTGCTCCGCCTCGACCTTCGCGTTCCACTCCCGCTTCGACGCCTGCCAGCCGTCCTCGTTGTGGCCCAGCCGCCAGTACCCGGAGATCGACAGGTCCTCGCGTGGGATCGCCCGCTCGACGCGGAGCAGCCGGCGCAACTCCTTCACCAGGCCCGCCTCGCCGTGCACGAACGCGTGCGGGCGGCCCGCCGGGAACTCCAGCGCCTCTACCGCCTCGACCAGCGCCTCGCCGACCGGCCGGTCCCCGCGGTGCAGCCAGGTGACCTCGACGTCCGAGTCGATCTTCTGCTCCTCCTCGGGCCCGGAGACCTCCACGAACGCGTGCGCCCTGGTGCCCTCGGGGAGGATCTCCAGGGCCCGGGCGATCGCGGGCAGCGCGCTCTCGTCACCGGCCAGCAGGTGCCAGTCGGCGCTCGTGTCGGGGGAGTAGCCGCCGCCGGGACCCATGAAACGCACGGTCTCGCCCGGCTGGACGCGGACCGCCCACGGCCCGGCGAGGCCCTCGTCGCCGTGGATGACGAAGTCCAGCGTCATTTCGAGGTTCACGGCGTCGAAGGCGCGCACGGTGTACGTCCGCGTCACGGGCCACTGGTCGCGCGGGAAGTCCTCGCGGATGCGCTCCAGGTCGAAGGGGTCCGGGTAGGTCACGCCCGCGGCCGGGAACAGCAGCTTCACATAGTGGTCGGTGCAACTGTCCGCCGAGATCTCGGCCAGGCCGGCACCGCCGAGCACCACCCGCTGCATGTGCGGGGTGAGGCGTTCGGTGCGGACGACCCGCGCGGTGTGGGGCTTCCGCGGTTTCCGAGCCGGACGTTCTGCCATGACGGCCTCCCATATCCTCTTCTTAGGCTTACCTAAGTTAACACCCCGTCCTGTGAGGGCTCCCCGCGCTCAAGAGTTTGGCCAATCCTTTGACAGGCCACCACGGGCCGGAGGGCACCGACGGGAAGCGACGGGAGGCGACCGGAGGCGCGCATCACGCGCCGAGCGTGTGCAGCAGCCGGTGCATCGATCCCCCCAGGCCCCAGCGCGCCGCGAGCAGCGCCACCGCCTCCGGGTCGCGCGGCGCGCGCGGCAGCGCCGGATCGACCGAGGGGAGCGGGACGTCGTCGGCCACCCGTACGACCTTCGGCGCCACCGCCAGGTACGGCCGCGACTCCTCCAGCCGCTTGCGCTGCGAGGGCGTCAGCTTCGCCCTGGGGTCGTCGAGCGCCGCCATGATCCCGGCCAGGTCGCCGAAGTCGGCGAGCAGCTTCGCCGCCGTCTTCTCTCCGATGCCGGGCACACCGGGCAGCCCGTCGCTGGGGTCGCCGCGCAGCAGCGCGAGATCCACGTACCCCCGGCCGTCCACGCCGTACTTCTCCCGCAGGAACGCCTCGTCGGTGAGCTGGAGGGAGCCCACGCCCTTGAGCGGATACAGGACGCGCACCCCGCGCACGTCGTCGACCAGTTGGTAGAGGTCGCGGTCGCCGGTGACGATGTCGACCGGCCCCTCGGCGCGCGCGGTGAACGTGCCGATCACGTCGTCCGCCTCGTACCGCTCGACGCCCACCCGGGCGATGCCGATCGCGTCCAGGACGGCCTCGATGATCGGCACCTGCGGGGAGAGCGTGTCCGGCACCTCCTCCTCGTCCGGGCCCGCCGCGCGTTCCTCGGCGACGCGGTGCGCCTTGTAGGAGGGGATCAGGTCGACCCGCCACTGGGGCCGCCAGTCCGCGTCCATGCACGCCACCAGCTGTCCGGGACGGTGGTCCCTTACCAGGCGGTCGATGAATTCCAGCAGTCCGCGCACGGCGTTCACCGGCGTGCCGTCCGGGGCCTTCACGGACTCCGGGACGCCGAAGTAGGCGCGGAAGTAGAGCGAGGCGGTGTCGAGGAGCATCAGTCGTCCGGTCACGCCTCGCATCATGCCGCACCCCACTGACAGTGACCTGAACCACTTGCGCGTTTGCGTACGGGAACCCTGGGAAGGCACGGCGTCGGAGAGGGCCGGGTCGCGTGTCGACGGACTGCGACCCCCCTCCGGACCATGCCGTCGATCGAGAGGTACGCGTGTCAGCCAGGCTAGAAGCCGAGCACCTGCACAAGGTGTTCGGCAGACGACCCGACCAGGCAGTCGAACGGCTACGGCAGGGAGCGCAGCGGGAGGAACTGCGCGCCGAGGGCACCACCGCGGCCGTCGTCGACGCCTCCTTCTCGGTGGCACCGGGCGAGATCTTCGTGGTCATGGGCCTGTCGGGCTCCGGCAAGTCCACCCTGCTGCGGATGCTCAACGGACTCCTGGAGCCGACCGCGGGCCGCGTCCTCTTCGACGGGCAGGACCTGACCGCGCTCACCGACCGTGAGCTGCGCGCGGTCCGGGCCCGGAAGATCAGCATGGTCTTCCAGCACTTCGCGCTCTTCCCGCACCGCAACGTGCGCGAGAACGCCGCCTACGGCCTGGAGGTGCAGGGCGTGCCCCGCGCCGAGCGTGAACGCCGCGCCGACGAGGCGCTCGCCCTGTGCGGCCTGGCCGGCTGGGAGGCCTCCTGGCCCGACGAGCTCTCCGGCGGTATGCAGCAGCGCGTGGGCCTGGCCCGCGCCCTCGCCACCGACGCGGACCTGCTGCTGATGGACGAGTCGTTCAGCGCGCTCGACCCGCTGATCCGGCGGGACATGCAGGACCAGCTCCTGGAGCTGCAGAAGTCCCTGCGGAAGACGATCGTCTTCATCACCCACGACCTCAACGAGGCCATGCGCCTGGGCGACCGCGTCGCCGTCATGCGGGACGGCCGTATCGTCCAGACCGGCACGGCGGAGGACATCCTCATCCGTCCGGCCGACGACTACGTGTCCTCCTTCATCCAGGACGTCGACCGTTCCCGGGTGCTCACCGCGAGCGCCGTCATGGACACCGACGTGCGCGGTGACGAGGCCGACTGCGACTGCGAGACCGCCACGCCGGACACGCCGTTCACCGACCTGTGCGCGCTCAGCGCCCGCCTCACCCACCCCGTGGCGGTGCTCGACGAGGGGCGCGCGGTGGTCGGTGTCGTACCCGAGCGGCGTCTGGTCGCCTTCCTCGGCGACCAGCGGGGCGAGCCCGTTCCCTGCGGTGCTCCGCGCGACGGCGGCGAGGAGGTGACCGCCCGTGCCTAGGCTTCCGCTCGGCGACTGGGTCGACTCCGGAGTCGACTGGCTCGTCGCCCACATGTCGTGGTTCTTCGACGCGGTGAAGACCGTGGTGGAGGGCATGTACGACGGGATCAACGCGGTCCTCACCGCCCCCGAACCCCTTCTGCTCGCCGCCGTCCTGGCCGTTGTCGCCTGGTGGCTGCGCGGCCTGGCCGCGGGGGTCCTCGCCTTCGCGGGATTCCTGCTGGTCGACTCGCTCGGCCTGTGGGACCGGGCCATGTCGACCCTGGCCCTGGTGCTCGTCGCGACCGTCATCGCCCTGGTGATCTCGGTGCCGCTGGGCATCTGGGCGGCCCGTTCCCGCACGGTCAGCGCGACCGTGCGCCCGGTGCTGGACCTGCTCCAGACGATGCCGTCGATGGTGCTGCTGATTCCGGCGATCCTCTTCTTCGGACTCGGTACCTCCGCCGGTGTCATCGCCACCCTGATCTTCGCGCTCGCGCCCGGCGTCCGGATGACCGAGCTGGGCATCCGCCAGGTCGACGCCGAACTCGTCGAGGCCGCCGAGGCGTTCGGGACCTCACCGCGCGACACCCTGTTCCGCGTCCAGCTGCCGCTCGCCCTGCCGACCATCATGGCGGGCGTCAACCAGGTCATCATGCTGGGCCTGTCGATGGTGGTCATCGCCGGCATGGTCGGCACCGGCGGCCTCGGCGGCGCCGTCAACGAGGCCATCGGACAGCTCGACATCGGCTTCGGCTTCGAGGCGGGCGTCGGCATCGTCGTCCTCGCCATCTACCTGGACCGGATGACGGGCGCCCTCGGCACCCAGATCTCCCCGCTGGGTCGCCGCGCCGCCGCCAAGGCCCGCGCGGCCGGCGGCGCCAAGCCCTGGAATCACCGACCCCGCCCGGCGGTCGCCGTGGTCGGCGTGGTCGTCCTCGCCCTGGTCGCCGGCGGCATGGGCGTCTTCGGCCCGTCGTCCGGTACCGAGGTGAACGCCGCCGACGACATCGGCAAGGGCAAGGAGATCAACATCGGTTACATCCCCTGGGACGAGGGGATCGCCTCCACGTTCCTGTGGAAGGAACTGCTGGAGGAGCGCGGCTACAAGGTCGACACGACCCAGTACGCGGCCGGCCCGCTGTACACCGGAGTCGCCTCCGGCCAGCTCGACTTCCAGACCGACGCCTGGCTGCCGACGACCCACGCGGAGTACTGGAAGAAGTACGGTGAGCGGCTCGAAGACCTCGGCGGCTGGTACGGCTCCACCTCCCTGGAGCTCACCGTCCCGTCGTATGTGAAGGACGTGAACTCGCTCGCGGACCTCAAGGCGCACGCCTCCGAGTTCGGCGGGAAGATCGTCGGCATCGAGCCCAGCGCCGGCATGATGGGCGCGCTCAAGAGCAGGGTCCTCAAGGAGTACGGCCTGCAAGGCGACTACGACGTCGTGGACGGCTCGACCCCGGCGATGCTGGCCGAGCTGAAGCGCGCGTACGCCAGGAAGCAGCCGATCGTCGTCACGCTCTGGTCGCCGCACTGGGCGTACAGCGACTACGGGCTGAAGAAGCTCAAGGACCCGAAGGGCGCCTGGGGCAAGGGCGACGCTCTGCACACCGTCGCGCGCAAGGGCTTCGCCGCCGACAACCCCGAGGTCGGCGCCTGGCTGAAGGACTTCCGCATGACCGAGGGGCAGCTCACCGGTCTGGAGGCGCAGATCCAGAAGTCCGGCAAGGGCCACGAGCAGGACGCCGTCCGCACCTGGCTGAAGCGGCACCCGGGTCTGGCCGCCAAGTGGGCCCCCGTCACCAAGAGCCAGGCAGCCGGATGACCTGACCGTCCCGGCCGCCGCCCGAGGGGCGGGCCCCGCCGCGCGTTCCCGCGCCCGGCGGAGCCCGCCCTTCGTGGCCTGTCCGGACCGTGTCCCTCCACCGTAGGGATCCGGCCAACCACAGAGCACTACGAATCCCTCCGGGCCCGGCCGGGGCGGCGGGCGGGAACACCGGCGGCCTCCCGCGCATTGAACCGAAGTGGACCGGTCCGCCGCCGGCGGGGGCCGGCGGTGCCGTAGCGGACGGGTCCGGCGCGGCGCTCCACTGGCGAGAACTGTGGGGTCGCGGCGCACGCGGTGCCGGGCGGATGTGACAGGCGCATGAAACGGTTTGCCGAACATGCGTAGGGTGCAGGGAACTCCCGCGAGGGAGCGCCTCCCGGCACCGGGACCGGACGGCGGACCGACGAGCGAAGGAGGGAGCCGGAGCGATGGGCGACCACAAAGAACAGCCCCTACGGGTGGGCGCGGCCGTACGGCGCCGGCGTCGTGCGCTGGAGCTCACCCTCGCCGTCGTGGCCGAACGCAGCGGTCTCTCGGTCCCCTTCCTCAGCCAGGTCGAGAACGACCGGGCCCGGCCCAGCCGGAGCTCCCTCGAAAAGGTCGCCGACGCGCTGCGCACCACGGCCGTCGAACTCCTCGCCGCCGCCGATCCGGCGTGCAGCGTCGACGTCGTGCGCGCCGAGGAGAACGGCGCGGACCGGGCGCCGCGGGTGCGCCCCCTGATCCGTGGCCACCATCAGCTGCACGCCTCGGAGTTCACCGGCGACCATGACGCGGGGCGCGAATTCCAGCACCGCAACGACGAGTTGATGTACGTCGCGGACGGCGCCGTCGAGGTGGAGGCGGAGGGCCGCGCCTACCGTCTGGGCCGCGGCGACACCCTGTATCTCACCGGCGGGGTGCGGCACCGCTGGCGCGCGACCGTGCCCGACACCCGGGTGATCGTGGTGGCGGTGGCGGAGCACATCGAGGCCCATCAGGACCGCTCGCGCTGACGCGCATCCTCCCGCTGGAGCCCTCCCGCACGTGCACCGTCCCGCTGACCGGGACGGGCGGCCGGGGAGTTTGGGTCTGTCCGGACATAAACTGGATTTATGAGCGGCATCGAGGAGCAGCGCCGGGACGCCCGGCCGGCGGGCGGTTCGCTGGCCCACCGGGTGCCGGACCTGGGCGGTCTGGAGCTGCTGCTCGCGGTGGCCAGGCTGGGCAGTCTCGGCCGGGCGGCGCGCGAGCTGGGCATCACCCAGCCCGCGGCGAGCAGCCGGATCCGTTCCATGGAGCGGCAGTTGGGGGTCGCCCTGGTGGACCGTTCACCGCGCGGGTCCCGGCTCACCGACGCCGGTGCGCTGGTCACCGACTGGGCGCGGCGGGTGGTGGAGGCGGCGGCGGCGTTCGACGCGGGCGCGCAGGCGCTGCGGGACCGGCGCGACTCGCGGCTGCGGGTCGCAGCGAGCATGACGATCGCCGAGTACCTGCTGCCCGGCTGGCTGCTCGCGCTGCGCGCCCAGCGGCCCGACACGGCGGTCTCCCTGCTCGCCGGGAACTCGGCGACGGTCGCCGAGCGGCTGCTCTCCGGCGAGGCGGACCTCGGCTTCGTGGAGGGGCTGACCGTGCCGGCCGGCCTCGACTCGGCGGTCATCGGCCACGACCACCTGATCGTGGTGACGGCGCCCGGCCATCCCTGGGCCCGGCGCCGCCGCCCGGTGACCGCGCCCGAACTGGCCTCGACCCCGCTGATTTTGCGGGAGAAGGGGTCGGGCACCCGTCAGGTCCTCGACGCGGCGCTCGGCGGCCTGGCCCGCCCGCTGATCGAACTCTCCTCCACCACGGCGGTCAAGGCCTCCGCGGTCGGCGGCGCGGGCCCGGCCGTCCTCAGCGAACTCGCGGTCGGCGAGGAGCTCTCGACCCGGCGCCTGGTCGCCGTCCCGGTGGACGGCCCGACCCTCGCCCGGGCCCTGCGAGCGGTCTGGCCGACGGGCCACCGTCCCACCGGCCCGGCGCGCGAACTGCTCGCCCTGACAAGGGGTTAGGGCCCTCCGTCCGGGGCGGGCCCCGCCGCCGGGGTCGCCGGTGGGCCGGCGGCGCGGACCAACTCCCGCATCACGCGCGGGTCGTCACCCATCTCGGGATGCCACTGCACGCCCAACGCCCACCCGGGGGCGGGCAGTTCGATCGCCTCGACGGTGCCGTCCGACGCGTACGCCGACACCAGCAACCCCTCGCCCAGCCGGTCCACGGCCTGGTGGTGATAGGTCGGTACGGACGACTCCTCCGGTACGGCGTCCGCGTAGCGCGTGCCGGGGACCGGCTTCACCGGGTGGCGGCCGAAGACGCCGAGTGCCTCCGCGTGCCCGTCGAGGTGCTGGGTCAGGGTGCCGCCCAGGGCGACGTTCAGCAGCTGCATGCCCCGGCAGATCCCCAGCAGGGGCCGACCGGCCGTCAACGCCGCGTCGATCAGGGCGAGTTCCCAGGCGTCGCGGGCCGGTGCGGGCGGGCCGGTGCGGGGGTCGCGGTCGGCGCCGTAGCGGCTGGGTTCGACGTCGGGGCCGCCCGCGATCACCAGACCGTCGAGACGGGCCACGGTCGCGGCGGCATGTTCGGCCTCGTCCGGGGGCAGCATCACGGCCAGACCGCCGGCCCGCCGTACGAGCCGCGGGTAGCCGGCCGGCAGCAGCGCCGCCTCCAGCTCCCACGCGCCCCAGCGCGCCCCGGCCTCCAGATACGTACTGATGCCGATCAACGGTCTGCCCGTCATACGTCCTCCGACCCCGGTCCCACCACGGTAATGGTCTGCGTCCATACCTTTGCCGACCGGGCACCCGAAGGGCAAGGACCCCCGCTGCCCGGGGGTTCAGGCCAGGAAGCCGCGCAGCAGCGCCGCCGTCCCCCCGCAGTGCTCCCGCATCATCTCCCGCGCCCCGTCCGCGTCCCCGTCGAGCACCGCCTCGACCAGCGCGATGTGCTGGCGCTGGGAGTGTTCGAGGTTGCGCACCAGCAGCGGAATGCAGTCGAGGAGGTCGTTGACCGCGGCCCGTACCCCCGCGTACTGCGCGGTCAGCGTCGGCGACCCGCACAGCTGGGCCAGCGTGAGGTGGAGCAGGGTGTCCCGCCGGCGGTAGTCGCTGAGCGGCGCGTCGTGGGTGGCGGCGAGCGCCTTCCGCAGCCGCCCCGCCTGGTCGGGCGTCAGCCCGTGGGTCGCGCAGAGCCCGGCCGCCCCGACCTCCAGCACCTCCCGGAAGCGCAGGACGTCCTCGATGTCGACCGAGCTGATCCGCCGCCGCAGCTCGTCCTCGCCACCCGCGTCGGTGCGGGCCAGGACGAAGGTCCCCCCGTAGCGTCCGCGCCGCGACTCCACGAGCCCCTGGTCCTGGAGCACCTTGAGCACCTCGCGCAGCGTCACCCGGCTGATCCCCAGCCGCTCGGCCAGCTCCCGCTCGGCCGGCAGCCGCCCGCCGCCCGGGACCAGGCCGAGGCGCACCACCTGGAGGATCTGCTCCAGCGCCTCCTCGAATCCGTTGCCCGCCCGCACCGGCCGCAGTACCGGGGTCAATCGGTCCCGCGGGGCGTCCTCCGCGTCAAGCGGCATATGGGGGCACCCCCTTCCCAAGCAATGGTTCACCGCAATACCTTATGGCTCCGGCTGACCGTAGAGGCCGAAGGAGGCTTTCCCCGTGGCAGACCGCACACCACCGTTGAGCGTCGAGGAGTTGAGCGTCCTCGTCGCGGCCGGTGAGATCGACACCGTCGTCCTGGCCTTCCCCGACATGCAGGGCCGGCTCCAGGGCAAGCGGTTCGCGGCCCGGTTCTTTCTCGACGAGGTGCTCCAGCACGGCACCGAGGGCTGCAACTACCTGCTCGCCGTCGACACCGAGATGAACACCGTCGACGGATACGCGATGTCCTCCTGGGACCGCGGTTACGGCGACTTCGCCCTCCACCCGGACCTGTCCACCCTCCGTCGGGTGCCCTGGAACGAGGGCACCGCTCTGCTCGTCGCCGACCTCGCCTGGGACGACGGGTCGCCGGTGGTCGCCGCGCCCCGCCAGATCCTGCGCCGCCAGCTGGAGCGCCTCGCCGAGCGCGGTCTCACCGCGCAGGTCGGTACGGAGCTGGAGTTCATCGTGTTCAAGGACACCTACGAACAGGCCTGGGACGCCAACTACCGCGGGCTCACTCCGGCCAACCAGTACAACGTCGACTACTCGGTGCTCGGGACCGGCCGGATCGAACCCCTGCTCCGCCGCATCCGCAACGAGATGGCCGCCGCCGGGCTCACCGTCGAATCCGCCAAGGGCGAGTGCAACCCGGGCCAGCACGAGATCGCCTTCCGCTACGACGAGGCCCTCGTCACCTGCGACCAGCACGCCGTCTACAAGACCGGCACCAAGGAGATCGCCGCCCAGGAAGGCGTCTCGATCACCTTCATGGCCAAGTACGACGAGCGCGAGGGCAACTCCTGCCACATCCATCTCTCGCTCGCCGACGCCGACGGCTCCAACGTCATGGCCGGCACCGCCGCCGACCCCGACGGGATGTCGGAGGTCATGCGGCACTTCCTCGCCGGCCAACTCGCCGCGCTGCGCGACTTCTCGCTGCTCTACGCCCCCAACATCAACTCCTACAAGCGGTTCCAGCCCGGCTCCTTCGCGCCCACCGCCGTCGCCTGGGGCCACGACAACCGCACCTGTGCGCTCCGCGTGGTCGGCCACGGCCGGTCGATGCGGTTCGAGAACCGGCTGCCCGGCGGTGACGTCAACCCGTATCTCGCCGTCGCGGGACTGGTCGCGGCCGGCCTCTACGGCATCGAGCAGAAGCTGGAGTTGCCGGAGCCCTGCACGGGCAACGCCTACGCCGCCGACTACGCCCACGTCCCCACCACCCTGCGCGAGGCCGCCGAGCTGTGGGAGGCGAGCCCGATCGCCCGGGCAGCCTTCGGCGACGAGGTGGTCGCGCACTACCGCAACATGGCCCGCGTCGAACTGGCCGCCTTCGACGCCGCGGTCACCGACTGGGAGCTGCGCCGCTCCTTCGAACGCCTGTGAGAGGTCCGCACGTGTCCGACCGGTCCGACCAGTCCGCTCCCGAACTCCGCGTCCTCGACCCCGCCACCGAGGAGGTCGTCGCCACCGTCCCCGCCGCCACGGCGGCCGACGTGGACGCCGCCGTGGTACGTGCGACGCGGGCGCAGACGGCGTGGGCGGCCCTGGCCCCCGCCGACCGCGCCCGGCTGCTGCGCCGGTTCGCCACCACCGTCGACGAACACCGCGAGGAACTGGCCCAGTTGGAGGTGCGCGAGGCCGGCCACACCATCGGCAACGCCCGCTGGGAGGCGGGCAACGTCCGCGACCTGCTCGACTACGCCGCCGGGGGAGTGGAGCGACTGACAGGTCGTCAGATCCCGGTCCCCGGCGGCCTCGACCTCACGATCCTCGAACCGCTGGGGGTGGTGGGCGTCATCGCCCCCTGGAACTTCCCCATGCCGATCGCCGCCTGGGGCGCCGCCCCCGCGCTCGCGGCGGGCAACGCGGTGATCCTCAAACCGGCCGAGACCACCCCGCTGACCGCGCTCAGGCTGGCCGGACTCGCCCTGGAGGCAGGACTTCCCGAAGGCCTCTTCCAGGTGCTGCCCGGCCACGGCCCGGTCGCGGGCAACGCCCTCGTCGAGCATCCCGGTGTCGCGAAGCTCGTGTTCACCGGGTCAACAGCCGTGGGCAAACAGGTGTTGGCGAAGGGTGCGGCGCTGCTCAAGCGCGTCACCCTCGAACTCGGCGGCAAGAGCCCCAACATCGTCTTCGCCGACGCGAACATCGAGGCCGCCGCCGCGGCGGCTCCGATGTCCTTCCTCGACAACTCCGGCCAGGACTGCTGCGCCCGCACCCGCATCCTCGTCCAGCGCTCCGCCCACGACCGCTTCCTGGAACTGCTGACCCCGGCGATCGAGGCCGTGTCCGTCGGCGATCCCGCGGACGAGAGCACCGACATGGGCCCGCTCATCTCCCGCGCCCAGCTCGACCAGGTCCGCTCGTACGTCCCGGCCGGTGCCGCCGGAATCCGCGGCAAGGCGCCCGAGGGCCCCGGTTTCTGGTTCCCGCCCACCGTCCTGACCGGCGTCGACGCCCGCGCGCGGGTGGCCGTGGAGGAGGTCTTCGGGCCCGTCGCCGTCGTCCTGCCCTTCGAGGACGAGGCCGACGCCATCCGGCTCGCCAACGCCACCGACTACGGCCTCGCCGGCTCCATCTGGACCCGTGACGTCGGCCGCGCCCTGCGCGTCTCCCAGGCGGTCCGGGCCGGCAACCTCTCCGTCAACTCCCATGCGAGCGTCCGCTATTGGACCCCCTTCGGCGGCTTCAAGCAGTCGGGGATCGGACGGGAACTCGGCCCGGACGCGCTCACCGCCTTCACCGAAACCAAGAACGTCTTCATCAGCACGGAGGGCCCCGCACAGTGACCCAGCCCCAGCCCCAGCCCCAGTCCCACCCTCGGCCCCGGGCCGAGGAGAACGTCTGCCGACGGCTGGTCGGCCGTACCGCCGTCATCACCGGCGCCGGCAGCGGCATCGGCCTCGCCACCGCGCGCCGGCTCGCCTCCGAGGGCGCCCACGTCGTCTGCGGCGACATTGACGAGACCCACGGCAAGGCGGTCGCGGACGAGGTCGGCGGGCTCTTCGTGAAGGTCGACGTCACCGACCCCGACCAGGTCGAGGCGCTCTTCAAGGCCGCCCACGACACCTACGGCAGCGTCGACATCGCCTTCAACAACGCGGGCATCTCCCCGCCCGACGACGACTCCATCCTCGACACCGGCCTGGAGGCCTGGAAGCGCGTCCAGGACGTCAACCTCACCTCCGTCTACCTGTGCTGCAAGGCCGCCATCCCCTACATGCGCCGCCAGGGCCGGGGCTCCATCATCAACACCGCGTCCTTCGTGGCGCGGATGGGCGCGGCCACCTCGCAGATCTCGTACACGGCGTCCAAGGGCGGCGTCCTCGCCATGTCCCGTGAGCTGGGCGTCCAGTTCGCCCGCGAAGGCATCCGGGTCAACGCCCTCTGCCCGGGCCCGGTCAACACCCCGCTGCTGCGGGAACTCTTCGCCAAGGACCCCGAGCGCGCCGCCCGCCGCCTCGTCCACATCCCGGTGGGCCGCTTCGCCGAGGCCGAGGAGATCGCCGCCGCCGTCGCCTTCCTCGCCAGCGACGACTCCTCCTTCGTGAACGCCGCCGACTTCCTCGTGGACGGCGGCATCTCCGGCGCGTACGTCACGCCCCTCTAGCGGACATACCGGTACGGTCCACGTCGTATGCGACGACTTCTCGCGTGGACCCTGGTGACGGCCGCCGCCCTGGCGGCCGCACCCACCACCACTCCGGCCCGGCCGGCCACCCCGAACTGCCCGCGCCTCACCGCGAGTTGGTACGGCGACAATCGCGCCCGCCTCCAGCGGGTGATCGACGAACGCGGCAGCTGCTCGGGCAGGCCCGGACGCCGCCCGGTCGCCGTCTTCGACTGGGACAACACGGTCACCAAGAACGACGTCACCGACATCACCCTCGCCTGGACCCTGAGACACGACAAGATCCTGCGCCCGGCCCGCTGGACGGAGACCAGCGAGTGGCTGACCGGCGCCGCCGACCGGGCCCTGACCGGGGCCTGCGGCACGGCCGTACCGGTGGGCGCGCCGCTGCCGACCTCCACCACCCCCCGCTGCACGGACGAGATCGTCCGCATCCGCGACACCGGCGCCACCATGAGCGGCGCCCCGGCCTTCGCCGGCCGCTGGAACCACCGGCGCACCGTCCCCCAGTACGCCTGGGTGCCCCAGCTCCTCACCGGCCGCACCCCCGCCCAACTCGCCTCCTACGCCCGCGCCGCCCGCCGCGAGGCCCTCGCCGCCCCGATCGGCGCGACCCAGCGCGTGGGCACGCACACCGTCCCGGCGTACGTCCGCTACTACGACCAGCAACGCGACCTGATCCGCACCCTCCGACGGGCCGGCTTCGACGTCTACATTGTCTCGGCCGGCTCCGCACCCGTCACCGAGGTCTGGTCCCGGGGCGTCGGCGTGGACCCCGCCCACACCATCGCCATCCGCTCCCTCCTCGACCGCCACGGCCGCCTCACCCCCTGGACCACCGGCTGCGGCGCCACCCCGGCTACCCGGGGCGGGACGATCCCCTACATCGACGGCAAACGCTGCTGGATCAACCAGCGGATCTACGGCGTCCGGGGCGCCGCCGCCTGGCAGCGGCAGGATGGGCGGCACCGGCCGGCCATCGCGGCCGGCGACGCCGACACCGACGTCACCTTCGTCGGCGACGCGACCGGCGCCCACCTGGTGGTGAACCGGAACAAGAGCGAGCTGATGTGCCGGGCCTACGACGACGCCGACGGCCGCTGGCTGGTCAACCCGATGTTCATCGACCCGCTGCCGCACCGGCCGGCCCCCTACCCGTGCTCGACCACCGCCTACAACGCGCCGGACGGTGCCCGCACACCGCTGCTGCGCGCCGACGGTTCGCTCGTCCCCGACCGGGCGGACACCGTGTACTGAGGCCCGGCCGCACCTGCCCGCGCCGGCGGGAGCGTCCGGGGGTCAGAGGAACGTGCGGCCCTCGCCCCGGTAGGTCGGGACGGCGGCCGTCACCGCGTCGCCCTCGATCAGGTGCAGCGTGTCGAACCGCTCGCACAGCTCCCCGGCCTTGGCGTGCCGGAACCACACCCTGTCGCCGATGAGGAGGTCGTCGGCGGGGGAGCCCAGCAGCGGGGTCTGCACCTCGCCGGGTCCCTCCTGCGGGTCGTAGCGCAGCCCCTCCGGCAGGTACGGCACCGGCAGCCGGTCCGGTCCGGGTGCGCCGGAGGCCGGGTAGCCGCCGCCGAGGACGGTCACGACGCCGACACCGGGGCGCCGTACGACGGGCTGGGCGAAGAGGGCGGCCGGACGGCCCGTGAAAGACGTGTAGTTGTCGAAGAGCCGCGGCAGGTACAGCCCGGAGCCGGCCGCGATCTCCGTCACGGCGTCCTCCGCGGCGGTGTGCTGCACGCTGCCGGTGCCACCGCCGTTGACGAACTCCAGCTCCGGCACCACGGCCCGCACCGCGCGCACCACCTCGGCGCGCCGCTCGGCGAGTTCGCGGCGGGCGGTGGCCTGCATCAGCCGGATCGCCCGCGACCGCAGGGGGCGCCCGGCGACGGAGTCGCCGACCCCGGCGATGTGCCCCTCGTACGCCATGATCCCGACGACCTCGAAGCCGGGGCGGCGGGCCACGGCACGGGCGAGGCCGGCGACCTCGGCCGGGGAGTGCAGCGGGGAGCGGAGTGCGCCGACCCGCAGCCGGCCGCCGAACATCCGGAGCGCGGTGTCCAACTCCAGGCAGACCCGCACCACTTCGCGGCCGCCGGCCCGGGCGTCGTCGATGAGATTGAGCTGCGCCGGGTCGTCGATCATGACGGTGACGGCGGCGGCGAGCTTGGGGTCACTCGTCAGTTCGGCGAAGGAGGCCCGGTCGGCGGAGGGGTAGGCGAGGAGGACGTCCTCGAAGCCGGACCGGGCGAGCCAGAGCGACTCGGCCAAGGTGAAGGACATGAGGCCCGCGAAGCCGTCCCGGGCCAGGACGCGTTCGAGCAGGGCCCGGCAGCGTACGGACTTGCTGGCGACGCGGATCGGCTTGCCGCCGGCCCGGCGCACCAGGTCGTCCGCGTTGGCGTCGAAGGCGTCCAGGTCCACGATCGCGACAGGGGCGTCGAGATGGGCGGTGGCCCGGTCGTAACGGGCCCGGTCGGCAGCGCGCGCAGTCATGAACGAAGCCTGCCAGACAGGATTACCGCAGGGTAGGGGGATGTTCCGGGCAGATGCCCCGGGCTCGCGGACTGGTTCCCGTTCGCGTGGGGGCAACCCGTAGAGTGACGCGCACGCACGGAGGAACGCCCCCGGCCGTTCGACCGCGTCCGGGATGGTGCTCCGCCGCCGCGGGTATGCGTGCCCGGACGGACCAATCCAGACCGGGCGGGGGTACGAACTACTCCGGCCACGTACGAGGAAACGGCCCGGGCACGAGGAAACGGGGGGTGCATGAGCACGGAAGCGCGACGCGCCCCCGTCCCGCCGCGCCGCCCCTCCGAACCGGCCGGTCCGGGCGAGCAAGCCCCGCACGGCGAACCCACCCCACCGTCCAACAGGCCGTCCTCCAGGCCGACTTCGGGGGAGCCGTTGGGTGAACGCCCCTTCTCGGCCTTCGGCCTGCGGCCCAGCGGACGCGGGACCGGACAGCCCCAGGGCGGAGCGGCACCCGGCCCGGATCCCACCGGGTCCGGCGGCGGGACCGGGACGGGACGCGCCGGGTCCTCGTCCGGTGCGGGCACGACCGTTTCCGGAGGCGTCGGTTCGTCGTCGTCCGCTACGGGTCCCGGTTCCGGCGGGGTTCCGGACGGCGGCCGTGGGGGCGGTGCCGCCGGGGATGCGCGCAGGGCGCCCGGCCCCGTCGACGGCCGCCCCTCCTTCCCCGGTGTCCGGCCCTTCTCGCCCCGGGCCGCCGACGCCGCGGACCCGCCCCCGCCGCCCGCCTCGGCCCGCTTCCCGGACGCGCCCCCGGCGACGGTCCGCGACCCGCGGCGTGTGACCACCGGGGGCGTACCGCCGGAGGGCGTCCCGCCCCGGCCGCCGCACCGCCCGCGGTCATGGCGGGAGACCCCGCCGGACACGACACCCGGTGCCCTCCACCCGTTCGACGGCGTCGGCACGGCGCCGGGCACCGCCGAGGGGACCCCGCCGGAGAGAGCCGCGAGCCGGCCGGGACCGGGTCGCCCCGCGACATCCGCCGAACCGGGCCCCGGCGCCTCCGACGTACCGTTCGAGGGGCTGTCCTGGGAGGCCTGGACCGGCGCCGACACGAGTCCGGAGCCGCCGGCTCAGTCGGATCCGCCCCCACGAACGCCCGACGCGCAGCCGCGGCCCAACCCCGGCGCTTCGTCGGAGCCGGCCCGTCCGGACCGCCCGGCGGCCTCGCCCGGGTCCGCCGCCCCCGGGTGGACCGCGGAGGGGATGCCCTGGCAGCCGTTGTCCGGCGGTGGCCCCGGTACCGAGGCTCCGTCGCGTCCGGCCGCCGACGTCCACCCGGACGCGCCCGCGCGACAGCAGCCGCGGCCGACAGCCGCCACTCCGTTCGTTTCGGCAGCGACCGGTTCCTCCGAGGGGCCGGACAGCCTCTCCTGGCGGGAACTGTCCAACGCCGGGCCGACCACCCGACCCACCCCGGGCCCCCCGCCGCACGCCGCCGACGACACCTCGCCCGAGCCCTCGTCCGCACCGGGTGCGAGGCCTGAGCCGCCCCTGCACGACCCGGCTGTCGGCGATCCGGTCCACCGGCACCAGGGCCTGCCCGACGCGTCCGCGCGGCAGGGGGCGCCCGAGCCCTTCCCGCGCCAGGCGGCGCCTTCGACCGCTCGGCGGCAGGAGGTGCCCGAGCCGTCCCCGGGAGACGCGGCGCCTTCAACTCCCCGGCAGCGGAACGCCTTTGGCGCTCCCCGGCCGGACACCACCCCCAGCGCCCCGGGCCGCCCGACCGTGCCCGAAAGCTCCCGCCCGCGACCCGCGCCCGCCGCTCCCCACCCCGGCGCCGAGCCCACCACCCCCCAGCACCCGCGCCCCGCCGCACCCCCCGACGCTCGCCAGGGCGCCGCCCCCGCCACCCCCACCGACATTCCGCCGCGCCCCGCGGAACCCCCGGCCCACCCCCGCCCCGGTACCACCAACTCCGCACCCGCGCAGGGCGGTTGGTCCCCCTCCACCACCGGGACACCGAGCTCCCCGGACGGTCGTGGCCGGGGGGACTCGACGTTCTCGGGTGCCGACTGGGCGGACGCCGAGCGCCGGTTCGGAGAGCCGGAGCCCGCGGCCTGGTCGCCGTCCGCCCCGGGAACGCCGGTCCCCGTCGTGGACCGGGGCCGGTCCGACGGGTCGGACGGGGCACGCCGGTTCGGCGCGGTGGAGGCGGCGGAGCCCGCCGCCTGGTCGCCGTCGGCCCCGGGGACGCCGACGCGGCCCGTGTCCGAGCTGCCCCGGCCCGCGAGCCCGGCGGCGGCACCCGGCGCCGTAGCACCTGATCCCGCTTTCTCCTGGAGCGCGCCCATGAGCCCCGGTGACGGGCGGCCCGTCGTGTCGTTCGGGGAGCCCGAGGGGTACGACGGGGCCGGGCGCGGGCGTCCGCTCGCGGGGCGGGTACGGCCCAGGACCGCGGTGATCGCCCTCTGTCTCGTCCTGGGGCTCGGGCTCATCAGCGGTGCGGTGACCGGGAGTTGGCTCACCGGGGAGACGACCGCACCCAAGGACGCCGGCACCTACGCGGCGGCCGGCGCGCTGTGGCACAGCGTGCCCGTCGACGAGTTGTTCCCCGCCACCGTGCGGGGCAGGGGCGCCGGACCCGGCGGGGCCGACCGCACCTGGACCCGGATCGGCGTCGCGCCCGACAGCGGCTGCGCCGACGCCTTCGACCCACTGCTGCGCGCGACCCTCGCCCCCGCCGGCTGCCGGCGGCTGCTCCGGGCCACCTACACCGACGCCACCCAGAGCTTCGTCACCACCGTCGGGCTCCTCTTCACCAAGGCCGACGCCGCGACCATGGGCGCGCTGGCCAGACGGTTCAAGGACGAGGGACTGGCCGACCGGACCGACCTGATGCCCCGCCCCTACGCGGCCAAGGGCACCGCCGCCGCCGGCTTCGGCGACCGGCAGCGCGCGTCCTGGACCGTCTCCGTCCTCACCGACGCCCCCGTCGTCGTCTACGCCGTCTCCGGCTGGGCCGACGGCCGGACCGTCGACACCCCCCAGTCCGCCGAACAGGCCATCCAGTCCGGCACCACCACCGCCCCCTCGCAGGCCGGCCTCGGCAACGAGGCGCAGGGCCTCGCCGACCGGGTCGGACGGAGTCTGCGCGAGACCGTCGAATCGCCCACGGAGAAGCCCTCATGAGCGTCACCACCCGCCGGGCAGGTCTCCTGAGCGTCCTCCTCGCCGCCTCGGTCGCGCTCGTCCCCTCCACGGTCGCCCACGCCGACGGCATCCGCGCCCAGGAGTGGGCCCTCGACGCCATGCACACCCAGCAGGCCTGGCAGACGACCAAGGGCAAGGGCATCACCGTCGCCGTCCTCGACACCGGCGTCGAGGCCGACCACCCCGACCTCGTCGGCAACGTCCTCGCCGGCAAGGACATGGTCGGCTTCGGGGCCCGGCCCGGTGACCGTGCCTGGGCCCGGCACGGCACCGCCATGGCGGGCATCATCGCCGGTCACGGACATGGCACCGGCGACGCGGACGGCATCATCGGCATCGCCCCCGAAGCCAGGATCCTGCCCGTCCGGGTCATCCTCGAAGACGGCGACACCGCCCGCGGCAAGGCCCGCTCCACCCGGGGCAACGCGCTCGCCGACGGCATCCGCTGGGCCGCCGACCACGGCGCCGACGTCATCAACCTCTCCCTCGGTGACGACTCTGCCTCCGCGCACCCCGAACCCACCGAGGACGAGGCGGTCCAGTACGCCCTGAAGAAGGGCGTCGCCGTCGTCGCCTCGGCGGGCAACGGCGGCGAGAAGGGCGACCACGTCTCCTATCCGGCCGCCTACCCGGGCGTGATAGCCGCGACCGCCGTCGACCGCTTCGGCACCCGCGCCTCCTTCTCCACCCGCCGCTGGTACGCCACGGTCGGCGCGCCCGGCGTCGACGTCGTCATCGCCGACCCCGACCACAAGTACTACGAGGGCTGGGGGACCAGCGCCGCCTCCGCCTTCGTCTCGGGCGCGGTCGCGCTGATCAAGGCCGCCCACCCCGGCCTGGCGCCCGCCCAGATCAAGAAACTGCTCGAAGACACCGCCCGTGACGCCCCCAGCGGCGGCCGCGACGACTCCCGCGGCTTCGGGTTCATCGACCCCGCCGCCGCCATCAGGACCGCCGCCGGACTGAAGACCGAGAACCTGCGGCCCGCCGCCTACGGCAGGAAGTACTTCGGGTCGGGCCCGGACGCCCCCGCCTCCGCCCACGACACCTCGGGCTGGGCGGGCCCCCTCGCGGGCAGCCTCGGCGGGGTGCTGCTGGTGATGGCCGTGGTGCTCTGGCGCGGTCGCCGCAGACAGGCCGAGGATTTCTGAATCCCGAACGGCCCCTGCCGAAAGGTCAGTTGACGGCCGACGCTGACGCCGATGCCGACGCGCCCTCGCCGGTGAACACCGACACCGCCGCCTTCGCCGCCGCCTCGATCAGGGATATCCCCTTGGCCTGCGTGGTGCTGCCCTTCGACACCACCGCGACCAGATAGACCTGCCCGTCGGCCGCGGTCACCCGCCCGACGCTGTTGACGTCCCAGAGCCCGGTCGTGCTCCGCGCCAGCCAGCCGTTCTTCAGCTTCCACCGCGCCCCGTCGGCCGCCGCCGACACCCCCCACTGCTGGTCGGCCTCGATCCGGCCCATCAGCCCCTGGAGGTACGACCGGGAGGCCGCGTTCAGCTTGGAGTCGTCCCCGAACACCTGCCGCAGCAAGGTGAGTTGGTCGGCCGCAGTGGTCTGGGTCAGCCCCCACAGCACGCCGTCGCCGCCCGTCGTGGCGGTGAGCCCGAAGCGCTTGTTCGCCGCGTCGAGCCCGTCCGCCGTACCGATGATCTTCCACAGCGCCGACGCGGAGTCATTGTCACTGTTCTCGATCATCGTGGTGGCGTACGCCTTCTCCGTCGCCGTCGGCTGCCGGCCCGCGTCCTGCGCCTGGAGCAGCAGCGTCGCCAGGATGTCGACCTTGACGATGCTCGCCGTGTCGAAGGCCGCGTGGCCGTAGGCGGCGCTCTCGCCGGAGCCCATGGCGAACACGGCCGCGGAGACCTTCTGCTCACCGGTGACCGCCACGAACTTCTTCATCGCCTTCGCCAGCAGCGCGTCCCGGTCGACCGTCGGCTCCGCCACCGCTTCCACCGTCGCCTCCCCGCTCGCCGCCGCCGAGACCGACGGCACCGCCGCCGACGATACGGGGCCCGAGTGCGCCTGCGCCTTCACGTACACGGTGCCGGCCGCCGTGACACCGACGACGGCCACGGAGGCGAGCGCCACGTGCAGCAGCGGGCGTCGGCGCGACGAACGGGCACGGTGATCTCGGCGGGCTCTGGAAGACTCCATGCCCGCGATCGTGCGGGCGGCGACTGTGCGCGCCGTTAGACGGATGTGAAAGCCGTGTCAGCACTTCCTGAGAAACGCGTGAAAGCGGTGTCCGCCGTGTTTCCGGACCCGCACAGGGCCGGCTCCACCGCCCCGATAGGGTCGGTCACCGTGGCGAACAAGAACATTCCCGACCCCGGATTCTCCGACGACGACGGCTCCGCCGACCCCCGGCTGAGTACGGCGCTCGCCGCCTGGGCCGAGGACCGCGACGCCGTGGCACCCGTGCTGGAAGCCCTCAAGGGGGCCCGGCTGCTGGTCCCCGTGGTGGCGGTGCTCGGCGAGGTGGAGGAGGACGAGAACGGGCTGCGCCGCGAGAAGACCAGCGACATGGCCGTACCGACCCTGAAGGCCGGCGACCGCACCGCGCTGCCCGCCTTCACCTCCACCGCGTCGCTGGCCCGCTGGGATCCCGCGGCGCGGCCCGTGGCCGTACCACTGCACCAGGCACTGCTGGCCGCCGCGCACGAAAGGGCGGACACGGTCGTACTGGATCTGGCCGGACCGGTGCCGTTCGAGCTGACCGGGTCCGCGCTGCGCGCGCTGGCGGAGGGGCGGACGACGGCCGACCCGCTCACCGACCCGGCCGTGGCCGAGGCGGTACGGGCCGCGGTCGCCGCCGAGCCGGCCGTGCTCCGCGCGTATCTCGGACCCGGGGACGCGGACGGCACCCTCGCGCTCGTCCTGGACCCGGCCGCGCCCGCCGCCGAGGCCGCCCGCGCCGTGGCCCGCCGTCTCGCCGCCGACGAGACGCTGAGGGCCCGCCTGGTGCGCGGCCTCGACCTGGCCCTGCTGCCGGCCGGGTCGACGCCTCCGGGCGAGCCCTTGTACGTACGGAGGGGATGAGCCGCCGGGACGGGTACCGTCCGCCGGGCGGCCGGGGGACGCTGGGGACGCGCCCGCTAGCCGTAGACCGGGCCGGTGTACTTCTCGCCCGGACCCTGGCCCGGCTCGTCCCGGACCAACGACGCCTCGCGGAAGGCCAGTTGGAGCGACTTCAGGCCGTCGCGCAGCGGGGCCGCGTGGAACGAGCTGATCTCGGTCGTGCTCGCGTCGAGCAGTCCGGCGAGGGCGGTCACCAGCTTGCGGGCCTCGTCGAGGTCCTTGTACTTGTCGCCCTCCTCGGTCAGGCCGAGCTTCACGGCGGCGGCGCTCATCAGGTTGACGGCGACCGTCACGATCACCTCGACCGCTGGAACCTCCGCGATGTCGCGGGCCATGGCGTCGAAGTCGGGGGACTCGGCAGCGGGGGAGTCGGGAGGGGTGTCACTCATGCCCACACGATAGGCCCCGGTGTACGGCGGTTCGCACCGCCCCTGGGGAGCTGCTAACCTTGTGTGATGACCGGCCAGGCACCGTGGTGCCCGGCCAACAAGTGGAGGCTCCGATCTCCCACCCGACTGTCCTCCGGGACGGCGGGTCACACCGGTCAGGCGGCCACTATCGTTCCGTACGGACGATGGAGTCCACCCGAAAGCGCGCCCCGCGACCATCGCGGCGGTGCTCCGGCAGTGTTTGGAGCCCCGTCTTGTGATCGTCCCGGGGCTTTTCTGTGTTCCGGCGCGGTCAGGTCCGTCTACAGAAGACAAACGCGGCCGTCCGCCAGATGGCCGTGTGGTGCTAACCGAGGAGGATCCATCAGCACCGAGCCCCGTATCAACGACCGGATTCGCGTTCCCGAAGTGCGACTTGTCGGTCCGAGCGGCGAGCAGGTCGGGATTGTTCCGCTTGCCAAGGCCCTGGAGCTTGCCCAGGAGTACGACCTCGACCTGGTCGAGGTCGCGGCGAGCGCACGCCCGCCGGTCTGCAAGCTCATGGACTACGGGAAGTTCAAGTACGAGTCGGCCATGAAGGCCCGTGAGGCGCGCAAGAACCAGGCGCACACGGTCATCAAGGAGATGAAACTCCGGCCGAAGATCGACCCGCACGACTATGACACGAAGAAGGGCCACGTCGTCCGCTTCCTCAAGCAGGGCGACAAGGTCAAGATCACGATCATGTTCCGTGGTCGCGAGCAGTCCCGGCCCGAGCTGGGCTATCGACTGCTCCAGCGGCTCGCGGAGGACGTCCAGGACCTCGGGTTCATCGAGTCGAACCCGAAGCAGGACGGCCGGAACATGATCATGGTTCTCGGCCCGCACAAGAAGAAGACCGAGGCGATGGCCGAGGCCCGTGAGGCGCAGGCCGCCCGCAAGGCGGACGCGAAGGCCAACCCGGGCAAGTCGCAGAACGTCTCGGAGAGCGACTTCGACGAAGAGGGCATCGACGGCGAGAACCTCGACCACGAGGGTATCGACGACGAGGCCGGCCACGACGAGGTCAGGACCGCCGAAGCCCCGGCCGAGGCGCCCGCCGAGGCCTGATCCCGGACGCGCGTCCAGGGATGCAAACCGATACAAGAGCGACGCTCCACCGTGCCCGGTTTCACGACCGGGCACCGGAGCGCCACCGACGAGGAGATACGGCGCTATGCCGAAGAACAAGTCGCACAGCGGTGCCCGCAAGCGCTTCAAGATCACCGGCTCCGGCAAGGTGCTCCGCGAGCGCGCCGGCAAGCGCCACCTGCTCGAGCGCAAGTCGTCCCGACTGACGCGCCGCCTCACCGGTACCGCCGAGATGGCCCCGGGCGACGCCAAGAAGATCAAGAAGCTTCTCGGCAAGTGACGTACCGGCGCCTGATCGCCCGATCAGCGCGCGCCGTACGTCTGGACCGGGACCCCATCGATTCCGGGCCGTGTGAGTACTCCCATGGCCCCGCTGCAAGGAGTTAACAAGTGGCACGCGTCAAGCGGGCAGTCAACGCCCACAAGAAGCGCCGGGCGATCCTCGAAGCCGCTTCCGGCTACCGCGGTCAGCGTTCGCGCCTGTACCGCAAGGCCAAGGAGCAGGTCACCCACTCGCTGGTCTACAACTACAACGACCGCAAGAAGCGCAAGGGTGACTTCCGTCAGCTGTGGATCCAGCGCATCAACGCCGCTGCCCGCGCCAACGGCATCACGTACAACCGCTTCATCCAGGGTCTGAAGGCCGCCAACGTCGAGGTGGACCGCAAGATCCTCGCCGAGCTGGCCGTCAACGACGCCGGTGCGTTCGCCGCCTTGGTCGAGGTGGCCCAGAAGGCGCTGCCGAGCGACGTCAACGCGCCGAAGGCCGCGTGACGCCGCGCCGGCTCTAGAGCGGACGTGAGGTGAGGACCCGCAGGCCTTCGGGCCTGCGGGTCCTGCTTGTGTCTCCGGTCCCTCTGCTCCGGTCCCCATGCCCCGGTCAACGAAGGTGAGTTGCATGCCCCCCGTCGCCCCCGACCTCATCTCCCCCCGCTCCCCCCGCGTCTC
Organism: Streptomyces sp. NPDC005423; assembly: GCF_040606415.1. Lineage (NCBI taxonomy): Bacteria > Bacillati > Actinomycetota > Actinomycetes > Kitasatosporales > Streptomycetaceae > Streptomyces > Streptomyces sp. NPDC005423. Next base: position 12,189 of record NZ_JBEXET010000011.1, on the reverse strand, counting down.
CGCCGCCCGCCGGCTGGCCCGCCGGAACTTCCGGGGCAAGGAGCGGCTGTTCCTCGCGGAGGGGCCGCAGGCCGTGCGGGAGGCCGCCGGGCACGGGGAGACGCTGGTCGAGCTGTTCGCCACCGTCGAGGCCGCCGAGCGGTACGCCGACATCGTCGGCGAGGCTCGGGACGCCGGTGCCCGGGTGTACCTCGCCGACGAGCAGGTCGTCGCCGACATCTCCACCACCGTCACTCCACAGGGACTCGTGGGGATCTGCCGGTTCCTGGACACCCCCTTCGAGGAGATCCTGCGCGGCCGGCCCCGGCTGGTCGCCGTCCTCGCCAACGTCCGCGACCCCGGGAACGCCGGGACCGTGCTGCGCTGCGCGGACGCCGCCGGCGCCGATGCCGTCGTCCTCACCGACGCCTCCGTCGACCTCTACAACCCCAAGGCCGTCCGCGCCTCCGTCGGCTCCCTGTTCCACCTGCCCGTCGCCGTCGGCGTGCCGGTCGAACGGGCCGTGGCCGGGCTCAGGGACGCCGGGGTGCGCATCCTCGCCGCCGACGGAGCCGGCACCGACGACCTCGACGACGAACTCGACCAGGGCACCATGGGCACCCCCACCGCCTGGGTGTTCGGCAACGAGGCCTGGGGGCTCCCGGCCGAGACCCGCGCGCTCGCGGACGCCGTCGTGCGCGTCCCGATCCACGGAAAGGCCGAGAGCCTGAACCTCGCCACCGCCGCGGCCGTATGTCTCTATGCGTCAGCCCGTGCACAGCGCGCCTCCGGAGGGTGCCGCTCCGTCACCTACAGCTAGTAGGGTGACCAGCTCGGGGGCCACCTGCGCCGTCTGAGAGGTGGGGTACGGGGATGACTGTCGGCACGAGCAGCGCGCCGGGAGCACGAGAGGAACGGCAGCGGTCCGAGCCCGGCCCCGGTGAGCCCGCAGACCTCGGCATCGACCCCGACGACCTGCCCGACGGCCTCGTCGTCGCCGACGAGAACGGCCGCGTCATCTGCTTCAACGCCGCCGCCGAGCGCATCACCGCCGTCCCCGCCGCCGCCGCCCTCGGCCGCCGCCTGGAGAAGGCGCTGCCCCTGGAAGACCTGGAGGGCCGGCGCTGGTGGCAGCTGACCGACCCCTACGGCGGCCTCGCCATCCGGGGCCGGCAGCCCGAGCGCAACCTGCTGCTGCCCGGCGGCCGCGAGGTGCTCGTCACGGCACGCTACGTCCGTACCGAACCCACCGGACCGGTCCGCCGCGTCGTCGTCTCCCTCCGCGACACCGAGGCCCGGCGCCGCACCGAGCGCAGCCACGCCGAGCTGATCGCCACCGTCGCCCACGAACTGCGCTCCCCGCTCACCTCCGTCAAGGGCTTCACCGCCACCCTGCTCGCCAAGTGGGAGCGGTTCACCGACGCCCAGAAGCGGCTGATGCTGGAGACCGTCGACGCCGACGCCAACCGCGTCACCCGGCTCATCGCCGAGCTGCTGGACATCTCCCGCATCGACTCCGGCCGGCTCGAACTGCGCCGCCAGCCCGTCGACATGGGCGCCGCCGTGGGCCGCCACATCCAGGCGTACGTGGCCGCGGGCCAGACCGCCGACCGCTTCCTGCTCCGGCTCCAGCAGCCGCTGCCCGCCCTCTGGGCCGACCCCGACAAGATCGACCAGGTGCTGAGCAACCTGCTGGAAAACGCGGTGCGCCACGGCGAGGGAACCGTCACCATCGACATCACGGCCTCGGTCTCCCCGCGTGAGGGGGAGGCGGAGGCGAACACGGCGAACACCGCCACGTCGGTCACGGTGAGCGACGAGGGGCCCGGCATCCCGGAGGAGTCCATGAACCGCGTCTTCACCCGCTTCTGGCGGGGCAGCAAGCGCGGCGGCACCGGACTCGGCCTGTACATCGTCAAGGGCATCGTCGAGGCCCACGGCGGCACCATCACGGTCGGCCGCGCCCCCGGCGGCGGCGCCGAGTTCCGATTTACGCTGCCCGTGGGCACCCCGGCGTACCTGCTGTAGCGCCGACGAGGGCCCACGGGCGCGGTCACCTGTCCCACCCCCGTTAGACTCGGCCTTTGGCACCTTTGCGTCCCCTCGATGTGGACGATTCGTCTCCGAGTCGAAGACGGGGACCATCCGCCAGCCAACCGGAAGCACGGGAAGAGATGTCGGCACCGAACAAGTCGTACGACCCTGTAGAGGTCGAGGCCCTGAAACCGGACGAGATCGAGCGCCTGCGGGACGAGGCGCTCGCCGCCTTCGCCGCCGCGGGTGACCTCGACGCGCTCCAGGCGGCCAAGGTCGCCCACACCGGCGGCACCTCCCCGCTGGCCCTCGCCAACCGCGAGATCGGCGCGCTGCCCCCGCAGGCCAAGGCCGCGGCCGGCAAGCTCGTCGGCCAGGCCCGGGGCGCCGTCAACAAGGCGTTCGCCGCCCGCCAGACCGAGCTGGAGGCCGAGCGCGACGCCCGGGTGCTGGTCGAGGAGGCGGTGGACGTCACGCTGCCCCACGACCGGGTACCGGCCGGCGCCCGGCACCCGCTGACCACGTTCATGGAGCGCGTCGCGGACGTCTTCGTCTCCATGGGGTACGAGGTCGCCGAGGGTCCCGAGGCCGAGGCGGAGTGGTTCAACTTCGACGCCCTCAACTTCACCCCGGACCACCCGGCCCGGCAGATGCAGGACACCTTCTTCGTCCAGGGCCCCGGGGCCGCGTCCGACGAGTCCGGGGTCGTGCTGCGCACCCACACCTCGCCCGTGCAGGCCCGCGCGATGCTGGACCGCGAACCGCCGGTCTACATCGTCTGCCCCGGCCGCGTGTACCGCACGGACGAGCTGGACGCCACGCACACCCCGGTCTTCCACCAGATCGAGCTGCTCGCCATCGACGAGGGCCTGACCATGGCCGACCTCAAGGGCACCCTGGACCACATGGTCCGCTCGCTCTTCGGCCCGGAGATGAAGACCCGGCTGCGCCCGAACTACTTCCCCTTCACCGAGCCGTCCGCCGAGATGGACATGCTCTGCTACGTCTGCAAGGGCGAGTCCGTCGGCAACCCCGACCGCCCCTGCCGCACCTGCTCCTCCGAGGGCTGGATCGAGCTGGGCGGCTGCGGCATGGTCAACCCCCGGGTGCTCGTCGCCTGCGGTGTGGACCCGGAGAAGTACAGCGGATTCGCCTTCGGGTTCGGCATCGAGCGGATGCTGATGTTCCGCCACAACGTCGAAGACATGCGAGACATGGTCGAGGGTGACGTCCGGTTCACCCGGCCGTTCGGGATGGAGATCTGATGCGGGTCCCGCTTTCTTGGCTGCGGGAGTACGTCGACCTGCCGGCGACGGAGACCGGCCGCGACGTCCAGGCCAAGCTCATCTCGGTCGGCCTGGAGGTCGAGACCGTCGAGCAGCTCGGTGACGGCCTCAAGGGCCCGCTCGTCGTCGGCAAGGTCCTCACCATCGAGGAGCTGGAGGGCTTCAAGAAGCCGATCCGCTTCTGCACGGTCGACGTGGGCCGGGCCAACGGCACCGGCGAGCCCCAGGAGATCGTCTGCGGCGCCCGCAACTTCGCCGTCGGCGACAAGGTCGTCGTGGTCCTGCCCGGCGCCGTCCTGCCCGGCGGCTTCGCCATCGCCGCCCGCAAGACGTACGGCCGGACCTCGCACGGCATGATCTGCTCCGGCGACGAGCTGGGCATGGGGGACGACGGCACCAAGGGCATCATCGTCCTGCCGCCCGAGTACGAGCCCGGCACCGACGCCATCGAGCTGCTCCAGCTCGTCGACGAGGTCCTCGACATCGCCGTCACCCCGGACCGCGGCTACGCCCTCTCGCTGCGCGGCGTCGCCCGCGAGACGGCCATCGCCTACGGTCTGCCGCTGCGCGACCCGGCGCTGCTCGACGTACCGGGACCGAACGCGTTCGGCTACCCCGTCCAGGTCTCCGAGCCGCTCGGCTGCGACCGCTTCACCGCCCGCACGGTCACCGGTCTCGACCCCGACGCCCGGTCCCCGATCTGGCTGACCCGCCGCCTCCAGAAGGCCGGCATGCGCCCGATCTCGCTCGCCGTCGACATCACCAACTACGTGATGCTGGAGCTCGGCCAGCCCCTGCACGCCTACGACCGCTCCCGCGTCCAGGGCACGATCGGCGTGCGCCGGGCCGAGCGGGGCGAGAAACTCACCACCCTCGACGGCGTCACGCGCACGCTGGACGCCGACGACCTGGTGATCACCGACGACCGCGGGGCCATCGGCCTGGCCGGAGTCATGGGCGGCGCCGACACCGAGATCGACGACACCGAGGGCACCACCACCGAGGTCGTCGTCGAGGCCGCCCACTTCGACGCGATCTCGATCGCCCGCACGGCCCGCCGGCACAAGCTGGCCTCCGAGGCGTCCAAGCGCTTCGAGCGCGGTGTCGACCCGCAGGCCGCCTCCGCGGCGGCCCAGCGCACGGTCGACCTCCTCGTCCTCCTCGCGGGCGGCACGGCGGAGGCGGGCGTCACCGAGGTCATCGCCCCCTCGGCCCCGCACACCATCTCCATCCGGGCCGACCACCCCGGCAAGGTCGCGGGCGTCGACTACGGCCGGGAGACCGTCGTACGCCGGCTCCAGCAGGTCGGCTGCGACGTGTACGGACAGGACGAGCTGATCGTCACCGTCCCGTCCTGGCGCCCCGACCTCACCGACCCCAACGACCTGGCGGAAGAGGTCATCCGGCTGGAGGGCTACGAGAACCTGCCCTCCACGCTGCCCAAGCCCCCCGCGGGCCTCGGTCTCACCGACCGGCAGCGGCTGCACCGCCGGGCCGGCCGGGCACTGGCCGGCGCCGGCTACGTCGAGGCGCCGAACTACCCGTTCCTCGGCGAGCAGGTCTTCGACCAGTTCGGCCTGGCCGCCGACGACCCGCGGCGCCGGGTCGTCAAGCTGGTCAACCCGCTCTCCGACGAGGAGCCGGCGCTCCGTACGACGCTGCTGCCGGGCCTGCTCGCCGCCCTGCGGCGCAACGACGGCCGCGGCTCGCACGATCTGGCGCTCTTCGAGACGGGGCTGGTCTTCCACCCTCGCGAGGAGCTCAAGGTCGCCGTCCGGCTGCCCGTCGACCGGCGCCCGACCGCCGCCGAGATCGCCTCCCTCACCGAGGCGCTCCCGGTCCAGCCCCGGCACGCCGCCGTCGTCCTCGCGGGCGCCCGCGAGCAGGCCGGCTGGTGGGGCCAGGGCCGCCCGGCCGACTGGGCCGACGCCGTCGAGGCCGCCCGCGTCCTCGCCCGCGAGGCCGGCACCCGGCTCCTCGTCCGGGGTGGCCGGTACGGGCCCTGGCACCCCGGACGCTGCGCCGAACTCGCGGTCGTCGTCGACGGCACCGAGCAGGTCATCGGGTACGCCGGTGAGCTGCACCCGCGGGTGGTGAAGAGCCTGGGCCTGCCCGCGCGCACCTGCGCGATGGAGCTGGACCTGGACCTCCTGGAGCGGGCCTCCGCGGGCGTCCCCAAGGGCCCGAAGATCTCCACGTTCCCGGTCGCCACACAGGACGTCGCGTTGGTCGTCGACGCGCCGGTCCCGCACGCGGACGTCGAGGCGGCGCTGCGCGAGGGTGCCGGTGAACTCCTGGAATCCATCCGGCTGTTCGACGTCTACGACAACGCCGCGCAGCTGGGCGAGGGCAAGAAGTCCCTGGCCTACGCGCTGCGGTTCCGCGCGCCCGACCGCACGCTGACCGTGGACGAGGCCTCCGCCGCCCGTGACGCGGCGGTGGCCCTGGCCGCCGACCGGGTGGGCGCGGTCCTCCGGGCCTAGCCCCACGCGCCCTTTGCGCCCCAACCGCATACCTGCGCACGTCCTGCCCGTTCTCACTCGTTCGGGTGAGAAGTACGGGTGATCCGGCCCGGCCGGGGCGTGCGCTCGACAGAATCGGACCGGCCTTTCGGGGCCGGTCCGATTGCGCTGTCAGGGCCTATTTGGGGGGCCATCGGCATGATCCACAGCAAGGCTGGGGTGCCCCGCGGTCCGCGTCGCAGGACGCGTGCCCGCCGTCCGCTGCGCCGGGGAGCCGCCCTGGGCCTGCCCACCGCCTGGGGCGCCATAGCGATCACCTACAAGCTGGCGTGTCCGCTCGCCCAGCAGAACGGGCTCGGCGCCCGGATCGTCACCAGCGCCGTCTTCCTGGCGGTCGGCACCGGCCTGATCGTCCAGGTCCGGCGCTCCCTGCTGCGCGAACTGCGGCAGATCCGCCAGATCGCCGGCGCCGCCCAGAACGCGCTGCTGCGCCCGCTGCCGCCGCGGCTGGACGGCCTGAACCTGGCCGCCGCCCAGCTCTCCGCCGAGCGCGGCGCCGTCGTCGGCGGTGACCTCTACGAGGTGCTCGCCACCGAGCACGGCGTACGGGTCGTGATGGGCGACGTACGTGGCCACGGCATCGCCGCCATCGGCACGGTGGCCGCCGTCCTGGGCAGTTTCCGCGAGGCCGCGCACGACGAACCCGACCTCGCGGGCGTGCTGCGACGCCTGGACCGCGCCGTCGCCCGGCACCTGCGCGAACGCGCCCGCGCCGAACACCCCGCGGCGGCCGGCCCGGACCACGACAGCGCGCTCGCCGAGGAGTTCGTCACCGTCCTGCTGCTGGAGATCGACGAGGACGGCGGTGTCCAGGCCCTCAACTGCGGCCACCCCTGGCCGTACCGGCTCGGCGCGACCGGCGTCGAACCCCTGGCCCGGGCCGGCCCGCTCCCCCCGCTGGGCCCGTTCCCGCTGCCACCCGAGCTCCCCGCCCTGTCCTGCGGCCAACTCCCGCCGGGGGAGGCGCTGTTCCTCTACACCGACGGGGCGGAGGACGCGCGCGACCAGCACGGCCGCTTCTTCCCGCTGCCGGAGGTGCTGGCGACGGTGGCCCAACACCCGCTCCCTCTGCCGGAGTCGGTACTGGGTTCGGTCTTCACGGCGCTGCTGCGCCACACCGGGGGTACCCCGGCCGACGACGTGGCGATGCTGGTCCTCCGTAACGACCGCCTTCCACCGCACCCCCAACCGGGCGCGCGCAGCGGTGACATCAGCGGCTCCGCCGCCGGCGCGGAACACACCGCTGAGCACACCGTGGCGCGCACCTCGCCGACCACGCACCGGCATTGAGCCGGACCGCCGCACTGTAGGAGGGGGGAGCCGGCGGCCCGGCCTGCCTCTCGCGAGGCACCTCAGTCAAACGGGTGAGGACTCTGCGCGACAGCGCGCACACGGTCCGGATGCGCGCACTCCGTTCACACCCCGTGCGAACGGAACCGCACTACTCTGTCCGCACCGAGCCACCGGGGGCATCATGCAGCCCAACACCTTGCTCGACGCGATCCTGGACGAAGCCGGGATCTCGCACGCGGGTCTCGCCGCCCACGTCAACCAGGCCGGGCGGGCCAGGGGTCTCGCCCTCCGTTACGAACACACCGCCGTGGCGCGGTGGTTGAAGGGACAGCGTCCGCGCGGGCAGGTGCCCGACCTGATCTGCGAGGTGCTCGCCGCCCGGCTGCGGCGGCCCGTCACGCTCGACGACATCGGACTCGGCGTACCCGGTGAGCCGTCCGCCCCGCACGGCACCTCGCTCTCCGGCTTCGTCGAGCGGGCCACCGCCCTGTGGCGCTCCGACGAACAGCAGCGCCCGCACCTCCTCGGCGCGCCCGCGGTCACCGGGACCCCCGCGGTGATGCCCGTCTGGGAGTGGGAGAACCCGCCGGACGACATGGACGTCTCACGCGGCGGCCGGCACAGGGTGAGCATGGCCGACATCGAGATGCTGCGCGCGGCCCGCGCCCACTACGAGCAGATGTACCGCAAGGCCGGCGGCGTCGCGACCCGCTCCCGCATCGTCGGCTTCCTCAACTCCGAGACCGCGCCCCTGCTGCGCGGCAGCTACACCAACGCCACCGGCCGCCAACTCCACCGCGCGACAGGCGGGTTGGTGGCCATCGCGGGCATCTGCGCCTACGACTCCGACGCCCACGGCCTGGCCCAGCGCTACTTCCACCAGGCGCTCAGGCTGGCAAAGGCCAGCAACGACAGGGGACTCGGCGCCTACGTCATCGCGCTGCTCGTCAATCAGTCGCTGTTCATGCGGGAGTTCCGCCAGGCGGTCGCCTTCGCCGAGGCCGCGCTGCGTGCCGCAGGCAAGCACATCACACCGGCGCTCGCCTCCGACCTCTACGCGATGCAGGCCAAGGCGTACGCGCACCTGGGCGACGGCACCGGCGCCCTGTCCTGCATCCGGCGGGCCGAGCAGGCCGCCGAACGCATCAGGCGCGGCCGTGAACCCGACGAGACCGGCTATGTCCAGCCGGGGCTGGTGAACGTCCAGGTGGCGGAGGCGCTCCTCAGCCTCGGCGATCTGACCGGTGCGGGGGAGCACGCCACCGCGGCCGTGGACACCCCGGCGCACGACCGGGGCCGGGTGCACCGGCTCGCCATGCTCAGTCAGATCGAACTGCGCCAGGGCAACGCCGACAAGGCGGTGGCCACCGCCGTACAGATGGCCGAACAGGCCCGCGGCATGGAGTCCCAGCGGCTGCGCGACAGACTCCGGGCGGTACGCGAACACCTGGTGCGCAGCGGCGGCGCGGGCACCGCCGAGGCGGCCGAACTGATCGACGGCGCACTGCGCGTGCCGCTGTAGCCCGCGACCACGGGAGCCGCGCCGATCCGCACGACCTCGTCCCTGCTGCGATATTGCCACTTACTCGACGGAAGGTGGCAGAACCGTGCAGTGGACGAAAAAGAACGAACAAACTGTGTATGAAAACCGCTGGTTTCGCGTCAACCTCGCGGATGTGGAGCTGCCGGACGGCCGGCACCTCGACCACTTCCTCCTGCGGCTCCGGCCCGTCGCCGTGGCCACGGTGGTCAACGACGCCAACGAGGTGCTCCTCCTCTGGCGCCACCGCTTCATCACCGACAGCTGGGGGTGGGAGCTCGCGGCGGGCGTCGTCGAGGACGGCGAGGACATCGCCCGCGCCGCCGCCAGGGAACTGGAGGAGGAGACCGGCTGGCGGCCGGGGCCCCTGCACCACCTGATGAGCGTGGAGCCGTCCAACGGCCTCACCGACGCCCGGCACCACATCTACTGGGCCGAGGAGGGCGAGTACACGGGCCATCCCGTGGACGACTTCGAGTCGGACCGCAGGGAGTGGGTCCCGCTCGAACTCGTCCCCGGCATGGTCGCCCGGGGCGAGGTCCCGGCCGCCAACATGGCGGCGGCGCTCCTGCTGTTGCACCACATGAGGCTCGGCGAGGACGGCCCCCGGCCCGCCCGCCCGCGCCCGGGTGTCCGGCGCTAGCGCCGGGGCGCATGCCGCCTGTTGCGGCGCTAACGCCCGAGGGCCTGCCAGACCGTCACCACGAGCGCGCCCACCGCGGTCAGTGCCGCGATCGCCGGCAGCGGCCAGCGGGTGTGTTCGAGGGCGACGACACGAGCGCTCAGTCCGTCCACTTCCTTGTCCGTCTCCTCGGTGCGATGACTGAGCAGCGCCAGTCCTCCTTCGACGCGCGCCTGAGCGACGTCGAGGCGGCGGCGTAACTCCGCGAGTTCTCCATGGACCACGGGATGCTGGGGGTCGGCGGTCACGGGTCCACTCCTTTCCGTAGTCGTCACATCCCTTGCATGCGCATGATGAGTCAACTCGCCTGGTGGGCCCGCGGGGAGAGTGTGCGAGGGGCATATGCGGGCCCGGAGCGCACACGGCGTGTGAATGCGGCGGGCCCGGCACTCTTCCGAGTGCCGGGCCCGCCGTCGCCCGGCCGTCACGGTGTGTCGCCGCGCGGCGGGGCGGTCAGCCGTAGGTGTAGAACCCCGACCCGGACTTCCGGCCCAGCCGGCCCGCGTCGACCATGCGCTGGAGCAGCGGGGGAGCGGCGTAGAGCGGCTCCTTGTACTCCTCGTACATCGAGAACGCGACCGACGCGACGGTGTCCAGGCCGATCAGGTCGGAGAGCTTCAGCGGGCCCATCGGGTGGGCGCAGCCGAGCTCCATGCCGTTGTCGATGTCCTCGCGGCTGGCGATGCCCGACTCGAACATCCGGATGGCGGAGAGCAGATACGGGATCAGCAGCGCGTTGACCACGAAGCCCGAGCGGTCCTGGGCGCGGATCGCGTGCTTGCCGAGCACCTTCTCGGTGAAGAGCTGGGCCCGGCCGAGGGTGCCCTCGGAGGTGGTGAGGGCGGGGATCAGCTCGACGAGCTGCTGCACCGGCGCCGGGTTGAAGAAGTGGATGCCGACGACCTGGTCGGGCCGCGAGGTGGCGACCGCGAGCCGTACCAGGGGGATCGAGGAGGTGTTGGAGGCCAGGATCGCGTCGGGCCGGGTCACGACCTGGTCCAGCACCTGGAAGATCTCGGTCTTCACCTGCTCGTTCTCGACGACGGCCTCGATCACCAGGTCCCGGTCGGCGAACTCGCCGAGGTCGGTGGTGAAACCGAGCCGCGCCTGAGTCGCGTCGAGCTCCTCGGCGGAGATCTTGCCGCGCTCCGCCGCCTTGGACAGGGAGTTGAACAGCCGGGTGCGGCCGATCTCCAGGGCCTCCCCGGTGGTCTCGGCGACCTTGACGTCCAGACCGGCGCGGGCGCACACCTCGGCGATTCCCGCCCCCATCTGGCCGCAGCCGACGACTCCGACGCGCGCGATATCTCCAGAGAAGCCGGTCACATCGTCCCTTTCGCTGACCTACGGCGGTGACGGAGCCCCCGTGGTCCGGGGTCTGCTCCGATCGTGCACGTTACTCCCAAGTATCGATGATCGATCGCCGGGGTCGGGCATTCTGGGGCCCCTGGACGGTCCGTGACGGCACGGACCGGCGAGGTAGGGGGTGGGCGGATGGGCCGGATGTCACGTCGGGCGTTCGCGCTGGCCGCGCTGTCGACGGTGACGGCCACGGGCAGCGCGACGGCGAACACGGACGCCGTTCCGGGGACGGCCGGGCACCGGCACGCGGTCACCGGGATGCGAGGGGTGTGGCTGGCGACGGTGGCCAACCGTGACTGGCCCTCCCGCCCCGGCCTGACCGCGGCCGAGCAGCGCGCGGAACTGATCGCCCACCTCGACGCGGCGGTGCGCGACCGCCTCGACACGGTGATCTTCCAGGTACGGCCCACCGCCGACGCCCTCTGGCCCTCCCCGTACGAGCCCTGGTCGCAGTACCTCACCGGCACCCAGGGCCAGGACCCCGGCTGGGACCCGCTCGGCACGGCGGTCGAGGAGGCGCACGGACGGGGGCTGCGGCTGCACGCCTGGTTCAACCCCTACCGGATCGCCAACACCACCGACCGCACCACGCTGATCCCCTCGCACCCGGCCCGCAGGCACCCGGAGTGGGCGGTGGCGTACGGCGGGAAGCTCTACTACAACCCCGGGCTGCCGGAGGTCCGCGCCTTCGTGGAGGACGCGATACTCGACGCGGTACGCGGGTACGCCGTGGACGGCGTCCACTTCGACGACTACTTCTATCCGTATCCGGTGGCGGGCCAGACCTTCGACGACGACGAGGCCTACGCCAGGTACGGCGGCGGCTTCGCCGACCGGGCCGCCTGGCGCCGCCACAACATCGACAGCCTGGTCCTGGAGACCGCGGCCCATGTCCGGCGGATCCGGCCGGCCGCGGACTTCGGGATCAGCCCCTTCGGGGTGTGGCGCAACGCGGCGACCGACCCGCGCGGCTCCGACACCCGGGCGGGCGTGCAGACGTACGACGACCTGTACGCGGACACCCGGAAGTGGGTCCGGCGGGGCTGGATCGACTACATCGTCCCGCAGCTCTACTGGAACATCGGCTTCGCCGCCGCAGACTACGCGAAGCTCGTGCCCTGGTGGGCGGAGGTCGCGCGCGGCTCCCGGACCCGGCTCCACATCGGTGAGGCGCTGTACAAGGCGGGTGCCGCCGGACAGCCGGCGGCCTGGCAGGACCCGGCTGAGCTCTCCCGGCACCTCACACTGGCCGACGCCTACCCGCAGGTGCGCGGCCATGTCTTCTTCGCCGCGAAGGAGGTGGGGGCCGACCCGATCGGCGCGATGGCCCGAGTCGTCGCCGACCACTACCGCCACCGGGCCCGCCCTCCCCGCTGAACCACCGCCCGGGGCACGGCTGTTGGCCATGATGTCCGGCCCGGGGGAGACCACTCCGGTCGCGTTGTCCCGAACCGGCCGCCGCACAAGTCGGCGCGTACGGCCGCGCGGCCG